>JBMOKS010000388.1:0-1620 GCA_049324355.1 Bacteroidota bacterium
CCGGCGAAGCATTGTTGGAATGCTTGGTGTTTATGAACGTTGCGAAATCCTCCTTTGCCAGCGATTCCAGTTTTCCTAATAGCTCGTCAGATGCCTTTAACGCCGCATCAAGGCTTTCGTAAAAAATCACTTTGGCCTTGCGTCTCTTACTGAAGTAGTTTTTAAGATCCGGAAAAAAAAACTTAAAACCTTCCCAAAGAGCAGCACCAGATAGTAACGCAAAAAAATCCGAAATACCAATTCCCAATTCTGCAAAAACTCTACTCAGTAAAGACATATACATATATTCATAGAAAGCACAAGCGAATTAACAAGCATAATCAATAGCCCCAATCCTCTGTTCGAGCAAAAGACTTTTAGGAGAGTTGTCAGGGCACAGTACATAATAGTAACCCTTTAAATACTCCTTGTAGTGATTGATTTGTCTGTTGAGTTCTCCAAGTGACTTAATTTCCGTTTTAACCTCAATATAAATAACAGTGGGTTCCGGGTTGAAGGTGATTTCGATCTCACCTTTGATATCGCCAATCCAGTCATAATAGTTTCCTGTGACTTCGGGTTGTTTTTCAGAAATCAGACCCGATACATTCGCCCGAGGACTGGTAAATTCGACTGCCATATCAACAAAACCAACCGTATACTTACTTGAAGATCCGGTCTGGTACTGACCTTGCGTTGTAATTGGCAGCTCCCACGTTTTCTCTGTAATAGCCGTTTTAGGTTTTTCTGGTCTAACCTTGAAATCTTTCCAGCTTGATAAGTAGTCAATCTTCTTGTTTTCGATCTCGATTTTATCAGTCAGTTCTTTGATTTTTTGATTGTCACTATCCGTTTTTTGTTTTTTGCCGTCAAAGTACTTTAACTCTACCACATAACGGTTTAAAACTTTCATGCGGTCAATAGCTACCCTTTTAATGTCCTCCACGGCTTCTATATTCTCATTCAGCCAAAGCATTAGCTTATCGTGCGACGGTTTTTTGAGGTCTTCATCAAAAAATCCAAGTTTGCTTTGCAGGGTATTCGGCTTCTTGTCCCTCATAATTATTCCTATTTCGTGGTTACAAAGGAATCGAATATAAAGATAACGGTATGACAACTTATGTCACACCGTTATCTTTATATTCGCCCACGATGTTTCCTTGATGCAACGATACGTTGTGCTCAGATAGAGCTTTAGCTTAAAAGGTAACCGATCATTACTATGAGTTCTATCTCAAATTTCCGGGTGAATTGCGAACAAAAATCGCATACCTTCAAATCAGCGTGGAAATGGCTGAATTTACTCAATTCAATTTTCATTTAGCGCATTATGGATGGAAATTTACTTTCACGCCCAGCGTCTGAACTACTCCGAAAATTTGGCGCCGGAAATCACAAACCAAGTTGAGGTAGTGCCACTTCATACCCAAGCCTTGCTATCAGCTCAGCTCATTCGAACTGTCATAGATCCGAATTGAAAAGAGTTGAATCTCGCCAATTTCAGTCCTGATCGAGAGCTTCGGATTTGTCAATATGCCAATAGTTGCCAACTGGAGCAGCCTCATCTTCACCTGGCCATGCAGGCATGGTAACAAGCATTATTTTAAGAGAGTCGTTTCCGGTGTTGGGAAACTTAAATTT
>JBMOKS010000389.1:0-14422 GCA_049324355.1 Bacteroidota bacterium
CAGGAAACATTAGGGAGTGGCTTGCAGAATATTCAAAAGCGATATGCGCATTTTACCGATAAGCCTGTGAAGATCGTTAAAACCGAAACACATTTCGAGGTTCATATACCTCTGTTGGAAATAGAACACTTATGAAAATTCTGATCCTGGAAGATGAATCCCTGGCTTCCGAAAAGATAGAAAAATCATTATTGGAACTTGAACCCGAAGCCACTATTGTGGCCACACTCCGCTCTGTGGCCAGCGCCGTTGAATGGCTTAAAAATAATACACACCCCGACTTGATCATTTCCGACATCCGGCTGCTCGATGGGTTGAGCTTCGCCATATTTCAGGAGGTAAAGATTGAAAAACCGGTGATCTTCACCACGGCTTACGATCAATATGCCATCAAAGCGTTTGAAGTGAACAGCATCGACTATCTGCTGAAACCCGTACAAAAAGAAAAGCTGAAGGCAAGCCTCGACAAACTCAAAAGTCTCCAGCAAAAACAAAGCGCACCGACCATCGTCTACCAGGAAATGCTGAAGTATCTGAAAGGCAATCAGACCGAATATAAGTCGAGATTTATGGTCAAGCTGGGGCAAAAGATACTGGCTATACCGGCTGATAAAATAGCTTATTTCTTCAGTGAAAATAAACTGACATTTATTGTTACCCGGGAAGGCAAACGTTTCCCGATCGACCAGGCACTCGACGACCTCACCGACATGCTGGACCCGAAGACCTTTTTCCGCATCAATCGCCAATACATCATTACGTTTGATTCCATCAGTGAAATACACCCCTATTTCAAAGGCCGCATTAAACTTATGCTCCAACCAAAATCGGATGATGAAGTTGTGATCAGCGCTGAGCGCACACCGGAGTTTAAGAAATGGATCGACCAGTAGAACTGACGAATTCAGGCTGACCGCCTTCGCCCCCACTCACAGGTGCACCCTTAGCTACGGACGGCCTGGCGAATGACGAATCGGACTGAGTACAAGAAATGGAACTGGAAACGAGAAACTGTTTTAACCTCTTTTTATCCCGATTCAGTCAGGTGGCGTCTGGGTCCAGCCTGATCTTATCATTGATGAGGCAACTAAAGTCCAAATTAGCAGTATCAATCACCAGACAATCGCTAAAACCAAATATTATGAAACTCAGATTCTACTTGCTTTGCCTCCTCACCGGAGCAACACTGTTGACCTTCCGGGCACAGGCACAAGATGAAGGCTTTATCTACGGCAAAGTTTACACCGAAGATGGCAAGTCGTTTGAAGGCCCCATCCGCTGGGGAAAAGAAGAAGTGTATTGGACCGACCTGTTCAACGCAGCCAAGGAAAGAAATGAAAACCTTCGCTACCTGTCTGATCGCGAACGCGAAGAACTCGACGATCGCCAGGACAATGAATGGTTCACGTGGGAAGGTAATCTGGGACGCTGGTTTGGGTGGAACGATCGCAACCGCACCGATTATGTTCACCAGTTCTCTTGCCAGTTCGGTGATATCAAAAAAATATCCCCTATGGGCAGGAAATATGTGGAGATCGAATTGCAAAATGGCTTACGTTATGAGTTGAGTGGTGAAGGTTATAACGACGTGGGTTCCGATATTAGGGTTGCAGACACGGAAATTGGCGAAGTAGATATTGACTGGAGCCGCATTGAAAAAGTCGAATTCATGAGTACACCGGCGAAACTCGCAGCGAAGTTTGGCGAGCCCCTGTATGGTACCGTAGAAGCTTTCGGCGAAAAATTCACCGGTTATATTCAGTGGGACCACGACGAACGCTTGTCTACAGACCGCTTGGATGGCGACTCTGATGAGGGCGACCTTTCGATCGAGTTTAGCAAGATCCGCTCTATCGATCGTAAAGGTGGTAGGTCGCTGGTGGTGTTAAAATCCGGTCGTGAGCTGATGATGGATGGCAGCAATGATGTGAGTTCAGGTCACCGCGGTGTTATAGTGATGAACAAAGAATTTGCGGCTATCGATATTCCGTGGGATGAATTTGATAAGATCGTGTTTGAAGATAAAGCGCCGGGTCCTATTGCCACTTACAGCCAATTTAAAACTCAAAACGAGTTGCGTGCTAAAGTGACCACCCACGGTGGAAAATCCATCACCGGTAAAATTGTCTATGACCTCGACGAATCGCACGATCATGAACTCTTGCAGGGCAAAGAAGGCGACTTTGAATTTTCAACGGCTTTCCGCAACATTAAACGCATCACTACCAAAGGCAGCTATCGCTGCACGGTAGAACTTCGCAACGGTAAAAAGATCAACCTCGACGATGCACAAGATGTAAACGAACGTAATCAGGGTGTGCTCGTATTTACCAATGGTAAATCAGATCCCGCCTACATTCCATGGGAGGAGATCGCTGAAATTGAATTCTTGTAGGTAGCAGAAATAGTTAAACAACAAAGCCACGGCAGAAAACCGTGGCTTTTTTATTTTAAAATCCATTAAATATCAATGAGGGCTCTGGCTGAACGCCTGCAACTGCCATCCGTCGATGGGAGGAATATCTTTTTTCATCTCCGCCCGCAGCAACAGGCGAAAGTTATTATCCAATTCCATGAATTGGCTGGCTTGCCTCGGGTTCAAGGCGCGTTTAAATTTTTTAAAGTATAGTTTTCGGATTTTGGCCATGAGCAAATCGTTTTGCAAAGCCCGAAGCGAAAGCTGTTCTATGTCATGCGCAGAAAGTTTATCGTGGAATTCGGCCAACAACTGAATGTATTCCATTTCGAGAAACTGTGTTGCCCGGTAATAACTTTCATATACGGGCCAGAACGACGATTTCTCAGCCTCGGAAAGGTTCATCTCAGCCAGCACAATGCCCTTTTTCTTCATAGCCCAAATGCTCTCCGCATATCGAATGGAATCGCCGACAAACCGGGAATTTCCCGGCGATTGAGATCTGGCATGTAGCACGATAAACAACAAAGCCAGGATCAATAGAATCAATTGAATACGTTTCATCGGGAGGAATAGCTTTAGTAGTCCATTGCCGATGTCACCTAAATATTCATGCCGGGCAATTTCCAGCAACGACCTTACATTTTTTCCGAAGGCGATGGGTATAAAAACCCACATTGGCGCGCAGGTTCGCTAAAGCCGATCAGTAATGATCACACAGCGGAATTAAACCCACAAAAATCGAACAGAAACCTACAACCTAAGAATCAGACAATGCATTCAAAGCGGTCTTCATCACACCGATGCGTTGTGCTTGTTGCAATATCTCGGGTTCGGCAACACGTTCCTTACAATCTGTAGCCGGGCAACGCTGGCAGGTTTCGCCTACCATGCGGATAGGAATGGCGGGATCATTCCAGAATGCAACTTTTTTCTTGAGGTGGCTGGTCAGCAGCAAACCTACGGAAATACTGTTGTTGATGTCGATGCCGTCCATAGCGGGCTTCGCAAAACTCAGGATCAGGTATTCCTTTTCATTACCGAAGTATCTGGATCGCTGCGCCATACACAATGGCTTTTTGTAAGTACCTTTCTTGATCTGTTGCGAGAGGTCGCGCAGGATGTTAATTGATATCCAACGTCGGCAATAGTGCTCCTGCATCATGTTGGCGTGTGGATTATGTAACCCCGCCAGGTGCATCTCTTTTGTCAACTCAAATTCTTCGGTGCCCAGCTTATTGCTGAACCGCAGGAAGAATAATTCCTGAATCCCAAAAAAACGGGGCAATAGACTCGTGAGCCGGTGGGTGAATATCTCCGGCGATACGCCATATTCGTCCATAATACCACTGATCTCCTGACTGCTATAGCGCGCATTTGAGAATAGTTTTTGTAAACGTTTGATCAACTCCTGACGATTCAATAACAAAGCGCATGAAAAATATGATCCTTTAAAATTGTTCAGCACTTGTTCGAACGAATCAAATTCCACCCATGAAGTGGTGTTCGAGCGTTCGGTGATATTCATGAATTGAAAACCGATCTCTCGTCCAAGGATAAATGCCTTCTGGGTTGGACTTAAATTCCTGTTCAGCAGAAGTCTTGGTTTTTTTCCGGGCAACAACACCGAGCGGAGTTCGTGTAGCTCGGGTTGATTTGAGAGACCGTCTTCCTCTACCTGATAATTGTAACGCTGCTCCAGTATCTCGATCAGTTGCTGCGATTCCACGGCCTTGCTCACATCGATGTTATTCTGGATCACAAATTCGTCGACCGCCGTCTCTATCTCTTCAAAATAGTTTTCGTGCATCTCCTGGTAGGATCTCAACGCTGAAAAATAAAAATGCTCCACCCGCATCCCATAGTTGCGGCTGATCTCGATGATCGTATTGAGAAAAGCATTGAGCTTTACCGGCGCGCGCGACAGCAATTCCAGCAATTGCGACTTATCTATGCCAAAAACATCCAGCGGAAGTTCCTTCATGATCTTAGATTGGAGAATCTCTGCGACCGGAGCCAGCTTTTTGTTCATCTTCAGCGACACCAGCCAGTCGTAACTGACTTCCAATGCGCTGGCCAGCACGTGTATCTTGTCTGCCTTCGGAAATTTCTTTCCTTTTTCAATTTCGTTCAGATAAGAAACCGAAAGCCCCGTGGCGGCAGACAGCTGTGCCAGCGACAAGTCTTTCTCCAGCCGCAGCTGTTTCACTTTCATACCCATAATGAGTTTTACATGCGACTCATTAAATGTTGCCGGCTGTTTCTTTTTTGCCTCCATATGTGGAAATGCTTTTAAAATGACCGTTCGCTGACCAGCGAACGAAAAAATATTTTTCACTGCGAACGAACACTTGATGTCTGAAAACCAAAATAATTACGGCCTACTGCTGCTAAATCAAGGTTCGCCGCCCCTATAAATCTAGCGAAAAAAATCTATCAGCGAAAATTCGCTTGATTTTTTATAAGGCTATACCAAAGTTTGTAATATCAAACACAGTCCAAGAACCATTGTTATGATTGCCACAGAATCAACTATCGCAGCCGGTAGCATCCAATTAAAGGGATTACTGAAACCGGGTTATGAGCAGGTACTTACACCTGACGCACTTGAATTTCTGGCCGAGCTTCATCGCCAGTTTTACACCAGAAGAACCATTCTGCTGGAGCAAAGAAAAGAACGCCAGCGCAAGATCAATGCTGGCCAATTCCCTGACTTTCCGGAAACTACCAAATACCTCAGACAACTGGAATGGGAGATCAACCCGGTGCCCGAATGCCTGCAAGACCGGCGGGTCGAGATCACCGGTCCGGTCGATAGAAAAATGATCATCAACGCCTTGAACTCCGGCGCCAATGTTTTTATGGCCGACTTCGAAGACTCTACCTCGCCCACATGGGAGAACGTGATGGATGGCCAGCTCAACCTGATTGACGCCGTAAGAAAAAATATAGATTTCACTTCTCCCGAAGGAAAAGTTTATAAGCTCAACGAGCAGATTGCCGTGTTGAAAGTTCGTCCGCGAGGATGGCATCTTGAAGAAGCTCATATTTTGTTCGAGGGCCGACCCGCATCGGCTTCGCTGGTTGACTTCGGACTTTTCATTTTCCACAACGGGCAACTGCTCGCCGAACAGCAGCGTGGCCCTTTCTTCTATCTGCCGAAGCTGGAAAGTTATCAGGAAGCCAGACTCTGGAATGATGTATTCACCGCATCGGAAAAAATACTGGGACTAGATCACGGAACCATCAAAGCTACCGTGCTCATCGAGACCATCTTGGCTGCATTCGAAATGGATGAGATCATCTATGAATTGCGTGAGCACATGGCGGGATTGAACGCTGGCCGTTGGGATTACATTTTCAGCATTATTAAAAAATTCCAGCAACACCCGCAGTTCGTGATGCCCGACCGCTCGCAGGTTACCATGAACGTGCCGTTTATGAAAGCCTACGCGCAACAACTGGTAAAAGTTTGCCATCGCCGCAAAGCCCACGCCATCGGCGGAATGTCCGCCTTCATCCCAAGCAAGGATGAGAATGTAAACCGCGTTGCCTATGAAAAAGTGAAGGCCGACAAAGAGCGCGAAGCTTCTCAGGGCTATGATGGCACATGGGTGGCACATCCCAAGCTGGTGACCGTTGCTAAAGAAATATTCGACCAGGCACTGGGCGACAAACCCAATCAAAAACATGTGATGCGAAATGATTTTTCGCTCGACAGCAAAGCGTTGCTGGACATTGCCTCTGCTAACGGAACGATCACGGAAGCCGGTGTTCGCACCAACATCAACGTAGCATTGCTTTATATCGAGTCGTGGTTAAATGGAGTCGGTGCCGCCGCGCTGTACAACCTGATGGAAGATGCCGCTACGGCAGAGATCTCACGCGCGCAGCTGTGGCAATGGATACGACACAAAGCCAAACTCAGCGACGGACGCACCGTGACCACACAGTTGTATCAGGAAATAGGTGAACAGGAATATCAATCCATCCGGAAACAATCTCCGGATCTGAGCGACACAACGATACTTTCCAATGCCCGACTGATCCTCGACCGTTTGGTGCTCAACGATCGTTTCGAAGATTTTCTTACAACCATAGCCTACCTGCATATTCAGTAGATCAATCAAACAACTCATTAACCTTATTTTTATGAACAAGCAAGAAAAAATACAATACCTGAAAACCACCTGGGGTCATGATCCGCGCTGGAGCGGCATCAAACGCCCCTACTCTGCGGAAGAAGTTATCAGATTGTCTGGTTCGGTTAAGATCGATTATACCCTTGCACGCCTCGGTGCTGCTCGTTTGTGGAGTTTGCTGCATCAGGAACCTTACGTTACGGCGTTGGGTGCACTCACTGGCAATCAGGCTGTACAACAAGTGCAAGCAGGATTAAAGGCCATCTACCTGAGCGGATGGCAGGTTGCAGCAGACGCCAACCTCGCAGGACAAATGTATCCGGATCAAAGTTTATATCCTGCCGACAGCGTACCAGCCATCGTGAAGCGAATCAACCAGGCACTGTTGCGCGCAGACCAGATCCAGACACAAACCGATGAGGGCAATATCCACTGGCTTGCCCCCATCATTGCCGATGCCGAAGCGGGCTTTGGTGGCAACCTGAACGCCTTCGAATTGATGAAGATGATGATCGAAGCAGGCGCTGCCGCCGTACATTTCGAAGATCAGCTTTCATCCGCTAAAAAATGTGGACACCTGGGTGGAAAAGTTTTGGTACCTACACGCGAAGCCATAGATAAACTCGTCGCCGCTCGCCTCGCGGCCGATGTAATGGATGTTCCTACCCTGATCGTGGCCCGCACCGATGCTGACGCAGCAAACCTGCTTACCAGCGACATCGATGAGCGAGACAGATCTTTTATCTACGGAAACCGCACCCACGAAGGTTTCTTCCAGGTGAAGCACGGCGTAGAACAAGCCATCAGCCGCGGACTTGCTTATGCTCCTTACGCCGACCTGGTGTGGTGCGAAACGTCTCACCCCGACCTTGGTCAAGCCGCAGAATTCGCTCAAGCAATACATGCACAGTATCCTGGAAAGTTATTGGCCTACAACTGCTCACCATCGTTTAATTGGGCAGCGCGCCTAAGCGAGCACGAGATGTTGAACTTCCGCGAACAACTGGGCGAACTGGGCTATAAGTTTCAGTTCATCACGCTCGCAGGTTTCCACGCATTGAATACCAGCATGTTTGAACTGGCCCTGGCCTATCGCGAAAAAGGTATGGCCGGATACTCGGCGCTGCAGGAACGTGAATTTGCATTGCAAAAAAATCATGGGTTCAAGGCCGTTCGCCATCAGGCGTTCGTTGGCACAGGATACTTCGATGCCGTACAGGAAACCATCACCAACGGACAATCCTCAACGACGGCTTTAAAGAATTCCACGGAGACCGAACAATTCAAAGAACCTTTAAAGGTTGCCTAAACTAAATAGTGATGTGTAAGTTGGTAAAAGTGGCGCTCGCTCGGCGCCATTTTTCATTTCAGCCGCACCAGTTCGCTCTCCAGTTGCACGATCATTTCCCGAAACAGTTTGATCAGCCGTTTGCGTTGAGCTTTATCGCTGATGTTCCATTTATCCTTGTCGAACCTTTTATGAGCCGCTTTGTATTTTATTCCACTCATGGAGGTGGTATAGTCGTTCGCATTTAGTTTACGCACCACCTGGTGGCCTAGAATATACCAATGATACTCCGTGCCCACGGGAACACCCGAACCTTCGGGAGCCTTGCCGGCACGACGTTTCGTCACAGCATAATTAAAATCCCACTTATCGGGTGTAACTTTTTTTCTTTCCACTCACCTTTGTCATAGTACCATTTGTGGCCCCGCCCGACCTTCATGCCGGGATATGGCTGGCCTTCGAACTTCTTGAACTTATTATAGGTTTTAGCCAGATCATTTTTTGCATCCGCCCTGCTCTTTTGCGGACGGCGCAGGGAGGTTTTTCGTGCACGTGTTTTAACCGCTGTTGCCATCGCTGAAACAATTTGGTTGGACAGCGAGAAATCAAAAAAATGTGCCAGTCAGGAGAGCGGTCGTTATGCCGTTTACGCCCAAACCAATTGTGTGAAGAGACACACGAGATATGAACCGCTCGAAAAAGTGTAGCCTTGCCTCATTTTTATTATCAGCCGGCACGCATTAATTTAACTCACTTATTCGCCAGCAACCATGAAAAAGATACAGAAAATAAAACAAATATCGGCTTACACAACTGTCTGCTTTGCGCTTGCCTTAATCGCATCGCCCTTGATCGCCCAGAAAATCAATATTATACCTGCTCCGTTAAGCTTCGAGGTTGGCCAGGGAAGTTTTATGATCACTAACAGCACCAACATCAGCGCTTCTGCCAGTCAACCGGAAGTCTTAAAGCTTGCCCATTATTTGTCTGCCATGCTGAAGCCGGCCACCGGATTTTCGTTGCCGATAAAGACATCTGAAACAACTGGCATTGTGTTCATGCTCAATACAAAAGCCGATGCAAACCTGTCGTCGGAAGGTTACACGCTAAGGACCACAACCGATAAGGTAACGATACAGGCCAATACGCCCGCTGGATTATTCTACGGTATCCAAACCTTGTTGCAATTATTGCCTGAAGAAATAGAGCGCAAGACGGTGGTCCGAGGTGTGACATGGCAGATACCCGTCGTTAGTATCACAGACAAACCACGTGTAGCCTGGCGCGGCATCATGCTGGACGTCAGCCGGCATTTTTTTTCCAAAGAATATGTCAAAGAATACATCGACCGGATCTCGCGGTATAAATTCAATCGCTTTCACTGGCACCTCACCGATGATAATGGCTGGCGAGTTGAGATCAAAAGCTTGCCTAAACTGACCGCCGTCGGCGCGTGGCGTGTTCCCCGTACCGGCACATTTGGTACCAACGAGCTGCCACGACCGGGAGAAGCCGCAACGTACGGTGGTTTTTACACACAGGAAGATATCAGGGAAATAGTGCAATATGCCAGAGATCGGTATATCGAAGTACTTCCGGAGATCGACGTGCCGGGTCACAGCATGGCTGCGATCGCCGCGTATCCTGAGCTGTGTGTCACGCAGGATACGTCCATCAACGTGAATCCTGGCACTGCATTTTCGTCGTGGTTTGGCAACGGTAAATTTGAAATGCATATCGACAATACCTTGAATCCTGCTGACGAAAAAGTTTACACCTTCCTCGACAAAGTATTTACCGAGGTGGCCGCACTATTTCCCTTCGAATATATTCACATGGGCGGCGATGAATGCTACAAAGGATATTGGGAACGTGATGCCAAGGTACAAGCCTTCATGAAAAAAATGAATATTAAAAATGGCGAAGAACTTCAAAGTTATTTCAACAAAAGGGTGAGTAAAATACTAGCTGATAAAAAGAAAAAAATGATCGGCTGGGACGAGATACTGGAAGGTGGATTGGCACCGGGAGCTGCCGTCATGAGCTGGAGAGGAATCAAAGGAGGTATCGAAGCATCGCATATGAAACGCCCAGTGGTCATGAGCCCTTCACCCATGTATTATCTCGACATGTATCAGGGCGAACCATCTGTTGAAGCCCCTGTATACGCCGGCGCAAGGCTCAAAGACGTTTATGCGTTCGATCCGTTTCCGCCATCGATAGATTCCACTTTTATACTCGGCGGGCAAGGCAACCTCTGGACAGAACAAGTCCCCACCGAAGCCCAGGCTGAATATATGACCTACCCGCGCGCCTTCGCCATCGCCGAAACCTTATGGTCGCCCAAACGCAACAAGAACTGGGATGATTTTGTGATGAGGGTAGAAAACCATTTCGACCGATTCGATCAAGCTGAAACAAATTATGCACCGAGTTTATACGACCCGATCTTAACCGTAAAGAAGAAAGACGGCAAACTGATCCTCGAATTGACAACAGAAGTAAATGATCTGGATATCTACTACACCCTAGACAATTCTATCCCCAATCAATACCATCCAAAATACACAGCACCGATAGTACTGCCCGAGGGCGTTGACATAGTAAGGTACATCACATACCGCGGCAAGGATTCAATGGGCAGACTGATATCGTTTAAGATTGCAGACCTTGAGAAAAGGGTGAAGAATTAATGTCTCCCCTGCCAAAAAGCCGGCAATATGAAGGCTTTTAGGCTGGCAAATGATGATCCGGGAAGATGGTATTACACCAGGCCGCGGCGACCTATGTTCAGCATTCGCTCTTAATCGATGAGCATACTATCACTGCTCTCCCCTTCGTGAATTTGTGATCTGGCGAAAGACACGCAGGTATAAAAAGTCGTAAACTTTAAATGAAATCAATTGCGAGGGAAGCAACTACTATCTTTTTTTAAACTTCTGTTGCCACTTTTCCGCTTCTCTCTGCCTCTCAATACGACCGTCGGCCAGGTATTGCGCCAGCTTGTCGTTCATTTTGCCTTGCGATGTAAAATGATATTGACCACAATCGTCGCAGTGATAAATACCAATTGGACCGTTGGATGGTGTATAATGATTCAACGTCCAAAGCTCGATCAGCACGTCTTCGGCGATCTGCTGGCTGGGATATGCCTTTTTTCCGGTTACACACTTCACCATTGCGGCCATATTTAAATTTATCACCGATTTTTGAATTTACTTTCACTCTGATGGCATAAGTTTTTAAATCTACAGCGGTGAGTAAAGGAATTTGAGATGGAGCAAGTAAAAGCATGCCATGCACCACATGGCGATGCAAATTCTAATATCATAGATTTTTTAATTCGCCACATCGAGATCATTGCCGTAAGCGCTTTGTTACTTTGCACCGCTGTTGGTATATCCATGACGAATTTCTTCAGCAGGCAAAAACTTGTAAGCCAGGGCAACGTGGTCATTTACGAACGCCTCGCATGCCATAACATGACCAATAAAATTCACATTTATGCTTCCAGCGAAAACGGACGCGTTCACCTCATCATCCCCGACCAATATTTTGAAACAAATACGCTCGATAACATAGACCCTTTACCGAATCGATACAAAGTTTTTAAAAACCACCACATTTACACATTTTCGTCTGAGCAGTCGGTGTCCATTACACTCTATGCCACGCCCTTTAAACCCCGAAGAAACAGATCAACCCTAACCATTAACAGCAGTAGTTTTCAGCTTTCTTATTTTATATATCCGAAGCCATGGATACTGGAAAAAGTTTTAAAGAATTAATAGGTGTTGCTTATGAACGTTTAAGCTCGGCATCTAATCGTTCGGTGATGAAGGTACGTTCATGTTGCGCCATCGTGGACGATCTTTCTTTTGTTTCGGCGTTAGTTTTGGCCAGCAGCTCGATCTCCTGTGTGACAAACCCATGTTCTTCGATTTTTAATAAGTTATCATAAGGTCCCTTCGGCGAGATCAGTTTTACGAAGACCGGCGCCGTTTCCACCGCAATGAATAACAACACGATGAACCAATGCGCCCACCAGATGGCACCGCTTTGTTGCGTGAGTCTATCCAAGGCTTCTATGCGGGCTGCCGGGCCGTTGAGTTTGCTGCGTTCGATCGAATTTAAATTCCAGGCTATCAATGAATCGGTTTGGGCAATTTGCGCTTCCAATAAAGCAATGCGTTGTTGATTGATGTTGAACGCCCGGTTAAATTCCTGTTCGGCCTGATCGGCATCGGCTTTTTTCACTTTATAGATGGGGCCGAGATTGCGCCGGCGGCTTCCACCGGTTCCGTCAGCTTCTTCCTGTGCGATCTTAACAAGCTCATCGCGTTTTTGGGCTTTGATTAAAACCTCGTCTTTAAGGGCAATAGTCTCTGCCTTCAGGCTGTCTTGCGCAGGCTGAAATCGCAATCGCACGTGCGCTTCCTGCTGCGCATATTTTTGTTGCTCCATCACTGTAAGTTCGGGCTCGATCTCTTTGTGAAAGATCTGCAGCTCCAGTGGTTTGGCGATGACGATAGATATCAATACAGCGAGCAGGATTCGGGGCGTAGCCAGCAGCCACTCTCGCGCAGGCTTTCCCTCCTTTCGCATGCTGGACACAATATAACGGTCGAGATTAAAGATCATTAAACCCCACAACAAACCAAAGGCCGTGGCCGACCAGATGTTGTCAAATACGGTGTACAATGCATAGGCGGCCGACGCTGCGGCGAACAACCCTGTGAAAAAAATAGTGGCGCCTATGCCTACATACTTACTGGATTCTGACGGAGTCTTTTTCAGGATGGAAGCATCCGCTCCGGAACAAAACCAAAAGAAGGAAGTTATCTTTTGCATGGATGATTTAACGATGGGAGCAATTTGAATATTGTCGGGTAAACTCAATATCTATGCCATCGAAACGAAAGCGCTTCCGGCAAGTTCAAAAGAATCAACGTGGGTTTTACCTGTACACTTATGAACAGTGAAGTGTTCGCGTATAACATCAGAACCCCTAGGTCCTGGCACTGACAGCCGCCTGGATCTTTCTAAAGTTCTGGTAATTGAAAAGTACCAGCGCGGCCAGTATAATGCCGTACCCGAATAACTGTATCAGGCTGATGGTTTCATGGAAAACCACAAACGCAATGGTAAAGTTGAACAGCGGATTGAGGTACATCAATATGCCAATGGTAGCCGAATTGATCTTGTTCAATGCAAACAGATTTAAGAAAAGTGGCAGTACGGTGAATAAGGCTGCGATCAAAAAGATGAGACTGTAGAATTCTCCCGCTGCCGGAACTTCCACGATCAGAAAATCAGACAAAGCGCTAAGCACAACAAAAGAGAATAATACCTGGATACCGAGAATTACAATACGATCAAAACCTTGATTCTTCCGTTGCGAGATCAGGTACAGCGCATAGGTAGATGCTGTGAGGAAGCTATAGCCGAGCTCGAGTGTAGATCCCATGCCGATCAGCACGCAGCTTACCGAACACAAAATCACGGCTGCCCATTGCAACGAAGTAAGCTTCTCTTGTATGAGCACATAGCCCAATACTGCGGTAATGATCGGACACAAGAGGTAAGCAAACGACGCTGTTTTAATGTTCATGTGATTGACGATGTAAATGAACGTAAGCCAGTTTACGGTGAGCAAGGCTCCACCCGCAAGTGTCAGCGCGGCAACTTGTACGCGTTTCTTTTTATCGAACGACTTAAAGTAGCTCCAATCTTTCTGTAAGGTTTTTCTTTTAAAGCCGAAGATTATTACGGCCAATATCAACAAAGAGAATAGTATTCGGTAATAGAGAATTTCTCCGGGAGAATATTCCTTCAGTGCACGTAGTGGAATAGTGAAGAATCCCCAGATCACAAATGCCGATACCGCCGCGATGTAATGCTTTTTGTTATTCATGAGTTTGCAAGGCGTGAATATAACAGGAATAAAACAATAGACGTGCAACGCTAAGTTCGGGTTGTGAACGGTTTAAAAAATTTCTTCTCAATCGTTTTCGCTGGTAGTTGCTCGTTTCTCCTGTGTTCCAGGTTCAAAGCTCGAAGGTTCACGATCAGGAACTAAAAACAGAAACTCATTTTCCGGCGATCTCCTGCTCCTCTTTTTTCGTCATGATCCTTTCCTTTTTGATGTCGATGCGCAGAAACGCATATAAACTCATGTAGATGTTGGCGATCCATACCAATGCAAAGCCGGCGATCAAGTATCCTTTCCAGCCGGTGAGCAACAGCTGATAACGGGTTACGATCAGCATGATGATCGTTACGTAATGACTAAAACAATACTCACAGGTAAGCAAGTAGAAAAATTTACGCGTAACGAGATTCTTGCCCTTTAAGCTCTGCATTACAAAATACTCGCGTGGCTCTTTCAATACCTCTTCATGCGTAATCGTCCATGAAATGCACGCTATGGGGATTGCCAGTACAAAGAGCCATATGATCTGAGTGCGAAGGTCCATGACAGATTTTAAGCTTTATAACCGGAAAAACTTGTGCCCGGAATTTAGGCATTAGGAATTTAGGCATTAGGGCTTTAGGCATTAGGAATTTAGGCACAAG
>JBMOKS010000390.1:0-1610 GCA_049324355.1 Bacteroidota bacterium
GTATTGAGGCCATTGGCGTCTTTCCATGAATAAGCATCAAGAAAATTTCCCTTGTACTTCAGTGCCAGATCCTTTTGCTGCACCTTGCGCATGGCAATTCCGGCATCTGTAATAAACTCTTCATAGTGATCGGCCAATGAAGATTGTTTTGTGGGGATAGTGTCTTTGGGTATACTGTCGGCAGTAATGAGCTGCGCTTGTTCAACAGGTTTGGACTGACAGGCGTACAGCATCCAAAGGCCTGTCAGCAATAGGCTGCTCATGTTTTTTTTCATAGCAAGGCTGAGGCGGTGTTGACCTAAATTACAAAAAGATCGCCGCTTTTTTATACGAACGTCCTAAAGATAATTGCGAAGAGAAGCGGAAACTTCAGAATGAAAAACTTGCTGATATAGACTCCGTCCTTTCTATGGCGCTTTTGTTGATTTTGCCATAAACATGCGGAAAACTTTCCTGGTTTGCGGCCATCTCGAATTTAATCGGCGCCGATAGCTTGTTCTCGTTGATATGAAGCAATAATAAATCTTGTTGGTCCCTGAAATAACGTTGTAACACACCAGAAACCTGATGGCGAAGGCTGGCATGAATAAAACCCTCCGATGCGTAAGCTCCGGGAGCGTATACATCTTGTTCCAAACAAGCTCTCCATTCAGAAGACGTCGTGACATGGTAGATCATGCCAAAATATACCAACATATTTCTGATTCCTTTTGCACGAAATTCATAGACTTAACGTTACGGATTTAACAAGGGCTTAACTTATACCCGCTTTGTTCACATGCTTCCCGTTAAAATTTATACCCGCAAAAGAATTTTCAACTATTACACCGGGTTATCGTTTTTTATCTTCATCTGGATTAGTCGGCTCACCAAAGATGAAGTCAGGCTTGTTAGACACGAAAAGATCCACTTCTGGCAGCAAGTAGAGATGCTGTTTGTATTTCACTGGTTCTTCTATGCTTTCTTTTATTTGATTTCGCGCAGCAGAGGCCATGGACACTACGTTGCGTATCGTTATAATCCTTTCGAATTAGAAGCCTATGCGAATGAACCAGATACGGGGTACCTGAAAAAACGGAGGCCTTTCGCCTGGATCAATTACCTGAGAATGTATCACCAATCGCTGTCACGCAACATCTTTTTGATACCTGAGAAAAAAGAAGTCGGATACTGACTCTGGGCCGTTGCCCATATTACTTTGAGTGCTGTAGCATGACAGGGATCAATTTGTAAAGGCATTCTTCAATGTATTCGCCGGTTCCGGGAGCATACCAATTCATAAGCCGTGTCTCATAATGATTGCGATCATATCGCTCCAGCGGCGTTACATATCCTATGTATCCTCCATTGAAACTGGTGACCATCAGTTGTGATCCGGGTCTCCACGATGCCACGGCATTCAGCTGATAACTGAATTCGCCTGAGAAGTCGCAAGGCGTTCCTGCCAGAACAACGTCGCCGATCCGAAGGGCGGTGAGATAAACCGGGTACTCACCCATTGCGGTTCTAAAAAACCAGGGTCTTACCTTCCAGTCTTTCTCGATTTTGAGCTGAGGGTCGCTGAGCGGCAATGGCATTCTCAGCATGAATAAGGTTGAATCATTTGCCGG
>JBMOKS010000391.1:0-658 GCA_049324355.1 Bacteroidota bacterium
GGAGGTTTTATAAATGTCAGCCGCCGATTCGGGCTTAAGCAGTTGTGCCACATCGAAGTATCGTTTTAGCTCCAGGTGCGTCCAATGGTACAATGGGTTTCGCATGGTATAGGGAACGGCGTACGCCCATTTTTCAAATTTGTCGGCGTCGTTGACGTGGCCAGTGATATATTTTTCTTCAATGCCCAGTGTACGCATGGCGCGCCACTTATAGTGATCGCCTTCCAGCCAGGCTTGCGTGATATTTTTGAACTGCCGGTCTTGAGCGATGTCTTGTGGAGAAAGGTGGCAGTGATAGTCGATCACCGGAAGGTCTTTTGCGTAGTGGTGATACAACGTTTGGGCGTATTCATTTTGAAGCAGGAAATCTTCCGTCAGAAAATAATTGTAATCGCTTTTGTTGAGTGCTAATTCCATAAGGGGTTATTTGTTTCTGAGGGAAGAAGCGCGAATAATCAGTTCAGGTTTCAATACGATCTTTTGAGGGATGAATTTTCTGTTGCCTTCGGCAACCTCTTCCAGAAAAATTTCCGCTGCGGCATTTCCCATCGGAATACTGTGCTGGTCGATCGTGGTAAGAGCGGGTTCACAGAATGAAGTGAAAGGTTCGTTACTGAATCCAACCAAGGCAACCTGGTCCGGTACATTAATATTTTTC
>JBMOKS010000391.1:668-2912 GCA_049324355.1 Bacteroidota bacterium
AAGCACTTGCAGTGCGCCCGTGGCGCCATAGGCACTGGCGGAAAATACGGCGTCTGGCATCTGTTTTAATTTCAGCAATTGTGCCATGCTGTTGCGTCCGTCTTCAAGCTGCAGATTGCTCGCGATGACCAACGACTCGTCAAACGGCAAGCCATGGTTTTGTAATGCTTCTTTATAACCTCTCAGTCGTTCGCGGTAAATTGAGATCTTGCGGATGTTGGTAAAATGAGCGATGCGTTTGCATCCTTGTTGAATGAGATGTTCGGTAGCTTTGTATGCGCCCAGAAAATCGTCGATCACGATATGGCTCACTTCGAGCTCGTCGATCGATCTATCGAACAGGATTAAAGGAATGCCCCGTTCTTTAACTTTCTGGAAATGGTCGAAGACTTGCGTCTCTTTTGCATGAGAAGCAATGATACCGTCGACACGCGCACTCAGTAGGGTTTCGATGATCGCCACTTCTTTTTCGTAGCTATCATACGTTTGCGATATCATCACGTGATATCGTGCCGCGCCAGCGATTTCTTCAATACCCCTTACTACCGAAGAAAAAAATGATCGGTCGACCGTGGGCACAATGATACCAATGATATTGCTTTTGCCATTACGAAGGGCTGCCGCAATGTTATTGGGCTGGTAATTTAGTTTCTGAGCCGCTTTCAACACCGCTTTCTTTGTTTCGGTGCTGATGCGGGGGTGGTCTTTCAACGCACGAGAGACGGTCGAAGCCGTGACGTTCAGCTTGCGCGCAATGTCGTGTATGGTGGCCTTTTCTTTTTTCATGTTCACCGCGAGGTTGTTCTGCACATTACGTTACTCAATATTATAGTTCATTCCCGGGCTTTCCAATAGCCTAAGACACTATGTACGATCAATGAAATGTTTTTGCAGTTCATCGTTCGACGGTTAAAAAATGGAGGTTACTGGAGGTGACCAGGCTTGATGGCGTCCATATCGCTATAGTCGAGGTTTTCTCCGGCCATGCCCCAAATGAAAGAATAGTTGCTGGTGCCGGCGCCACAATGGATCGACCATGGTGGCGAAAGCACGGCTTCGTTATTCTTTACCCATATATGACGCGTTTCCTGGGGTTGTCCCATGAAGTGACATACCATATTATTTTCAGGGATCTCAAAATAAAAATAAGCCTCCATGCGCCGGTCGTGAGTGTGGGGTGGCATGGTGTTCCACACGCTGCCCGATTTGAGTTCAGTAAGACCCATTTGAAGCTGGCACGTGGGAACAACACTATTGACGATCAGTTTATGGATCATGCGGTGATTGGCCGTGTTGGGCGAACCTAATTCAACGTTTTCAGCGTCGGCGAAAGAAATTTTCCGGGTGGGAAAAGAGGTATGCGCCGGCGCGCTGTTGAAGTAGTATAAAGCTGTGCCTTTTTGTGCCGGCTGAAAGATCACTTCCCTTACATCCCTGCCGATATAAAGTGCTTCTTTGTATGCAAGTGTGTATTGTTTTCCATCTACCATCACAGATCCTTCACTACCTACGTTAATGATGCCCAATTCACGGCGTTGCAAGTAAAACTCCGATTTAAGTTCGTCGAAGGGTTGTAATGGAGCAGGTCGGGACAGAGGTTTGGCGCCGCCTACGATGAGGCGGTCATAGTGCGTGTATATATTGACTACCAGGTTGTCTTGAAACAGATCGCTGAGGAGAAAGGATTTCCGGATGGCAGTTGTATCGTAGTTTTTAAAGTCGCCGGGATGGATGGCGTAGTGGGTGCTGGGCATGATGTCGTGTAATTATGCGTAATCGGTTGCGCAATATAAGGCATTTTGTTGTGCTAAAGGCAATTAAAAACCGGAAATGTTTAAGTTGGGCAAAATGCAAGCTGAACGGCATTTTGTTATGATATTGTCTTCAATATTGAAGGTTTCATTAAAAAACATATTGATTTATTGACAAATATTTGAATAATACTATCGAATGCAAACGATTGCTCATTATTTCGCTTCAGGGAGAAGCCTCGGTTCCTGCGTCCTTGCTTTACCGCACGATCTTATCTCGTGACTCACATGAAAAAGCTTGTCACCGAATTCTTATTCCTCTTCAGCCTGGTCACATCTCACGCCTTCGCTCAGGATCTTCAAACCCAGTTCCCGGAAAGCTTCACCGTTAAAGTGACAAATCCACTCAATGTCAAACGCCAGCATGTACTAGTTTTCGTGGATGAAGCCTCGCTTAACAAAGCCATTCCTCATTTTAATATCAATGCGTTTA
>JBMOKS010000391.1:2922-6695 GCA_049324355.1 Bacteroidota bacterium
AGCCTGTACAACGCCAACGACTCCGCTCATCGCGGCATCATCACGGTGCTCGACGATCTGAACGCAGGCGAATCACGGCAGCTGACCATTCGTTTTAATCGTAGTGGCGAGATCAAGAGAACTTATACCAAAAGAACGCAGGCCGAACTGTCGCACAAGACCGGTGGCGAATTTGTGAACAGAGTCTACAAAGGTGGTCAGTTCAAAAATGTTTCGTTCCTCCAGGTGCCGCCCGAGCATAAAGATCACTCCTGGTTCATCCGGTATGAAGGCCCCGGCTGGGAGTCTGATCGCGTAGCCTACCGATTTTATCTCGACCAGCGAAACGCCAATGACGTGTTTGGAAAAAAAGTTTCCCGTATGGTGCTCGATACGATCGGCCACGATGGTTTTGATTCTTATCACAATATGCAGCGGTGGGGGATGGACGTCATGAAGGTTGGTACGTCGTTGGGGCTCGGTTCCATCGGAATCATGAACGAAGGAAAAATCATTCGTGTAGAAAAAACCGACAGCGTCAATTGCCGGATCGTAGAGAATGGTGATGTCTTTTCATCTGTTCTTACCCGCTACAACGGGTGGCACGTCAAAGACAAGAAGTACGATTTGCAATCGCGACTCACTATTCATGCGGGCACACGTCTCACCCATGAGTTGATAACCGTGAGCGGAGATCCGGGCCACCTATGCACCGGCTTAGTAAAAGACAAATTGGCCCGGCTTCATATCAGCAAGGGCGACGATCAGCATTGGGCATACCTGGCTACCTATGGAAAACAGAGCCTGAACACCGACGAACTCGGACTGGCAGTCTTGTTTCGCTCCAAAGACGTTGTAGAGTTTACTGAAGATACCGACAGCCATGTGGTGAAGCTAAGACCCACGAACGGAAAACTGGATTATTATTTCCTGGCCGCTTGGGTGCTGGAACAGCAAGGAATAAAAGATGAGAAACACTTCATGGAATACCTGAATAATGTGTCGGGGGAACTTGCCCATCCCGTAAAAGTAGAGATCACCAAATCGAAGAGTGGAAATGCCCGTGCTGAGAAGTGAAGTTGGTGTTAGGACGATCATTAAAAATGGTATTCAACGATCGCTGGTTTGTACCGATCATCTCATGACCGTTGTGGTTGAAATTTCAAACGGACCGTGGCTCGAACCCGAGCCCATGCACGATCACATTCATGAACAAACCACCTACATCGCTGAAGGTGAACTGATCTTTTTCTGCGAGGACGAACCGCCCCAGCGACTGAAAGCCGGAGACTTATTCTATATTCCCTCCAATAGAAAACACGCCATTCAATTGTTGTCGTCAGCAGCCAAGCTTGTTGATAGTTTTACGCCGCAGCGCACCGAGTTTCTAGTAAAGACCACACTGTTATGACCGCTAAAAGAAATACTGCCATTGTTGAAACGCTGCGCTTACAGGGACTTATTCCCTTTTTTAATCACACCGATGTAAACACCTGGGAGCAGATCATCGACGTGGCCTATCACTCGGGCATACGGGTTTTTGAATTTACCCACCAGCGTGAAAGGAAACCCGAACTTTTTTCACACATCATGAGAAAGTGTGCGGATCAATATCCTGACCTCCTCATAGGGGCGGGCACCGTACTGACGGCAGAGACTGCAGATCATTACCTCCGCGCGGGTGCAAGTTTTATCGGTTCGCCGTTTCTGCGTGCCGACATGGCCGATGTCTGCGCGTCCCATCAGCGACTATGGATACCCGGTTGCACCAATAAGCAGGAAATAGCAGAAGCTCACCGCCTGGGCGCCTCCGTTGTCACGCTGCTGGCCGGACACATCTTGGGCGCCGGGTTTCTCGCCGGATTAACGGAAGCCTTTCCGCGCCTGCATTTCATTCCTTCGGGCATTGCTGACACTCATGAAATAAAACTTCACCGATGGTTTCAGGCTGGTGCGTTGTGCATCCGTATGGGACTTCCTATCTTTCCCAAAGAAGTGGTGGCGATCAGAGATTGGAGACGGTTAGAGCAAAACTTGTTTTCTGTGCTTGGCGTCATCCGGAAAATTAAGCATGGCATCGTACCACCGCCGATTCAAACACTTTCAGCATAATTATTTAGCATGAAAAAAACGGTTGTTACCATTGGTGAAATTATGATGCGGCTTTCTGTCCCCAATTGGGGTCGGTTCACACAATCCAATAATTTTAATGTTGTCTATGCCGGCTCAGAAGCCAATGTTGCGGCTTCTCTGGTAAATTTCGGTATTCCCGCCGCTCATATTACACGCTTTCCTGACAATGACCTGGGGGTTGCGGCCACCCAGAACTTGCGGCGATATGGCGTTGATACCCAACACATATTGTATAGCACAGACGAGCGAGAACGAATGGGTATTTACTTTCTCGAGAACGGTGCCATGCAACGCTCATCAAAGATCATTTATGACCGCTTCAACTCGGCCTTTGCCAATATCAGTCCTGGGGTAGTTGATTGGCAAAAAATTTTTCAGAATGCAGCGTGGCTTCATTGGTCGGGCATTACACCTGCCATCTCACAAGGTGCTGCAGATGTTTGCCTCGAAGCGCTACAAGCTGCACGAAAGCAAGGTGTTACTATTTCTGGCGATATTAATTATAGACGAAATCTGTGGCAGTATGGCAAATCGGCCCGCGACATTATGCCAGGCCTGATCGAACTTACCGACATCGTGATCGCCGGCGCCACCGACATTGAAAATTGCACCGGACTGGCCGATGACTCATTTGAAAGAGCTTGTGTTAAACTCCTTAAAAAATTCCCTGTAAAAAAAGTGGCGACTACCGTTCGTGAGTCCATCAGCTCGTCGCACAATAAAATATCAGCGATGTTATGGGATGGAAAAAAACTTTGGCAATCAAAGGCGTATGATCTGACTCATATTGTTGACCGTGTAGGGGCTGGTGACGCCTTTATGGCGGCATTGATCTATGGCTGGTTAACCGCAAAAGATGACCACCAAACCCTTGAATTTGCCACTGCGGCTTGTGCCTGGAAACATAGCGTTGAGGGTGACGTCAACCTTTCGACGTCTATGGAGATTGAAGCTCTGGTAAAAGGAGAAAATGTTGGAAAATTATTACGATAACGAGGGAACGAGGGAACGAGGGAAACGAAGAACGAACAAAATCATGACTTTTAGCAAAAAACAGATCATTGCCGAGATCAAGCGCACAGGGCTTGTGCCACTGTTTACCCACGACGATCCTCAGACTGCTCAAGACGTGGTGGAAGCTGCCTATCGCGGTGGCATCCGGGCATTTGAATTTACCAACAGGCGAAAAAATTCAATGGAAGTTTTTAATAGCCTGGTGAATCAACGTCACCGTTTTCCCGATCTGATGCTCGGCATAGGCACGGTGATGGACGGTGCAACCACTGAAAAATTTATCGACGCCGGCGCCGACTTTATTATCTCGCCCATACTCAAACTCGATATGGCTGAGGTTTGCTATCAACACAACAAATTGTGGATACCGGGTTGCGCCACGCTAACAGAGATCGTTACCGCCAAAGAGAACGGTGCCGACGTGATCAAGGTGTTTCCGGGTTCGGTGCTCGGCCCTGGTTTTGTTTCTGCCATCATGCCGGTGGTGCCCGATCTTCAATTGATGATCACAGGTGGCGTAGAGTTGTCGGAGAAAAATCTTTCCGAATGGTTCCGCGCGGGTGCCATGAGCGTAGGCATGGGCTCGAATCTTTTTTCAAAAGAGATCTTAAGCAGCAAGAATTGGACCTTGCTGGAAAACAACATTG
>JBMOKS010000391.1:6705-14343 GCA_049324355.1 Bacteroidota bacterium
ATCATACGGAGTAACCTCTAATAAACAAATAATCAATGGTAGACGCTCAAACACACACTTTAACCAATGTTATCGGTAAACAACGCTGGACGATCTGTGCCCTGTTGTTCTTTGCGACAACGATCAACTACATAGACCGCCAGGTTATCGGTTTGCTGAAGCCTGTGTTGGAGCAACAATTCTTGTGGACCGAAAAGGAGTACGGCAACATCGTGATGTGTTTCTCCGCAGCCTATGCGCTGGGATTGTTGCTATTCGGCAGAGTGATCGACAAGATCGGCAGCAAGTTGGGTTATTCTATTTCCGTTGCGTTGTGGAGCGTGGCGGCGATGGCCCATGCACTGGTGAGATCAACTTTTGGATTTGGCGCTGTGCGCGCTTTTCTCGGACTGAGTGAAGCCGGCAATTTTCCGGCGGCGATTAAAGCTACAGCCGAATGGTTTCCCAAAAAAGAGAGAGCACTCGCCACGGGAATATTTAACTCTGGCGCAAATATCGGCGCCGTAGTGGCACCCATACTCGTTCCATGGATCCTGGGCGTATACGGATGGGAGCATGCTTTTATCTGGACCGGAGCCATCGGATTTATCTGGCTGATATTTTGGATCGTGTTTTATGAGATTCCGTCGAAACACAAAAAATTAACCGCTGCAGAATACGAATACATTCATGCCGATAAGGACGAACAGGCAGAAGGTAAAAAACAGTCGGTGTCGTGGTTGAAACTTTTATCAATACGGCAGACGTGGGCTTTCTTTTTTGGCAAGCTCCTTACCGATCCGATTTGGTGGTTCTTTCTGTTCTGGCTACCCTCGTATTTTTCTACTACGTACAATATCGATTTTAAAAAACCCAATCTTCAGTTAGTAGTTGTCTATACAGCTACGACCATCGGTAGTATCGGCGGTGGATATCTTTCATCGTATCTCATCCGGCGCGGCTGGCTTGTGTTCAAGGCGCGCAAAACTGCGATGTTCATTTTTGCCTTGAGCGTTGTTCCGATCATGACGGCCCAATTCGCAACCAATGTTTGGGTAGCTGTTGCGTTGATCAGCCTCGCTGCTGCCGCACACCAGGCGTGGAGTGCCAATATTTTCACCACGGTATCAGACATGTTTCCCAAATACGCCGTGAGTTCGGTGGTCGGCATCGGCGGCATGGCCGGCTCGGTTGGCGGAATTTTCTTTCCGCTGGTCGTCGGCAGTCTGCTGGATCACTACAAGACGCTCGGCAACATCACCACAGGCTATAACATTCTCTTTATCATCTGCGGTTGCGCATATATTCTGGCGTGGTTGATCATGCACTTATTAGCTCCGAAAATGGAACGGGTGAAGTTGTAGATCAAGGTTCCTTGTTCAAGCTTGCCTGCCTGAGATTTCCTAGGGTAGGCTTCAAAATTTCTGGTTTTAGAAAGAACTAAACTACTTTTTCCCGAGTGTTACCATCTTCAGACAAACTGGCGATGGCACTTTTTCTTGTACACCGCTGTCAGTGAGTTTCCCGTTCTTTGGATCCCAATGGAAGACCACAATGTTGTCTGTATCCTGGTGGGCAACAAAAATATATTGGTTGTTATGATCGATCAGGAAATTTCTTGGCCGCTTTCCAGGCGTACTTTGATTGCCGATCTGTTTCAATTTGCCCTTATCGTCGATCTTAAACATTGCCAGGGCGTCGTGTCCGCGATTGGAGAGCATCAGGAATTTTCCCGAAGGATCTGTGTGAATGTCGGCGCTCGTGTTGTTGCCTTTGAAATCGTGGGGCAGTGACGTTACTCGGTCGTCGATAACCGTAAGCGTTCCATTTCCGCTTTCGTACGACAACACACCCACAGACGATGATAATTCTTCAGCCACATAAGCATACTTTCCATTAGGATGGAAAGTAAAATGTCGCGGCCCGGTGCCCGGTTTGAGTTCCACAAATGCTTTGGCTGCGGGTTTTAGTTTTCCAGTGTTGATGTCAAACTTGTATGCGTACACTCTGTCGGTGCCCAGATCGGCCACGAAAACGAACCGATTGTCTGGCGAAGGTGTCGCTGAGTGTATATGAGGCTTGTCTTGTCTTTCCTTATTAACGCTACTTCCGAAATACCGGATAGAGTCGGCGAGTTCACCCAGTGACCCATCGTTGTTGAGTCTCAAAACCGTAAGGGTTCCCTCTGTGTAGTTGGAAACAAACGTCAGGCTTCCGGTTTGATCTATGCTGATATGGCACGGTCCGCTTCCATACGATGGCTTATGATTCAGCAACGTGAGCATGCCACTGCTTTGATCGATTGCATAAGCGCTTACCGATCCCGATTTTTTCTGCTCAGGAATATTGCCGCGATTCACCGAATACAAAAATTTCCCCGATGGATGAATCGCGAGGAACGACGGACTTTCAATGGTCTTCACAGCTTGAAGAAGCTGAAGAGTGCCTTGGCGGCGATCGAATTGAAACACGTAGATGCCTTCGCTATCCCGAACGGAAAAAGTGCCAACGTACAAGATCTCTTTTCCCTGTTGGGCAAACAACGTCGCGCAAAAGTTTAAAAACAGAAGCAGGAATATCATTTTTCTCATATGCAAGTCTCAGGTTTTGACAGGATGAAGTTACTCATAAATCATCACTTGCTGATCGTGTGGAGAAACCGTTGCAACATATGTTGGCCATCCACCGACGGTTATTGTCAACTCGTCTTTTTTTTCAGTTCCGCTGAACAGGGTAAGTATAAAAAACAACGTCACTCATAAGAAGAGGAACGAAGAACAAGGGGAACGAAAGCCGAAGAACGAGAGAAAGAACACACCTCGCAGTCAATAGCCCGCACGGGGTGACCTGTTGTAGCCATCTAATCAATCCAAATATGAAAACGTTTACAAAATTCTTTTTATGGTGCCTGGGAGTATGGGGGGTGGCGGTCTGCTCAGGTTCTTATGCACAAACACCTGTGGCGAAGAACGGCCAGTTGAGTGTTTGTGGAAGACAGCTCTGCAATCAATATGGAAACCCCATCCAGCTTCGTGGTATGAGCACACATGGCATTCAATGGTATGGCTGGGGCGATTGCCTCACCGAAGCTTCACTCGACGTTTTGGCAAATGACTGGGGTGCCGACATTCTGCGCATCTCTCTCTACGTTCAGGAAGGCGGATATGAAACCGATCCTGTTGGTTTCACCGCGCAGGTCACACGCCTGATCGAAGAGGCAACCGAACGTGGCATGTACGCTTTGGTGGACTGGCATCAATTGGACCCCGGAGATCCCAATGCCAATCTTACGAGTGCAAAAAAGTTTTTCACCGATATCGCGAATGCCCATAAGAACAAAAACAACATTATTTACGATGTCTGCAACGAACCCAATGGTGTGACGTGGGCCAGAATTAAAACTTATGCCGACCAGATCATACCAGTGATCCGTGCGATCGATTCAGATGCCGTGGTTCTTGTGGGAACTCACGGATGGGCTTCTCTCGGCGTTTCTGATGGCCGGACTGCACAAGATATCGTGAGCAATCCGTTGACGTTCTCGAACATCATGTACACATTTCACTTTTATGCGAAATCACACCGCGATGAATATCTCAATGAATTAAGCTGGGCCGCCGACCGGCTTCCTATGTTTGTGACAGAATTCGGATCGCAAGAATATACGGGCGATGGTCCCGACGATTTTCCCATGACCCAACGCTATATCGACCTGATGCAGCAGAAAAAGATCAGCTGGACAAGTTGGAATTATTCCGATGATATTCGCACAGGTGCGGCCTGGAAAGTGGGGACATGTTCCGGAGGTCCATGGACAACCAGCAATCTCAAAGCCGCCGGCGCATGGGTGCGCAGCAAAATATCAAGTCCTGCCGACGATTTCCCGGGAGGTGGCAACATTGAACCGTCGGTTAGCATTACCTCGCCCGCTAACAATGCTACGTTCACCGCGCCAGCCACAGTCACGATCAACGCCACAGCATCTGATACCGATGGAACAGTAACCAAAGTAGAATTTTTCCAGGGTGCTACAAAACTAGGCGAGGACACCAGCAGTCCTTATAGTTTTGTGTGGCCAAATGTTTCAGCAGGGTTATACAGTCTTACAGCAAAGGCTACTGACAATGGCGGGGCCACTAAAGTATCAACTGCAGTGAACATCAACGTGCAGTCGGGGCCGTCATGTGCGCCCGTGATCGCCAGTGCCGACGACGGAAACGTTCCGGCCAACGTACTCGACGGCAGCCTGGCCACACGGTGGTCTGCCAATGGCGACGGCCAATGGATACAATTCTGCCTGACTTCAGAGCGACCGGTAAGTGGCGTGAGAATAGCGTTTTACAACGGTAATCTTCGTGCGTCGCGTTTTGATGTGCTCACCTCTCTGGACGCAGTCACATGGGCGGTGGCAGCAACAAATCTTGTGAGCAGTGGAACGTCACTGAACCTGGAGACCTTTAATTTTTCACCACGCACGGCTAAACACCTTAGGATCGTAGGCCACGGTAATAGCGTAAACTTATGGAACAGCTATACCGAAGTGCAGGTCGTTGCCAATACACCTCCAACTGTGTCGATCACTTCCCCTGCACCAGGCACAACTTACACAGCGCCGGCAACCGTTACCATTTCGGCATCCGCCAGTGATGCAGACGGCACCATTTCCAAAGTAGAGTTTTTTCAAGGAGCAACGAAGTTGGGAGAGGATCCCAGTAGTCCGTTTGTCTTGACGTGGTCATCTGTCGCTGCCGGAAATTACAACCTCACAGCCAGGGCCGTAGATAACGAGGGAGCCATAACAACATCAGCGATGGTTGGAATCGTCGTGCAACCTGCGCCTTCTTGTCCGGCGGTAATTGCCAGCGCAGATGATGGCAACGTCGCGGCCAATGTTCTGGACAACAACTTCAACACCCGATGGTCGGCGAGCGGTAACCCGCAGTGGATACAATTCTGCCTCAGCACCGTGACGGCTGTGAATGGTGTGCAAATAGCGTTTTTCAAAGGCAACGAACGTCAGGCCATATTCGATATTCAGTTGTCCATGGATGCCGTGGCGTGGACGACTGTACAATCCAACCTTCACAGCAGCGGTACGAGCCTGGCATTGGAAACATTTTCTTTCGCAGCGCAGAATGCTAAGTATGTTCGTATCCTGGGTCACGGCAACACCGTGAATGCGTGGAACAGTTTCACAGAAGTAAAAATACTTTCTGGCTCCACGGCCCAAGCTGCTGAATTTTCTGTGGCAAGTTTTCCCAATCCTGCCGGTGAAGAAGCGGTAGTTACCTACACATTACCGGAAGCAGGTTACGTTAACATAACCTTGCAACACACGGTGAGCAACAAACTTGCGACACTGTTCAATGGCCATCAACAGGCTGGTACGCACGATGTCAGGGTAAACGTACAGGATTTGTCAAGAGGTGTTCACGTAATTCGTATACAACACGGTGAAAAAGTGGCTACCTCAAAATTGTTGCTGAAATAATTGACCAACGCTGTGAAATCCCAATCTCATATGAAAAAAATTCTTTTGTTTCTGTTCGCCTTGACCATTGTGTCATGGCTTCACGCTCAGGTCATTGTTCAGGCCGACGGGCCTGGTAATACATACGAACTGTTTAACAGCAAATTTGGTGGCACAGCTGTGGAGAGTCCGGACTGTGCGCATACGTCTTTTGGTCGCCACATTTCAGAGGTGTGGGATAATACACTGAACAAATACGTTTTTGTTTTTCACAGTCATGTTGCCGAGGACAACGATCGTTGCATCAACTTCGACCGCCAGCGTATTGAGGTGAAAACGTACGGTCCTTCTCCTGAAAACGTGAAGGGATCGAAAGGGGAGACACACACCTATCGGTGGAAGTTCAAACTCGATGCTGGCTTCAAACCTTCACCGAGTTTTACGCACATTCATCAGATCAAGGCCGGCGACGGCTCTGACGACGGCTCGCCTCTCATCACGATCACACCACGTTCTGGGTCACCGGAAAAACTTCAGGTCATTCACACACCGTCATCGGGATCATCTGGCGGTGGCACAGTTAGGGAAGTTGATCTCGCGCCATTTAAAGGAACATGGGTTGAAGTATACGAGAAAGTAAGGTACGAAGAGAACGGCACCATTGAGTTGTTGATCAGAAGGGTAAATGATGGGGCTACATTGTTGTCGTATTCAAATGGTAATCTTGACTTGTGGCGTGGAGATGCCACGTTCAATAGGCCCAAGTGGGGCGTGTACCGGAGCCTGAACAATTCATCGTACTTACGCAATGAACAGGTGCTCTTCTCGGACTTTTGTATTGCAGAAGGTTCGGTGCCATGCCCCACCGACGTCGGGAGTAATCCGGCACCGTCGGTAAACATCACTTCGCCAGCAGACGGAGCAACATTCACCGCGCCGGCTTCTGTGACCATCAATGCTAACGCTTCAGATTCGAATGGCACAGTAACCAAAGTTGAATTTTTCAGCGGGTCTGTAAAATTAGGGGAAGATACGTCGAGCCCATATAGCTTCAACTGGACCAATGTTGCGGCAGGCAGTTACACGATTACCGCCAAAGCGACCGACAATGGAGGCGCTACGAGGACGTCATCGGCGGTCACTATCACCGTGCAAAATTGTCAGCCCGTAGTCGCCAGTGCCGATGATGGAAATGTGGCGGCCAACGTCCTGGACAACAATTACAACACACGCTGGTCAGCCAGTGGCAATCCACAATGGATACAATTCTGTCTTGGTGACATCGCTTCCGTCAGCGCCGTGCAAATCGCTTTTTATAAAGGAAACGAGCGCCAGGCGATCTTTGACATTTTGCTATCGTTAGACGCCACCCATTGGACTACCGTGAGATCTAATGTTCGCAGCAGTGGAACCAGCCTGACGCTGGAAAATTTTTCATTCACGGCTCGGAACGCCCGATACATTAGAATCGTTGGCCATGGAAATTCAGTCAACTTATGGAATAGTTACACGGAAGTGAGAATTAGCAGTACCACGGCCACATCCTTTCGGTCGACGGAAATTTCTGATGGTGCAGGGGCGTTTAATGTAGAGTTCCATCCTAATCCGGCAGCGGAGACACTCACCGTGCAGTATCACCTTCAACGCGCCGGACAGATTCGTATCTCGCTCGTGAACACCGCCGAAAACAAAACTACGATCATCAAAGAGGAATATCAGCAGCCGGGCTCATATCAAGCCACCTTTGATATCGGCATGCTGCCCAAGGGCGTTCATGCTATAAGAGTGTTCTATGACGGCAAAGTGTGTACGCAAAAACTGATCAAACAATAGTAATGTAATAGGAGAACAAAAAGTGTCAGGCAAAGGCCTGGCACTTTTTTATTTTATCATACCAAGCCATGCCCGCGCCATCAGTTGATTTCCAGCCAGCGAGGGGTGAACGCCATCGTGCGTCCAGTAAATCGCAGGAGCAGACTTCAACGCCTTGTCGAAGAAGCTTTGGTATGGAATAAAAACCGCGCCAGTGTTATCGGCGATTTCGCGCGCAGCTTTTTGGTATTCGGCAAATGCAGGAAACCATTTTTTTTCATCTACAGCTTTTAATCCTGACACCGCAAAAGGTTCGCCGATCATCAACTTTATACCCGGAAGTGTTTACTTTGTTCTCTCAATAAGGGCCTGGTAAA
>JBMOKS010000392.1:0-14273 GCA_049324355.1 Bacteroidota bacterium
TAAAAAATGAGTCTTAAGTAATATTGATCCAAGCTTGTACCCGACCTTTTTTATGACACCCCTCCGGGGTTTAAATGCAAATCCATAAATGCTGTAATAATGGCACCCCTCCCGGGGTTTGAGAGGATATTGGAGAAGAAATAGATGCTTCGTGGAGCTTGGCGTCAGCAGTCGCATGAGAATCAATCTCATGGTTTAGAATTTAGTTAAAATTTTTGGGCTTCGATAATTTCCCGTCCGTTTTCGATGACACTTTATTGTAGATATTGGTTTGGTCGCTGGCGAGTATTTTCAGATATTGATCTACATTCAAATTCACTTCCATGAACAAAAAGATACTGATCCTGACCGGGGGCGGCGATTGTCCGGGCCTCAACGCCGTGATACGCGGTATTGCCAAGCGGGCACGCAAGGAAAAAGGCTGGGATATCTATGGCAGCATAGAGGCATTCAATGGCGTATTCAACAATCCACAGGAAATTGTGAAGCTGACAAGCCGGCGCACCGCGGGTATTCATGTGAAAGGGGGTACTATTCTCAAGACAACCAATAAATCCAATCCTATAAAATTTCCAGTTCCCCAAAAAGACGGATCTGTAAAATTTGTGGATCGCTCGGACGAGCTCGTAAAAAAAATAAAAGCGCTAAAATTCGACGCCGTTATCAACATTGGAGGCGATGGCTCGCAAAAGATATCGAAAGTGTTATACGATAAAGGCATTCGCGTGATCGGTGTTCCCAAGACCATCGATAACGACTTATCCGCCACCGATGTGACATTTGGTTTTCAAACGGCCGTACAAATCGCTACCGACAGCTTCGATAAATTGGTGACAACAGCAGAAAGCCATCACCGCGTGATGATCATGGAAGTAATGGGTCGTGACGCCGGATGGATTGCTTTGCACACGGCCATTGCTGGTGGTGCCGAGGTGTGCTTGATACCGGAGATCCCCTACGACGTCAACAAGATCGTGCGACGCATTAATCTCCGTTACAAAAAAGGTAAAGGCTTCGTGAACATTGTCGTTGCCGAAGGCGCAAAAGCAAAAGCAGGAACCGTGACCTCGACCGCTGGAGAAAAAGGATCGGAGCACGTGCGCCTGGGAGGAGTTGCCTATCAACTGGCGAAAGAACTTAAAGACGCCGGCTGCAAGGCCGAGATACGCGAAACCGTACTGGGGCATGTTCAACGTGGCGGCAGTCCTGTAGCCTATGACAGAGTACTCGCCACCCTTTTTGGAGTGAAAGCTTTCGAGATGGTTCTCGAAAAAAAATTCGGGCAGATGGTAGCATTCCGCAACAATAACTTTGTGGCTGTAACACTGGAGGAAGCTACGCGCGATTATCATTTTGTAAGCAAAGAATCGTATCTCGTTAAAGCGGCTCGTGGGCTGAACATTTCTTTCGGCGACTGATGGAGCAAAATTTTAAGATCAGCGGATTGGCAGATTCCGTTAGCGATGGTCGCAGGTTTTTCGAGATCGCAGCCGTTCTCCTGACTGGGCTTTCTAAATACATTTTCGTGGACCTGCTTCCGTATAAGTTCTGGTATATATTAGCGGCGTGTTTGTTATGGATCGGTTATGCGGCAAGCCGTTTCATCATACAACCTGATGTATTGGAATATTGGGGTTTTAGCCGAAAGACCTTTCGCACAACTTTTTTGCGGCTTCTCCCCTTTGCTGTGGCTTGCGTGATCACTTTTCTGGTCGTTGGGCTCGTCCGGAAAACAGCCATTGTCAACTGGCATATTCTACCGATACTACTATTCTATCCATTGTGGGGAGTCATCCAGCAGTTTATGATCATGGCCTTGATTGCCGGCAATCTTCGCGACCTTGACCGGATTCGGTTGCCGAAAATTTTAATCATCGTTATCTCCGCGTGTGTGTTTTCCATTGTGCATTACCCGTCATTATACCTCATTGCCGGCACATTCATTCTGGCTTTGCTCTATGCTGTGGTTTACCTCAAATCAAGGAACCTCTGGGCACTGGGAATTTACCATGGTTGGCTGGGGTGCTTCTATTATTTTTTCATATTGCACCGCGATCCATGGCTTGAAGTGGTGAGAACCATGTGACGGCTATCCGCACAAATCCGCGGGAAATGAATGCAACCGTACCGCAAATTTCGCGGGTAACCGCAATTGAAAACTTGGACTCTCAATCGTTTTCTAAAAAATAAAACGGCTAGTTTTACCTACCTCTTCCAGTTTTACTAAATTCGTCCCCTCGTTCCCGTTCAAACCAAACCAGAAATACATGAAAACCATCCATGACTTTACCTTCAAAGGAAAACGAGCCCTTATCCGAGTCGATTTTAACGTGCCACTTGACAAAAGCTTCAACGTCACTGACGATAACCGTATTCGCGCCACGATTCCTACGCTGAATAAGATTCTCCAGGATGGCGGAAGTTGTATTCTGATGTCGCACCTGGGAAGACCGAAGGAAGGGCCGGAAGAAAAATACTCGCTGAAACATACGATCAAGGCCACGGAAGCCCTCATGGGCAAGCCTGTAAAATTCGCCAAGGACTGTATTGGCGACGATGCTAAAACATTGGCGGCGAATTTGAAACCCGGTGAGATCCTATTGCTGGAAAATCTCCGTTTTTATAAAGAAGAGGAAAAGGGCGATCAGCTTTTTGCCGAAAAACTTTCGAAGCTCGGCGATATCTATGTGAACGATGCTTTTGGTACTGCACACCGTGCTCACGCGTCGACTACAATTGTTGCTCAGTTCTTCAAAGAAAAATGTGCAGGCCTTGTGATGGCTGCCGAATTGGACAATGCTAAAAAAGTAATGGAGAATGCTGCAAAACCTTTTACGGCCATTATGGGAGGAGCGAAGATATCTGACAAGATCCTGATCATTGAAAGACTGCTCGACAAAGTAGACCACCTGATCATCGGCGGCGGCATGGCTTATACCTTTTTCAAAGCGCTTGGCGGTAGCATCGGTAATTCGCTGGTGGAGCAAGACAAGCTCGACTTGGCTAAAGAACTCATTCAACGTGCCAAATCAAAAGGTGTTGAACTTCACTTACCAATGGATTCAGTGATCGCCGATAAGTTTGACGCGCAAGCCAACAGCGACGTTGCCAACAACAATTCCATCAAAGATGGATGGATGGGCTTGGATATCGGCCCTCAGGCTACCAAAGTCTTCTCTGATGTGATCCTGAAATCAAAAACCATTTTGTGGAATGGACCTATGGGAGTTTTTGAAATGGAGAAATTTGCAAACGGCACAAAGAAGATTGCAGAAGCAGTAGTGAAAGCAACACAGGGTGGTGCATTTTCATTGATCGGCGGTGGTGACTCCGCAGCCGCTGTAGGCCAGTTGGGTTTCAGCGACGAAGTGAGCTACGTTTCTACAGGAGGTGGTGCGCTGCTTGAATATTTCGAGGGAAAAGTTCTCCCGGGTGTGAAAGCGCTGTCGTAAGAATACTATTACACAACTATAGTCAGGTTGCTGCGTCGACCTGACTTTTTTATCTCATCAATTGCATCCCCATCATCAGGATAAACATCGAAATTCCGATGAGAAGGCTGATCATTTTTCTTTTCATGGTTATCTTTCATTTAATAAAAAGGCCAAGACCTTAGAAAAGCCGTCATCAAGGCGGTAATGACGGCCCCCAAACAGAGTAACAAAAACGAAACGTCTGTCGATTTTCGATCAAATCAGCACATTTTATTTCCTGGTCTCTATTGAAAGTTCTTTGACTTTCCTTGTGTTACTCCATTTATTTCTTTGTGTGCGCAACGTTATGGCTGCGTATAATTTTTTTGCGCCTAAGTTGTCTCTACGGAAGGTTTTCCGTTCTTGACGTGAGGCTTCAAGCTTTCCGGGTCTTCTCCCCTGAAACTGCTCACGTAGTCGGCCACTTGTCTGGCTAATTTTTTAGATCGTTTGCCGATATCCTTCCTGGTGCTCTTTCCCGATTTCGGCGCAAACAGTAATCCTGTTAAAGTTCCGATGGCAGTTCCCAACAAAAATCCGGCAATGATTCGGCTCGTCGTATTCATGGTTGTCAGTGTTTAATATTTTGATGATGAACCATATTTATTACGACTATTTCAAATTCATATGCCTGCCGTAGATATGTGTTATGCGCAACGGTATAATGCTGGCATTCAATATTTTGATAAAATGGAAGAACTGACCTGATCAGAAATTCGTGACGGTAGCGGGAGTTTTTTCCACAGATTTTATAGGTAAATCTTGACCTATGATTTCAATTTTCGCGACAAGTGTGGAATTGTCGCTGGTCGGTTCATGGCCATGGAAAACCTTTCATCGACGTAATGATCACATTCGTGCCCAATGGCACACTCTTTCGATACTTACCACCGAAGGAGAAACTATGTATAACTAAACAACATTGATGTATGGAAAGGAAATGGAGAAATGTTAGTTTGTTGCTCAGTGCTATTTTGATCATGTTTTCCTCGTTGCACGCGCAGGCTCAGAATAAGGCTGTGGCGGGGATCAAAGGTGGTTTGAATATGAGCAACTTGTACTCAAAGACGGTTACTGATGAAGATGCCCGCTTTGGTTTTCACGCCGGTTTTTTTGGGCAGCTTTTCGCCAGTGACGCGTTTGCCATACAGCCTGAGCTTAACTATTCGACGAAGGGGAATAAAGTTATCACCGAGTTTGGCATTATCGACCAAGAAACAAAGTTTAACTTAAGTTATTTGGATGTGCCAGTACTGGCTGTGTTCAAATTAGGTGATGCCGCAGAAGTTCATGCCGGTGCCTATTGGGCATACTTGCTCGGTGCTAACATCGATACTGACGGTGACCTTGGAGATGATTTCCGGGAATTTGATCGCGACAACTTTGACAATTGGGACTATGGATTAGTGGGCGGTATCGGTTTTAATCTGGGTGGCGCACAACTCGGGGTTCGTTACAACTACGGACTTAACGAGATCGCACGAAGCAGCGGCGCAAAAAGAATGTTGCGTAATAGCAAGAACTCTGTGGCGCAATTATATCTGGCGTTTAACCTCAGTGGCAACAGAGACCCGTACGACGATCCCGACTCAAACGACAGCGATTATTAATACCGTCTTAAAATCAAAACCCGGTTTCAAGTACCGGGTTTTTTTATTACCTGAATGCACGGCTTGAAAACCGTCTTACATTTCTTGATCTGTTACGCTTAGATTTACCGCCAAACTCCAGATCACTGATCTCTATTTTAGGGAAAAGCAATCTCGCCAGTATGTAAGTAATAGAAACAAAAACAACGTAAGCGCAAATCAACGCGAGGATTATGATGAGGATGTCCATAGGCCGTTATCAATTATCTACCATGGCTTCTTGAAAAATAAATGCCAATAGCAACAGAGATCAGCACTGGCCGCTTTCAGCCGGCTCCTTCAAAATTTGCATGCGGACAACCTCCCCAGTTAAAGGAATTATTTCCACAATCAGCCGTTCTTAAAGTTCGAAGTTCCAGGTTCAATGTTCTAAGCTTATGGGCCCTTCTAAATATCTAGTGGTGTAATACCAGCACAAATGACGAATTGAGTAGCGAATGATGAATGAATGCATTCAAAAAAGGCCATTGACAAGTGACCGTTGGCCATTGACTCCGGTTTCCGACAGTGGCATTAGATTTTGAATTTTTAATGACAATCAAACTAAAAATCATGAGTGACATATTGTATGTATTAGCCGTTATCCTCATTATCGGTTGGATATTAGGCGCCTTTGTATTCAGCGTCGGCAGTCTGATTCATATTCTACTGGTCGTTGCTATTATCGCTGTTATACTGAGACTCATTCGCGGAAGAAGCGTTTGAAAATAATGCGTGAGACAATTCAAAACCTCGTTCCTGAAAAGCGAGGTTTTTGTTTTATTATCTTCTGGCACTGCCGCAATACAGCGCGGGAAACGGCTATTTCCTTGGTTTTAGCCGCTTCTAAAGCCCTGAATATCAAACCGGAAACTAACTTTCAAAGAAAATTATTAATTATATTTGTTAAGGGCGTTTTTAACGCAATGTTAAGACCTCTGCTTATGTGTTACTTAACTCTGTACTCTATGAACATCTTTGTTGCAAAACTCAATTTCAAGACTCGCAAGGAAGAACTTGAAGCCGCCTTTGCACAGTACGGTCAGGTAATTTCTGCGAAAATCGTTCGTGATAAAGACACCGGCCGCTCTAAAGGCTACGGTTTTGTTGAAATGGCTAACGATTCGGAAGCCCATGCAGCAATTGCAGCGTTGAATGAAAAGGAACTTGATGGAAGAGTGATCGTTGTGAAACCGGCAAATCCAAAACCTGCTGGTAACGATTAATTCAGAATAGAGCAATTACTGAATTTGAAAGTCCTCTGCGCAACCCATACCTGCAGAGGACTTTTTTGTTTTTTTGTTGAATAATGAGATATTCAGATTGATTTTTTTCAACTCGTTCAAAACCACACTGTGCGGACGCAAACTACTTCGATCAAACACATCGGCTTCATTCTCGGACCCTTGTTCTTTCTGCTGATCCTGCTCCTTTTTCCGAAAGATCTAATTTCGCCCCATGCCGGAAAAGTATTGGCCGTCGCAGCGTGGATGGTAACCTGGTGGGTAACCGAAGCTGTGGCCATTCCAGCTACCGCGTTGCTTCCGTTGATCCTGTTTCCGTTTCTGGGCGTGATGAAAATGAACGCCGCCGCTGCACCCTATGCCAACCCTATTATTTTTTTATTCATGGGCGGTTTCATGATCGCACTCGCTCTTGAAAAACACAGGTTGCACGAACGCATCGCTTTAGCGTTGATCAAAATTACAGGTACCTCGGGCGACGGCATCATCCTGGGGTTTATGTTGGCAACAGGTTTCATCAGCATGTGGATCAGCAACACGGCCACAGCCATGATGATGCTTCCCATCGCCGCATCCGTGATCAACCTACTCAAAAAAGAGGGCACACAAACGTTGCATGACCTATCCAAGAAGGAGCGAAACTTCGCCTTAGGACTTATGCTGATGGTTGGATATGCCGCAACAATGGGCGGCTTGGGCACCATCATCGGCACGCCGCCCAACGTGGTCTTCGCCGGACTACTCGATAGCTTTTATCACCAAAAGCTCGACTTCGGAAAATGGATGCTCGTTGGCGTGCCTGTTACCATAGCGCTGTTATTTTCTACTTACCTGTTGATTACGAAAATACTTTTCCCCAACCATATCGCCCAGGTGCAAGGCTCTGACGAACTGATCCGCTCGCGCATGAAAGAGTTGGGCCCCTTACGCCACGAGGAAAAGCTAGTGCTCATCATCTTCGCCCTCACATCATTTTTCTGGATATTCCAGCAATACATTAATTACCTGATCGGTCACGAAATGCTTAACGATACGAATGTCGCTATGGCGGGCGGACTGTTAATGTTCATCACTCCTGTGAATTTTAAGAACCTCACCTTTTTGCTGGAGTGGAAAGACACTCAAAAAATGCCTTGGGGTATTCTGATCTTATTTGGTGGTGGCCTGGGACTTGCCAATGGTCTCGAAGCTGTTGGCATCATCCAACTGATCGGGGGCTGGATTGCTGACCAAAGTACTTTCAACGGATGGCTGATATTCACACTCATCACCGTAACCGTAATTCTATCTGAATTCATGAGCAATGTAGCCCTGGTGCAGATCTTCATACCGGTGGTATTCGGCATCGCAGACGGGCTGAAGGTCAATCCCATTTTGCTTGCTATGCCTGTCACGCTGGGTGCCAGCATTGGATTTATGTTTCCCGTTGCCACCCCACCTAACGCCATTGTATTTTCAAGCGGCTATATTCGCGTTAGAGACATGATCAGGGCCGGCTCTGTACTGGATATCGTTTCTATTCTGATCATCTTGCTGGCATCTGTTACGCTGATAGCCTGGGTCTATGGCTGACATCACCGGAATGGCAGTGTAACAACGGTATGACCTCGATGTCGTTTAAAAGAGATTTTTGCGCGTTGGTCTTGTAAATCGAAAATTTTGTTCACGCCCTTCTTTCTTGCAGGATTAATTTCAGTGTTATCAATACTGAGTAACGTTACCGGCATGAAAATATATGGGATATCTACGTGATACATTTTCGCCGACCTCTGTGACACGTAAAATACTAGCTGCTTTTTTACTGGCATTTGTTGCTATCGTAATGGCTCTGGTCATCACGCGTTTTTCATTTCGCGAAATGATGAGCACCGTAGATCATCTTTCCGAGCCAAATGAAAAACTTACCATGCTTAATCGCGTATTCGAAGAGATCACGATGCTGGACCAGCAACAGCGAGCGGAAGCCATCAAGAATCCACTGAAGCCCTACAAATATTTTCTTGATCAATCGCAATTCCTGCATGACATGATCGACTCCCTTAAAACCATGCACTGGGATAGTATTCAGCTCAACAGACTCAACAGCATGAAAGACCTGTTGGACCGCCGCAACCAAATCTTTGTTTCTTACATGAAAGTGAAAGCCGACCTTTCAGACAACCATGAATTTTCGCGGCAGTTGGACACCCTTTCGACACTATTGAAAGAAAGTAAATTTGAAACCGACAGCAGCATCGTCACCACGCAGAAAAAAACAGTAACAACCTACTTCCAGGACGATACACTTCGGCAAAAAGACAATCGATCACTTCTTAAGAAAATATTCAGTAAAAAGAAAAAAGAAAACACTGCCCAGGCACAGGTAAAAGTTCAGGAAGAATTGAGCGTAGTGGTAGACACCCTTGCCGTAGCGCGCCAGAATGTAGCGATCGATGAAGTAGAAAAAATGATGAGGGATTTGGAATTCGATCAGCTCTCGCAGCGAAAAAAACTTCAACGTAAAGAACTGGAACTTATTCATGCCAACAGCATCTTCATCAACCAACTGCTCAATACCCTGCACGAGGTAGAGCATGAAGAATTGATCTACATGCGAAAAAACAATCGCGAAGCTGCCCACGTGGTGTCTCGTTCGATGTCGCGAATCAATATTCTGATGTTTGCTTTTTTCCTCGCCGCCGCATTGTTGGTATATCTCATCTGGCTGGATATCAGCCGAAGCAACTATTACAAAGAGCAATTGGAGAAAGCTCGCGATGAGGCCGAAGAACTGAGCCAGATCAAACAGCGATTCCTGGCTAACATGAGCCATGAAATCCGGACGCCGCTACAATCCATCATCGGATTTGCCGAACAGCTGAAACACCACCATGGCAGCAGCCGCGATGCCATTGACGCCATACACAGCTCGTCAGAGCACTTGCTGCACATCGTCAACGAGGTATTGGACTACAGCCGCATTTCATCCGGTAACTTCAAGCTTGCAAAAGAAAACTTTAGATTGCTGGCCCTGGTCCGGGAAGTAGAATCGGCCATTCGCATACAGGCCGAGAACAAACGCCTGGCCTTCATGATGGAGTGCGACCAGGCACACGAATATTTACTGCATGGCGACGCTTTCAGGCTACGCCAGATATTATATAATCTGCTGGGCAATGCCATCAAGTTTACCCAACGCGGCTTTATCAAGCTGCGGGTAAAAACTGACGAAAAAGATAATCTGGTAACTTGTTTGTTTGAAATTACCGATTCGGGTATTGGCATTCGGCAGGACGACCTTAACAAGATCTTTAATCAGTTTGAACAGGCCAATTCCAATATCGCCAGGCATTACGGTGGTACGGGGCTAGGATTGACAATCGTGAAATCTCTCGTTGACGCCCAGCATGGCAAGCTGGAAGTAACGAGCGCACCAGGCCATGGCTCCACTTTTAGCATCGAAATTCAATACGAAAAAGCGATAGGCCCTGCCCTTGCGCAAGCCTTGCCCCCTGCCCCTTATCCGATCACTTCGTATTCCGGAAAAGTGATCGTGGTGGACGATGACCTGATGATCTTGCGCTTATGCAGTCTTATTCTACGTAAGAATCATATTCAACATGCCGTTTATGCCGACGCGGAATCTATACTTGAACAATCACCGGATGCCGAAGTCACGCACATATTGCTCGATATCCGCATGCCTAACACCAATGGCGTTGACCTATGTAAAAAGCTGAAGTCAAAATATAAAAAAGAGATCTGTTTCGTGGCCCTCACAGCGCATGTACTTCCCGAAGAGCGCGAGAACCTATTGACCGAAGGCTTTGACAAAATACTTTCCAAGCCATTCCATGAACATGAACTGCTGACGCTGCTCGACATCACGCAACCTTATAAGGACATTCCTGTCGTTGACGCCGTTCCTGATTTTACGCTGGTCCGGCAGATGACTATGGGTGATCAGGATCTATTCCAATCCATTATTACACAATTCGTTCACGAAACATCGATCGACCTGACACGGCTCGATGAGTGTTTGAAACACAAAGATTCCGTGGCCGTCCGCGACGTGATTCACAAAATGGCCGGACGCACCGGTCAAATGGGAGTTCATAGTTTGTCTACTCGCCTTCAACATGTGGAAGAGAACCTTGTGAGTGGAAAGGATACCGACGAACTTGGAAAAGAAATTGCTCAAGCCAAACAGGAAATGAATCAATTGTTGAAAACGATTAAGGAAGTGAAATGCTGAAAGCATGAAGAGTTAAGTTGAAATAAAAACGGGCGAATAGTTTCCTTTGTAACGTATCATACAGCTTACAATGAATCCGATGTAAACCCGAACTAATTAGCTGTTGGATTAACCCGATCCATTGGCGAAAAATTTATCGTTGGTCACCTCATACTTTGCGTTGATAATCCGTACGAAGCACGCCCAATGGGTATGGCGCCTCATGATGTTATCCTGAAAGGGAACCAAGGTCAACAAGCTTTTACATAGCGGCGGTTAAACGGCAAATAACATTATTTGAAGGAACAAAACCTGATCAACGGCTAGGAGTATAAGAAAAGCCAGGCAAATCTGCCTGAATTTAATACTGCGAAATTTAATGCTACAAAGCCGCATGACACCAATGTTAAGTTTTAACTTGGTGAGTAAAAACATACTGCCGGATATCAGCATATGATGACAAAACATGTTTCTGAAATAGAGTTTAGTAAATCGCAACTTGCGACAGTATTAACGAAGAATTATTGTATTCCTCCCCTCAAGGTGATCAATACTACATCACATACACATGCCTGCTTCTGTTTTATTACCAACTACGGCGCCGGTTTTGTTGAAGGGGATGCAATTGTATTGCACTTAACAGCCCATCCAGATACACACTCTATTATCGCAACGCAGGGAAATACCCGCGTATATAAATCACAAGAACATCCGTGTAGTCAGTCGATTGAAGGGGTAGTTAAAAAAAATGCCTTTCATGTATTTCTGAATGATCCTGTTGTGATACACAAGGACGGATCGTTCTTCCAAAAAAGTAAATGGACTCTCGATGAAGGTGCTATACTGTTATTGGTTGATTGGTTTTCTGCCGGCCGTGTCCAAAATCATGAAGTTTTTAATTTCGTTCGCTATCAAACAGAAACAAAAGTACTTGTTGATGGGCATCCTGTAATCTGGGATCGTTTTCATATAGATCCTTTGCACGAAGATGTAACTTCTCCCGGAGGGTTTCATGCCCATACCAGTTATATGAATATTTTTCTCATCGGACGACAACACGATCCTCGTGTACAACTCATAGAGGATCATTTAAATAAAATTCACAGGAAGTACACCTCTCCGGGAAATCTAAACGGTCGAGCTGAGATGCCGGTTGTTGGAAGTTTCGCCAGGCAAAATAAGAATGCGTGTTTTTCACGTTATGCTTCCCATGATGTAATCTATCTCCATAGAGTCCTTGCAGATTTGGTTCAAATACTCGACCACAAAATCCTGCTCGGTTTCAATCCCCTAAGGAATCGCTACAACACCTACTGCAATCAAGGTTCATAATGACAAATTCATCTCTCGAATCCTTCAAAAATTTCCTTACGTAATATATTTATTCATTTACGTACTTTCTTTGCTCATGCTAGTGGCAATAGGTACTTACTACGTACACAATTCTAATAAACTTGCAATCGAATTAGAGCCATTAAATTCAAATTTCATTTAAAAGTGCTGTAAGCATGATTCATTTTCTTGACGTTGTAAAAAACGTCTAACTAAAATTAACACATCAACATTTTTTCAGATCCTCGTGATCAAAAAAGTAGCTCATTGTTTCATGTACTTATTTTGGTAATTTTTTTACGTATAGTTGCGTAGATCAATTACGTATTAAATAAGTCACACTTTATCATTCAAACTAAGTATGAAACATGTTCTACCTAAATTCCGACTGCTTGTATGGCTTCAACTTTTATCCGTGTGCGCCTGCGCAAATGTGATCGACACCACAGCGCATGAGAATGCTAACCGACAGGCTATGCTACTGAGGGAGGCCCCCGGCATGACTCATGTGAACATTTTTGATGACAGTAGCCAAAATGCATTCTTTAAACCCTCCTTCAATGTTGGCACCATTGTTCACATGTTTTTTTCTTCTCAACAAAATGGCTACGGAAGTCCGAGTGCTATCAATCCAAGCAAGGTAAATTCAAGCCTGATGCTTTACAGAGCCCGTATTTTACTCGGTGGTCAACTTTCAAAAAAGGGAAGTTTTTTTCTTGAAACTGATATTGGTTCACCTATCGGTATTAGACTGAGTGACTCTACGAAAAATATAAAGGTATCACCTATTCTTCTTGATGTTCAGTATGAGCATAAGATTGCTGGTAGCCACATGATAGTAGCCGGTATGCAGCTGGTGTCGCATAATAGAAATGGTTTGCAAGGGGCAGCCGCTCTTATGGCAAATGACTTTACATACTTTCAGTACCCTTACAATCTCTTCGAAGACAGTCCGCTTCAGGGAAATTTCGGCCGTGATGTTGGCATCAACCTTCGCGGATTTTTTCTGAAAAACAAACTCGAATATCGCTTAGGAATGTTTTCCGGAAGAAGATTTACGAATGGCTCTCCTTTCCGGTACGTCGGAAGGGTGGTTTACAACTTTCTTGATCCAGAGAAGGATTATTATTACGCAGGTACAAAACTAGGCCTGGGAAAAACCATAGCGCTTGGTGCGGGCTTTGATACCCAAACAACCTACAATAATATAGGGGCGGATCTGTTTATTGATCTTCCTGCAGGGACAACCGGCTCGGTTACATTAAATGCGGCGTATTCAAAAATGACAGGCGGAAACAATCCTGCAGCCAAGTATTCTTTTGCTACAATGATCCCAAAACAGTCAACTCAATTCCTGGAGCTTGGATATTATTTCAAAGGTTCAAAACTTCAACCGTGGCTCAGATATGAGAAGCAAGACTTTGCGTCTCAGACAAACCAGGTCAACGGTGATACCAAAACATTCGACGACCTTAATTCTTCAACTGTGCTGGGCGGTGGATTGAATTATTTCTTCAATGGGTATGGCACAAACCTGAGAATGTCCTACACAACCTGGACGCAAAAAAATATTGTCAAGGAAGAAAATTCTTACGGGCAATTCTGGCTGCAGCTTCAATTCTTTCTGTTTTGAACTGTTTAAAATTTTTACTGTGCCGTATGGAAGACTTATTGTTTCTGGCCACACCTTTCATCATAGGGCTGCTGCATTGCATAGAGCCTGATCATCTTATCGCAGTAAGTTCTTTGGTTAGGGACAAAGAGGCCTTATTACGCGACATGGTCAAGGGTGTGAGCTGGGGAGCGGGGCATTCAGTACCTGTTTTGGGCTTGGGTGTGCTCTATCTGTTTTTCAACCTGACATTTAGTAAGCATCTGAACTCCGAATTGCCTGTTGGCCTCATGCTCATCATACTGAGCCTGTTACGCCTGCGACTGATCCTGAAAAGCAACAAACAGAAAAAAAACCCTGCGTCCAATTTTTCTTTTCTATCCGTAGGTGCTGTGCATGGATTGGCTGGAACAGTGAGCATAGTGGCATTGCTTTCGTCAAAACAAACAGGAGCATTCAATCAGCTTTTTTTTCTTGCTTTATTTTGCATCGGGCTCATGTCCGGCATGAGCATTATGACCGGTATGTTATCCCGCATTCTACCATTAATCAGCAAGATAAAAATGGCACGGGCGATAGTACCTCTTACTTCCATGGTCTATGGCCTGGTGATTATCCTTCAAAATGTATGATATCAAAAATAAAAACATCAATTCAATGAAATCCAAAACTTTTACCACGCGATTCGCCGTCAACGCTATTACGTGTTTGTTTGTTGTAACCATTCTGGTATGGTCATGCTCATCGAAAAAATCAGCAGCAGAGATACCG
>JBMOKS010000393.1:0-14152 GCA_049324355.1 Bacteroidota bacterium
TGCTTAAAGCCTCAGAAGGTTTAACGAAATCCTCCTCCCTTATTTGATGGATCAGGTCTGCGAGTTGTTGTAATATCTGTGTACAGGCGTTGGATAAATTCATGTGGTACTCCCAATCTTACAAATATAAATTAAAATGGTTCATAAAAGGAATACCCTCGGACTAGCGCAGCCGGGGTGAGTTTAAACGGTCATTGCACTATTTTTTTCCAATTTTCATCACCCCTTGCTTTGAGTTTCTTCTCGTCCTCATTCCAGTCTTCAAGCGTGTTGGTTCCCCAAAAGTTATAGAACAAATAGAGTTTACCGTCCAGTATTTTGAAGGTCTCGGGGTCGACTTTAACTTTTTCACCATTTTCGCCCATGGCATAGGCACACCATCCGCCATACGCAGGCTCATATTGATCCGGTTTCGACTTGAATTTATTCATATTGGCAGCCGATGCAAAAAGGTACGTAACGCCTTTATGCATGAATTTGATATCAATTTTACCCTTGAGGGGTTTTCCGTCGAAGTAGCTTACGGGGTCATAGCCTTCAATAGCGATATTTTTTTTGATGTTAAAGTGTTGTTTTCGTAGACCTTCTGTCTGCGCAAACGTATTAAAAGTAGCGGCTATTAGAATTAGTGCAACAACAAGGTTTTTCATGTGAATTCGATGTTTTATGTACGACAAGAATCTCAAAGTTGGATTTTAGTACGGATTAATAATGTCACACACATTGCAAAGATCTTAAAAGTGGACCAAATTCATTCAAAGGCGGGGTTTGATCTATTGGCACGGAGCTTGATTACTTTAGGATTGTAAAGGGTTGTGGACTATGAAAAAGTTGTTTTTTGTTTTACTGTTGGGTGTGGTTTCCACCCAGGTTTCAGCATACATTTCCGGGATCGCCATTCAAACCGATAAAAGTTCAGAGATCCAGGTTTACGTAAACGGAAAATTATACAATAAGCAGCCGGAAAAATTTGTTCGTATCAGAAGCAAACCCGGCTTATTTCACATACAGGTTCGTGTATTAAATCCTTATAACAAAACTTGGTATCTTGTAAGAAAGGACGTGCGAGTTGAAAAAGGTTTTGAGTTCTTTTACAAGATGATTTTCACGCGCGGAAAAGCACCCCAAATACAGTTGGTGAAACGTTACCCCGTTTACTCCAAATACTTCCTCAACCCTTCGATGTATAACAAAAACCCGGTTACTTAATTTGAATTTTAACGGGTTATTTTCTCTTGCGGGTGATCAGCGCAACGATGATGATGACCAGCGCGATCGTCCAAACATTGCCGTGAAAAAAGTCCGGGTGCCAGTCGCAATCCCATCCGAAAATGCCATCGAAGGCCCATCCGATGACGCCGAAGATTGCTCCGAAAATTCCACCTATAATTCCAGCGATAGCACCGAAGACGGCCCCGAGCACGCCTATAACGATGCCAAATACGCCACCGATAATACCAATGCCAATCGGAAATAGCAGAATGCAGATAAAAACGATGGCCAACGTTCCTAATGCTTTTGTCATAGGATAGATTTTGCAACAGCTCTTCAAATGGTGTTCCAATCGAAAAACATTCGTTTTTAAAGCAAAAAGGCCGAAAAATTCCGGCCTTTTGTTCGAATCTGTACAGATGGTGTTCAATTTTTTAGAAGGGATATTCTCCTTTCTCGATGATATAATTCGCCACTTTTCTTCTCGCCTCTTTCAGGTTATAAGGATCGATCTTGGTAAATCGTTTTAAGCCCAATAACATTAGTCTCAGTTCATCGCCTTCCGCAAAAGCGTAGATCGCCTGCTTGCCAGAAGACGCTGCTCTTTCCATGGCACCGTGCAGATAGACCATTGCCATCTCTTTTTCGATCTCGCAATTTTTCTCGCCGCGAATGCCGATCAGTTTTTCAACACGCAACAGGGTTGACTCAGCAACGTAAACCTCCATCATCATGTCGGCCAGGTTCATAAGGACTTCTTGTTCCTCCGACAGCTTCATCATAAATTTTTGCACTGCTGAACCCGCTACCATCAGTCCTGCTTTTTTCAGGTTGGCCAAAGCTTTCTTCTCTTTTGCAAAAACACCTTCGTCTTCGCTGGCACCAAAATCGGGAATGGCCATCAATTCTTTTTGAACCGCCATCGCCGGTGTCATCAGATCAATTTGTCCCTTCATAGCACGTTTCATCAGCATGTCGATAGTGAGCATGCGGTTGATCTCGTTGGTTCCTTCGAAAATACGGTTGATGCGGGCATCACGATACGCTCTGTCCATCGGACCTTCTGCCGAGAAGCCCATGCCGCCGTAAATCTGCACACCTTCGTCGACCACAAAGTCTAACACTTCAGAACCGTGCACTTTCAGAATGGCACATTCTATAGCAAATTCTTCCAGTGACTTAAGTTTTGCTTTCGCTGGCTCAAGCCCAGAGGCTACCAGGGCATTGTAGGCATCGTCGATGTTTTGTCCAGCGCGGTAACAAGCAGATTCGCTGGCGAATACTCTGATCGCCATTTCGGCAAGTTTGTGTTTGATCGCACCGAAGTTGGCAAGTGGTGTTGCAAATTGTTTACGTTCTTTCGAGTAGTTGGTCGCGATGGAGATAGTGCGTTTGCATCCACCAACAGCCGCCACCGCAAGTTTGATACGACCTACGTTGAGAATGTTAACGGCAATCTTAAAACCATTTTCTCTTTCCGAAAGCAGGTTGGCCACCGGCACCTTACAGTCATTAAAGAATATCTGGCGCGTGGAAGATCCCTTGATACCCATCTTGTGCTCTTCTTCATTCATCGTGATGCCACCGAAAGATTTTTCAACGATGAAAGCGCTCAGATTTTTATCATTGTCGATCTTGGCAAACACGATATAGATATCAGCGAAACCGCCGTTGGTGATCCACATTTTCTGACCGTTGATCACATAGTGCTTTCCATCGGGGGTGAGCACGGCTTTTGTTTTGCCGCTGTTAGCATCTGAGCCAGAATCGGGTTCGGTCAAACAATACGCCGCTTTCCATTCGCCGGTGGCGAGTTTGGGTAGATATTTTTTCTTTTGATCCTCGTTTCCATAGTAAACAATCGGCAGCGTTCCAATACCTGTATGCGCCGACAGCGCCACGGCAACCGAATGACCTCCGCCAATCACTTCAGCTACCAGCATGGTGGTGTTGAAGTCCATTCCAAAACCGCCGTATTCGGTAGGCACCGACGTACCTAATAGTCCAAGTTCTCCGGCTTTATCGAGTAATGATGGCATCAGCTTAGGATCTTTCATAGAATCGATTTCATCGAGGCGCGGAAAAACTTCTTTGGCGAGAAAGTCTTTGCACTGCTGCTCAATCATTTTTTGTTCTTCATTAAACTCTTCCGGAATGAAGATCTCTTGTGCTGAGGTTTCGCGGATCAGGAATTCTCCTCCCTTAATCGCTTTCTTGGTTTCAGTTGCGGTAGCCATAGTTTTAAGATTTGAGATGTTAGGGGCTGAGTAGCAGTACTCAGTCTTTTCATCAGGGTTTTTGAGGTGTAAAATTCATTTTTATAAAATTTCACAGTCCCCGAATGATCGTGTGTGTTCAGGAACAGTGTTTCGTTTCTTAGTTCAGCAACTCATAAATACCGGCCACGCCTTGTCCGCCACCGACGCACGCTGTCACTAATCCATATTTCTTCTTGCGCCTTCTGAGTTCGTTGAATAATGTGAGCGACAATCTTGCTCCTGAGCTGCCCAGAGGGTGGCCCATGGCGATGGCACCGCCATTAACGTTAAGTTTGCTGGTATCAATGCCGAGATCGCGAACTACCGCGAGCGACTGCGCCGCGAAGGCTTCGTTCAATTCGATGAGGTCGATGTCCTGAAGTTTAAGTCCGGCGCGTTCCAGGGCTTTTGGTACCGCTTTCACGGGACCGATGCCCATCACTCTTGGTTCAACACCGGCAACGGCATAGCTCATCATTCGGGCTATCGGTTTCAGATTGAGTTGCTTCACCAGTTTCTCAGACATCACAATGGCGAAAGCCGCACCGTCAGTTGTGGGCGAAGAATTTCCAGCGGTTACCGAACCTCCCATGGCAAACACAGGCTTCAGTTTACCTAGCGCCTCCATGTTGGTATCGGCACGCGGGCTTTCGTCGGTATCTACTACAAACTCTTTTGTTTTTTTCTTTCCGTTCTCGTCAACAAAAATTTCTTTCACGTTGATCGGAACGATCTCTTCTTTAAACTTTCCTTCCTGCTGAGCCTTGATGGCTTTCATATGCGATTCATATGAGAATTTATCTTGTTCTTCGCGCGAGATCTTGTATTGTCCGGCAATTTGTTCGGCGGTAAGACCCATACTGGTATAGTAGGTCGGATTGTCTTTAGCAATGGTATAGTTCAGCGCGGTTTTCCACCCCATCACCGGAACGAGTGACATAGATTCTGTTCCTCCAGCGATGATACAATCGGCCATGCCTGCCTGCACTTTCGCAGAAGCTATTTGAATGGCCTCTATACCGGAGCCACAATATCGGTTGATCACCATTCCTGCGTTGTCAATTCCCAGCGCTGTGAGCGCGATCATTCTACCCATCTGCATGCCTTGCTCTGCTTCCTGCACCGCATTGCCAACAATCAGGTCATCCACCATTCTATTTTCCAATCCGGGCACTGACTGTACCAGTGCTTTGATTACGTCTGTAGCAAAATCATCGGGTCTTGTGAAACGAAAACCTCCCTTTTTTGCTCTTGTATTTGCCGTTCTCTTGGCTGCAACAATGTATGCGTCCATAGTTTTGATTTGAATTTATCTCATTGATCTTATACGTAGGCAGTAGGCAATTTTGGCCTCAGCTAACTTTTTCATTTGTCCTTAAATATTTCTCAGGGTTTTCAATCATGTGATTTAACAACTTACCGATCTCTTCAGACCGACTGCACAAATCAGCATGCTCGTCACTGGTTATATAGTTACAAGCGAGGGAGAAATCGCGCCAAACCTGAGTTTCACTGCTTTCCATATCAGCATCCGAAGATTTACCAACAAAATATGCTTGATATCTCCTTTTTCGATATGCCTCTGCAACACACGAAGCCACCGAGCGAGAAGACCTACGAATCTGATCTGTCAACGAATACCGTTCTTCCATAGGAAACTTCTTAGTTATATTAAAAATAAGCATCGCAAGCCCTATTGTTTCATTGCCTACTGCCAACCGGCATTGCGGACTAGTTACGAAGGGGCTTGCCTCCGGTAAGAATCGACTGAATCCGCTCCAGTGTTTTCTTCTCGCCAGTTAGAGAAACAAAGGCTTCTCTTTCCAGGTCGAGCAGGTATTGCTCGCTCACTTCTTGTGGTGACGTAAGATCTCCGCCGCACATAACGTTTGCTATTTTCAGGGCGATCTTTGCATCATGCTCAGTGATGTAGTTACCCATGCGCATGCCCTGCACGCCAGCCATGAACAGCGCCATTCCCGTGCGCCCTTGGACTTTGATGTTTTTAGCTTGTTGCGGCATAGTGTAGCCCGCGTCGGCTAATTCTAAAATAGTCTCTTTTGCGTCGGCTATCTGACGGTCGCGATTAATGGAAATTTTATCCTGCGCACGAATGATATTCATGTCCCTGGCTTCCTCGGCAGAAAGGGCGACCTTTGCGGTGGCGATATTCATGAATGCGCTTTGCAACGCATTCAATTCCACATCGCCTTCCAGCAACGAATCACTAACACGTTTTGTCAGCTCTTTTGTTCCTCCCCCGCCGGGAATCAATCCAACGCCAACTTCAACGAGACCGATATAGGTTTCGGCGGCAGCTTGAACGCGGTCGGCGTGTAAGGTCATCTCGCATCCTCCTCCCAAGGTTCTTCCCTGCGGACAAACGACTACAGGTACTGAAGAATATCTCAGGCGCATGGTAGAATTCTGGAACATACGCACCATAAAATCTATCTCGTCATAGTCTTGCTCGATTGCATACATGAAAACGAGACCGAGGTTGGCACCTAAAGAGAAGTCTGCTCCCTGATGGCCCACCACCAAACCACGGTAGTTTTTCTCGGCGAGGTCGACAGCTTTGTTCAATCCTTCAATAACAGAACTTCCTAAAGTAAAGCTCTTGCTGTGCCATGCGAAGTTGATCACACCATCGCCCAGGTCGGTGACCTTCGATTCGGCATTTTTCCATACCACTTTGTCGCTGATGTTTTCGAGAATAATAAAGGCCTCTTTTCCGGGTATGCTCTTATAACTTTTTGACGGTATATCGTAGTACTTGCGCTGACCGCCTTCCACTTTGTAGAATGTTTTATTTCCGGACTGCAACATCTCATAAACCCATTTGTTTGGTTTATATCCGGAAGCTTCCATGCCTTGCACGCTTTTGTCAACACCCACAGCATCCCAAGTTTCAAACGGACCTAGCTCCCAGCCGAAACCGGCACACACAGCGTCGTCGATCTTGTAAAGTTCGTCGGCGATTTCAGGAATCCGGTTGCTTACGTATTGAAACAGACCGTAGAAAGAGTCGCGATAAAAATCTCCGGCCTTGTCTTTGCCAGCAAGCAGAACTTTGAATCTGTCCTTTAGATTATCAATGGTCTTTGTGGTCTCGAGCGTTCCGAATTTTGTTTTTGCTTTAGGCTTGTATTCGAGCGTTTTCAAATCCAGAGTAAGGATTTCGGTTTCGCCTTTGGCATTTTTTGATTTCTTATAAAAGCCTTGGCCGGTTTTGTCGCCAAGCCATTTGTTTTGTTCGAGCTTGTTGATCACTTCGGGCATTTTAAACATATCTCGACCCTCGTCATGAGGAAGGCCCGCATAAAGATTGTTGGCAACCTTGATCAGCGTATCCAGACCTACCACATCAGATGTCCGGAATGTTGCAGATTTGGGCCTTCCGATGACAGGGCCAGTGAGCTTATCGATCTCGTCGATGTTGAGATCAAATTTCTTCATTGAGTCTACCACCTTCATGATGCCGTAAATACCCACGCGGTTGGCGATGAAGGCCGGTGTGTCCTTACAAAGTACGGTGGTCTTTCCGAGATAGAGGTCGCCATACTGCATCAGGAATTTTACAATGGCCGGATCGGTTTTCGGCGTGGGAATGATCTCGAGAAGTTTTAAGTATCGAGGCGGATTAAAAAAGTGCGTTCCGCAAAAATGCTTCTGAAAATCTTCGCTCCTACCCTCGGCCATCATGTGAATGGGTATACCCGAAGTGTTAGAGGTAATGAGCGTGCCGGGCTTACGGTATTTTTCTACTTCGTCGTAAACTTTCTTTTTGATATCAAGATTCTCGATCACCACCTCTATTGTCCAGTCGTAATCTTTAATTTTCGGCATGTCGTCTATAAAGTTTCCGAGCTTCACGCGCGATGCAAACCTTTTATGAAAAAGCGCGGCGGGATTTGATTTCAACGCGGCGTCGAATGAGCTTTGCACGATCCTGTTTTTCACGACCGGACTGTCTAACGCCAATCCTCTTTTCTTATCGTCGTCGGTAAGTTCTTTCGGTGCAATGTCCAGCAACAGAACTTCTACTCCAATGTTGGCGAAGTGACAGGCAATGCGTGAACCCATAATACCGGATCCTAAAACAGCAACTTTGCGAATGATGCGATTCATAGTGTATGTGTTGGTGTGTTCAATAACCCTTAACCCAAGGATGTTGATAACACTAAATTTATAAGGTTACTTTTTCGTAAATGTTATCTTTCTCGATGATTTTGCTGATGTTTTGCAGCACCTCGAAAAAAATGTTCAGCTTGCCGGCGTCGATCTTTTCGCGGATGACCTGGTTGAACCGGAGCACGGTTTCGCGCGATTTTTCCTTCTTCTTTTTACCCTCTTTGGTCAGCACAATTCTCACTAAACGCTTGTCGCTGCTATCGGCCTCGCGGTAGATCAGCCCTTTTTCCTCCATACTTTTTAATAAACGTGTAAGACTGCGGGCTTCAAGTCCCATCAGCGGAGCAATCTTGGTGGCTGGTGTGCCTTCTTCTGAGTTGATATTCAGCAAAACAAAACCCATGGACGTGGTGATGTCGTGCTTGCCGGCCTGCTGATTGTACATGCGCGCTATAGCATGCCATGCTGCCTTAATATTATAATCTACGGTTTCTTCCCTACGCATATGTTTTTCTGTGCGGAGAACGAAGGTATAAAAATATGTTATGCATGCATACTATTTCCTTGAAAAGTTTTTTTTCTGGAAATTATGGGTCGATTCGCTCATTTTAAGCTCTAGGCCCAACTCTCCGATCTTGAAAGCGTGTTCGATCGCCGTTTTTGTCCCTAGGCCATCGGTGCTCCCGTGATGGCCGGAATAAATTAGAAAAAGGACTGATTGACCCTAAAAAGGAACGGGTGATGGAAGCCTGTCCCACGGCCAGGCTGATTCAGGAGATCATGGCGGCAATTGTATGCATTTCAAAGAAGATGCCTTTTTATCCTACTCCTCAAATTGTCTTTTAAAAAAATCTACCGTGGCTGAATACACTTTTAGCCAGCTTTTGTGCAACAAGAAAAGGTGCACCTCATCGGGAACTACGACTTGCTCGACATGAACATTTTGCGCTCTTAGTTTTTCCAGCAATGTTACAGTTTCACTGAAGGGTACGTTGCGGTCGTCGTCGCCGTGAATGAGCAACACGGGTGCCTTCCAGGATTTCACGAAGTTCATGGGCGACGATTCAAACGCCTTTTTAGCAAACGCCTGATTTTTTTCAGCAACGTAGGTAGGTTGGAAATTTTTCACCACCACATTCCAATCGTGAACGCCGTGGATGTCTACGCCGCAGGCAAAGATGTCGGCGGCGCGGGTAAGCGCCAGACCGGTCATGTATCCGCCGTACGACCCGCCCCATACACCGATCCGAGAAACATCTACGTCGTCTCGTTGTTTTATATATTCACCTGCGCCACGTACATCGTTAAACTCGCTTGCTCCGGCCGCTCCATAGTCAATAGCTTCACGAAAATCAAGACCATAGCCGATGCCGCTCCTGAAATTGACCGAAAGCACCACATATCCTCTAGAAGCGAAGTATTGATGGAGCGAATAGGCGTTGTGATAATAGGCGCCGTAGTTAAAACCGAGCAGCATCTGCCTGCGGGATCCGCCATGAAAATAGACCAGCGCCGGATGCTTTTCGCCCGTCTTGTGATTCTTCGGCAGAAATAATTGAGCTGGTATTTTCATTCCATCGGCCGCCGTGATCGTTACTGCCTGAGGTGTTACCAATTCTTTTTTGGGGAACGTTTTTGGAAAAAACTCCTGACCGATCATTTTGATCTGACCTGAAGGCGAAATAGCAAAGGGCCACGCCGCCGTTGTTGCGTCAGAACGCAGGCACGCCCAACCTTGTGATGTTTGCACCGCGCTCCATTCAATCCCGTCGCCGGCTGATAGCTGTTTCGGTTGGGATGTTCCATCGGCAGCAACTTTCCAAACGTGGCGTCGGTCGATGTCGCCTATGTTGGCGGTGTAGATAACATCCTTATTATCGGGCGAAAGTGACGCGAGTTCTACTTCGCCATCGCCGGGAGTTAAAAGCTTCGCTTCGCCGCCGTTTGATGAAACGGAATACAAATGCATCCAGCCATCGCGCTCCCACGGAAAGACAATGCTGTTTGACGCCCAGAATAAAAAATTGTCGATGGCGGGTTGAGCGTCATGCAATACACTGCCTTTGCCGGGAAGGGCTTTCCAGATTTCTCTCGCTTTTCCCGAGGCAATGTCCAACACGCGAATAGACCACGGATATCCTTCTCTTCGTGGAGTGAATGGTAAGAGGCTGGTAGTTGGTGTGCGGATGTAAGCAATTTCTTTCCCGTCGGGCGACCATACGATGTGGTTGTCATTATCAGCACTGGCGTCAGGGAAGTGAACCGTAGAAGTTTGCAAATCGAATATTCCAGCAAAAGTGTGATCGCCCCGATGGCTTGAAAATGCCAGCTTCGTACCGTCCGGTGACCAGCGCATCGCCATTGGTGTTCCACGAGACTGGAAAAGTTTTTTTGCTTCCGCAGATCCGTCGGTTGGCACAGTCCAGACCTGACCGCCAGAAAGATAGGCTATTTTTTTTCCATCGGGAGAAATTACGGGGTAACTTCCATTCACTAATTTTTTCGATTCGCCGTTCCATTGAATTACCCAAATGGCGCGCGTCATATCTTGTTGTAAGGTGAGCGGGTTGGGAAATTCCCCTTGCGCATTGGGAAACGATCCTCTTATAAAAACAATCTTGTCGCCATCGGGTGTAAATTTCAATGCCGATAATTCCTGTCCGTCATCCTGCGTATATTGAGTCAGCTTTCGGGCCTTAAGATCAGGCACTTCTGCAACCCAGATATTTCTCATGCCCTGATCATTGAATACCCACGCAATACGTTTTCCATCGGCCGACGAAATGAGATTGGTGGGGAACGGGACGTTTAAAAGATTTTCGATCGTAACCTGCGCCTGAACCAGGCAGGTGATCCATAACAACAAAAAAGAAATTTTAAATTTCATAGAGAGAGTAGGTTGATGATTGAATTTTAATCGCTGAAAGAACAGACTTGCCAAGATGGAAATCAAACAACTTCAGGAAAATTTTGCCCAACCTGGCGAAATTACCTTCATCGGCGTGAGACCCAAAAGAGGCGACGATGTATTGCCGGTTAACAAAGTTATGGCAATAGAAGGGCAAGGTCTCGAAGGCGATCACTATCAACATCATAACGGCACACGACAGGTAACATTGATTCAACAAGAGCATCTGAACAACGTAGCTTCGTTTCTCGGAAAATCAGAAATCGATCCTTCGTTGCCACGGCGAAATATCGTTGTGAAAGGAATTAACCTGCTGGCATTAAAAGGTAAACAATTTCAGATCGGTGAAGCTATTCTCGAATACTCGGGTGAATGTCATCCGTGTTCACGGATGGAACGCATATTGGGCACCGGCGGATACAATGCCATGCGGGGTCATGGGGGCATTACTGCTAAAATTATCAAAGGCGGGGTGATCTGCGTGGGGGATTTTATACGTTCGAACTAATTTTTTGATTTTTTGGTGCAACCTCGATCCGTACCCCGGCGTCTATGCCTAAGAGAATTATGTATTAGGCATTTATGCATTCAACCGAACTTCTAAAGGGTACCCTGCAGACCATCGTACTAAAAGTACTGGCCGATCACGGCAAAATGTATGGTTATGAGATCACCCAAAGGGTAAAAGAACTTTCAGGCGACACCATTCTTTTAACCGAAGGAGCGCTGTATCCTACACTACACAAGATGGAAGCAGAAAACCTGCTCAAAACCGAAACGGTGTATATGGGCCGGCGCGTGCGCAAATATTACAGCCTCACCCGCGAAGGCAAAAGTACGGTACTTCAAAAGGTACAAGAGTTTGCAGCTTTTATGAAAACGATGCGTGCTGTATTAAATCTGCAAACGGTCTAAGAACTTTATGGCCCAGCTCAATAACGAACATATCGGTTTCATCATCAAGGATCTCCACTATCGGGGCATTGTGCTGGAAAATTTCCAGGACGAAGTGATCGACCATGTGTGCTCTGCTGTGGAAGCTGAAATGGACAAAGGCCACAGATTTTTAGATGCCTATCACAACGTGTTGAAAACTTTTGGCCACACCGGCGGTCTCCGAAAAACCCAACAACAAATTGTCAGATCAGAAAATCAAACTCCCCGACTTATGTTACAAAACTACTTGAAGGTCGCGCTTCGCAATCTTTCCAAACAACGGTTTTATTCTTTTATCAACATTGCCGGACTGGCCCTGGGCATTGCCGCCTGTTTGCTCATTGTGTTATATGTTCAGCATGAACTTAGCTTCGATCGTTATCACGAAAAATCCGGCCGAATTTACCGCGTAAACGGCGAGATAAAATTTGCGGGAACACATTATAAACTTGCGGTGGGTCCGGCTCCGCTCGCTGAAACTGTTTTGCAAGAATATCCGGAAGTCGAAAACTCGGTTCGATTCCGGAGTCGTGGATCCTATCTGGTAAAGCGTGAAAATGCGACTGAAAGTTTTCGCGAACATCTCGTGATCTGGGCCGACAGCACGTTCTTCGATATTTTTTCGGTTCCAGTTATCAAAGGTGATCCGCACACAGCTCTAAAAGATCCAAACTCCATCGCTATCAGTCGGGCAATGGCCGAGAAATATTTTAAGAATGAAGATCCGTTGGGCCAAACTATGATTCTCGACAATCAGCTCAATGCCAAGGTCACGGCCGTTTACGAGAACATGCCTACTACCGGACATTTTCGTTTTGACATCATGATCTCGATGGCTGGACTGGAGGAAGCTAAGTCGACAAATTTCTTAAGCAATAATTTCAACACCTATCTTTTACTCAAAGAAGGTACCGACGCCAAAGCATTAGAAGCGAAACTGCCGGGGTTGGTGATAAAATATATTGGCCCACAAGCCGCCGCTGCGTTGGGTGGAGAATTTACAATGGAAAAATTCATCGCATCGGGAAATAAGCTGGAGTACACACTCATGCCGCTCACCGATATTCATCTCCACTCTGATCTTACAGCCGAGTTGAGTCCGAACAGCGATATCACTTATGTTTATCTTTTTAGCGCCGTGGCGTTATTTATACTCTTCATCGCCTGCATCAATTTCATGAATTTGAGTACCGCGCGTTCCGCCAACCGGGCAAAGGAAGTTGGTGTTCGCAAGGTAATGGGTTCTCTTCGTTCACATTTGGTGCGTCAGTTTTTAACCGAATCCATTTTGTTGAGTGTCGCCGCATTTGCACTGGCTATCGGTTTGGCTTACCTCGCACTGCCATTTTTCAATTCGTTAGCGCAGCTTGAACTTGCGCTACCGTTTCTAAGTGCATCATTTTATGGTTTGTTGTTCACTGCTGCGATTGTTGTAGGTGGCATGGCTGGGCTGTATCCGTCGTTTTTCCTTTCTGCCTTCGAACCGGTAAAAGTATTGAAAGGTCAGCTCGCTTTAGGCACTAAAAGTGGATTTGTGCGCGGAGCGCTGGTGGTTTTTCAGTTCGCCATTTCAATTTTTCTGATCATCGGCACGTTTACCGTAAACCGCCAGTTGGATTATATTCAACGCAAGAAAGTTGGATTCAACAAAGATCAGGTGATCATGGTTGGCGACGTTTATGCCTTGGGCAAACAAACCGACGCATATAAAAATGAGATCCTTAAAAATAGTTTCATTTTGAGTGGCACGATCTCGGGCTATATTCCAGTGAGTAGTGGTTGGCGTAATGATAATACGTATTGGCCTGAGGGCTCGGAGCCAACGACAGAAAATATGGTGGGCATGCAAACGTGGTATGTCGACCACGACTATTTGAAGACACTTGACATGAAGATCATCGAGGGTCGAGACTTCTCCGAAGATTTCCCTTCCGATTCCACCGCAGTGATCTTAAACGAGGCGGCATTGGCGCAATTTAAATTTGATAAGAATTCGATAGGCAAAAAGATCGCCACTTTCGGTCCCAACAACGAAGACGGAACCATCAACAAAACAGCACTCGACACCTGGACGGTAATCGGAGTAGTAGAAGATTTTCACTTCGAGTCGCTAAAACAAAATATCACACCTCTTGGATTTGTGTTGGGAAAAAGTCCGGGTTATGCCACATTCCGTTTCGAGGCTAAAAATGTGCAAGACGTGATCAGTGTTTTGGAAACCACATGGAAGCAGATGGCACCGGGTCAGCCATTTCAGTATTCATTTCTCGACGAATCTTTCGGGCGCATGTACGCTTCGGAACAACGTCTTGGAAAAATTTTCGCTGGTTTTGCAGGGCTTGCCATTGTGATCGCTTGTTTGGGGCTTTTTGCGCTGACTGCCTTTACGGCCGAGCAACGCACCAAAGAGATCGGCATTCGCAAGGTGCTGGGCGCTTCGGTGGGAAGTATTGTGGTTTTGCTCTCGAAAGAATTTGGTAAGCTGATTTTAATAGCGTTTGCATTGTCAGCGCCACTCGCCTGGTACGCGGTAGACTGGTGGCTGAAAAATTATACGTATAAAGTTGAAGTTGGAATTTTGGTTTATGTGTTCGCTGGCATCTGTGCCTTCCTCATTGCCTGGTTGACCATGAGCTTTCAATCGATCAGAGCAGCGAGAAGTAATCCAGTGAATTCGCTTCGAAGCGAATAAACCACTCTGCAC
>JBMOKS010000394.1:0-3188 GCA_049324355.1 Bacteroidota bacterium
GTCCTCTTCTTTGCTGTAAGAAGGTATGGCGATAAGCTGCTCCAGGAGGTTGATCGCTATTTCGTCTAAACGTTGGTCCATGCTGGTTCCGGGTGCTAATTGATACTCGGTGGTGAATTAGGTGGTGATCAGGGTTCCTTCGGTTTCCTGGCCCGTGTTTTTTATTAGGTCTGCCGCTTCGCCGATCAGTACTTCTTTTACACCGGCGTGGATGGCCGCGTAGGCGTTCTCCAGCTTAGGCAAAATTCCATCGGCAAATGCTTTTTTGGAAAGCAAATCCTGGTAAAGTTTTTCCGGCAAATGGTGGATCACCGATCGTGCATCGCCTACATCTTTTAGCACACCCTTCTTTTCAAAACAGAAGATCAGTCTTACATCAAAATGCTTACTCAAGGCTACAGCCAAAACCGATGCGATGGTGTCGGCATTGGTGTTCAGCATATTTCCATCGGCATGTGTCAGTGGGGCGAAAACAGGCACGGTATTCTGCTTGAGCAGGAAGTACAAGAGCGAAGTGTTAACTCCCTCAGAATTGATGTCGCCCACAAAACCATAATCGATATCTTTCACAGGGCGCTTTACGGCTTTGATCATGTTTCCATCGGCCCCTGTAACACCGAGCGCGTTGCAACCCAACGTCTGCAGGTGGGCCACGATTTGTTTGTTCACCAGTCCGCCATAGACCATCGTCACGACATCCAATGTTTGCGCATCGGTGATACGACGACCGTTTATATACTTGGATTCAATGCCGAGTTGATCGCCTAGTTTGGTGGCGATCTTTCCACCGCCATGGATCAAGATCTTGGGTTCTTTAATAGAAGCAAAGTCGCCTAAGAATTTCTTCAGCGCCTGCTGATCATCGAGCACATTGCCGCCGATCTTGATAATAAAAAGTCTATTCATGATCTGTTTCTCAACTGTTCATTAATGTTTCAAAAGTTCACTTAACACGGCCTGCGCTGCCCATATGCGGTTAGAAGCCTGCTGCGTCACAATACTGTTGGCGCCATCGAGCACTTCATCGCTCAGCTCCACATTTCTGCGCACCGGGAGGCAATGCATGACCTTGGCGTGATTCGTTTGTAGTAACTTATCGTTGGTAAGCATCCATTCCGGATCGTTACAATAAATTCTGCCATAGTCGGTATAAGTGCTCCAATTTTTTACATACACGAAATCGGCATCGCGCAAACCGTAATCCTGATCGTGAGTGATAGTTGCCCCTTTCGTAAATTGCTTATCCAGCTCATAATCTTCCGGATGTGTGATGACAAAGTCAGCTTGGCCCCAGGCGTTAACCCATTGGGCGAAACTGTTAGCAACGCATTGCGGCAAGGCCTTGACGTGAGGTGCCCACGTGAGCACGATCTTTGGCCTGCGTTTTTCTCTGAAGTTTTCGGTGATCGTGATAATATCCGTAAGGCTCTGGAGCGGATGCAATGTAGCGCTCTCCAGGCTGATCACCGGAATCCCCGCGTATTTAATAAATTGTTTGATGTACAATTCACTGTAATCATCTTGTTTGTTTTGCAGAGAGGGGAACGTTCTGATACCGAGAATATCAAAGTATTTACCAAGAATGGGTGCAGCATCTTTTACATGCTCAACCGTGTTACCACTCATGATGGCCTCATCTTCAAACTCTAAAGCCCAGCCTTCCTGACCCACATTAAAGACAATAGCCTCCATTCCCAGGTTGCTGGCGGCAAGTTGTGTACTTAACCGGGTACGCATACTGGGATTTAGAAAAAGTAATCCAATGCGTTTATTGGTTCCCATTGCCCGATCGCGGCGCGGGTCAGACTTGTAGGCAAGTGCTTTGTGTACTAAAGCATTGATATCAACTGCATCTTCTACAGAGATAAAATTCCTCATTGCAATTCTTCTTTCAGAGCGGTTAAAAATAATTCTGCTTCCTGTTTCGTAAGCGCCAGCGAGGGAAGCAAACGAATCGTGTTGGGTTTGGCCTCGCCGGTAAATATATGGTGCTTGAAAAGCAGTTCATGCCGTACTTGCTTCCGATCTTCTGCCAGATCAATGCCGATCATTAGGCCTCTGCCTCGAACTTCGGTGATCGCGGAGAGTTCTTTCACGTTGGCATTTCTTTGCATGGCATCAGACAGCTCGGTCTGATCGCCTAAAAGCAATCGAAGTTCCTCCAGCAGGTAATCACCGATCTTTTCTGCGTTGGCGATCAGGTTTTCCTTTTCCATTACTTCCAACACAGCCAATCCGGCAACAGATGCCAGGTAGTTGCCGCCAAAAGTTGTGCCCAGCATGCCACTCCACGGTTTGATGTCGGGATGAATTAGCAACCCGCCAATCGGAAAGCCATTACCCATTCCTTTCGCTGTAGTGATCAGGTGTGGTTTAATGCCTGCATATTGGTGCGCAAAGAATTTTCCCGTGCGTCCATAACCCGACTGTATTTCATCGAGAATTAACAACGCGCCGTTCTCACGACATTTTCTTTCCAGGAATTGAAGGAACGCGTCATCAGGAAGCTGAATTCCGCCAACACCCTGAATGCCTTCAATGATCACGGCGGCCACTTCTTTGTCCAACGCCTGGGCAAAAGCAGATTCATCGTTCATGGGAACAAATACAATCTCATGGTTGGCATTAAATGGCGCCACGATCTTGGGATTATCCGTCGCGGCCACGGCACCCGAAGTACGACCATGGAACGCCTTCTTGAAAGCAATAACTTTTTTACGGCCCGTCACGAACGAAGCCAGCTTCAATGCATTCTCGTTTGCTTCCGCTCCCGAGTTGCAAAGAAAAAGATGGTAGTTATCATAGCCGGACATTTGTCCCAGCTTCTCGGCAAATCGCACCTGCAGATTATTCTGAACGCTGTTGGAATAAAAAGCGATCTTGTTTAACTGCTCGGTCAGGCTTTTGACATAATGAGGGTGTGAATGACCAATTGAGATCACCGCGTGACCTCCGTAGAGATCTAGATATTTTTCTCCTTTCTCATCCCAAAGCCAAGAGCCCTGAGCTTTTACTGGAGTAATATTGAATAAGGGGTATACGTCGAAAAGTTTCATTTTTTTAGTGTAAAAAGCTAAAGCAAGAAGCTAACCTCATCTGGAAAGTTTGGAATCTCTTCTGACTTTCGAACCTAGACTGATCAGCATCGCTTTTACTTCATTTGTTAAAGAATCGAGTTTGTTAAAATC
>JBMOKS010000394.1:3198-8617 GCA_049324355.1 Bacteroidota bacterium
TTTTGAGTTAGATAATCCAATTCGAAAGATAGGAAGGAAAGGTATTCCAATTCCTGCGACGATCCTTGGGCATTCTGAAGGTATCGGGCAAAGTCCTTGTGTGTGAACTTGCCGCAGCCCTCTGCAATGTTGGTCGGTATTGATGTCGCTGCTCTTCGAATTTGACTAATCAGGTTAAATTTTTCTTCCGCTGGGAATACTTTAGTGAGTTTGTAAATAAGAAGCACAAGCTGATGGGCTTTTTGCCATACAATAAGTTCGCGAAAGTTTTTCATGTTAATTGCTTTTTCTGACAATTTTAGACTTTCACACTGCTTTTTACTTTCAGCTTTCTGCTTTTTGCTTTCTGCTTTCAGCTTTCTGCTTTTTGCTTTCTGCTTTCTGCTTTCTGCTTTCTGCTTTTTGCTTTCTGCTTTCTTCTTTCTGCTTTTTACTTTCTGCTTTTTACTTTTTACTTTTTGCTTTTTGCTTTCAGCTTTCTGCTTTTTACTTTCAGCTTTCTGCTTTAAAAAACAATACTCTTCAATTTCAACCCAACCGCTTCACCAATCCCAAACATCAAATTCATGTTCTGAACGGCTTGCCCCGCAGCTCCTTTCAACAGGTTATCGATTGCGGAATGGACAACAAGCTTGTCACCTTCCTTCTCCAAACCGATGACGCACTTATTGGTATTGATTGCCTGCTTCAGGTCGATGGTTTCATTGGATACGAACGTAAAAACCGCATCAGAATAAAAATCTACGTACAGTTTCTTCAACCGTTCCAGCGAATAGTCGGTTGTGATCGTTGAACTCACGAAAATGCCTCTCGTAAAATCGCCGCGCCAGGGCACAAAATTGATCAATCCGCTGAACGCTGGCTGGAGCTGTTTGAGCGATCGGTTAATTTCTTTGAGGTGCTGATGCGTAAGCGTTTTATAAGCTGAAATATTGTTTGCTCGCCAGGTAAAGTGGGTTGTGTCCTGAAGCTTTTGCCCGGCACCGGTAGAACCAGTGATGCCCGTAGTAAAAACCTCCTTCAGCAGTCCGGCTTGTGCAAGGGGCAACAATCCCAATTCGATAGCGGTGGCAAAACATCCCGGGTTCGCAATGTTGTTTGATTTTTTGATCTTATCGCGATTCAATTCCGGAAGTCCGTATACAAAATCTCTTCCGGGTAGTGCATCGCCCAATCTGAAGTCCTGACTGAGATCAATGATCTTAACAGTGGAGGGAACAGCATTTTCCTGTAGAAACTTTTTGCTCTCTCCGTGTCCCAGGCAAAGGTATATAACGTCGGCCTCGTGTTGGAGGGAATCGGTGAATTTCAAGGAAGTCTCTCCCAGGAGATCGGGATGGACGGAAGATAAAAAATTTCCTGCGTTGCTTCTGCTATGGACGAATGCAATTTCAACCTGTGGATGATTCAATAACAAACGGATCGTTTCGCCCCCGGTATACCCGGCGCCGCCTACAATCCCGACTCTGACCTTATTTCCCATCAGCTGACTCTTTTACCTGGTGATAGATCATTGTTTGATTACCAAAGATCTTGGAAAAACCTTTGACGTCATCGCCCGACCAGCCCAAATTCATTTCGCCGTATTTGCCAAATTTTGACGACATCAGATCATACGGCGATTCAATGCCCAGCACCTGAAACCTGTATGGATAAAGCTGCACTTGCACATCGCCCGTCACATTCTCTTGAGTATGGGTCAAAAACGCCTCGATATCGCGCATCACTGGATCGAGGTATTGTCCTTCGTGCAGCCAGTTTCCATAGAATTGCGACAACTGATCTTTCCAGCTCAACTGCCACTTGGTAAGAACATGTTTTTCGAGCGCATGGTGCGATTTAATGACCAACATTGGCGCCGCCGCCTCAAAGCCTACTCTTCCCTTGATACCGATGATCGTATCGCCGACATGAATATCGCGGCCAATGCCATAAGGCCCGGCAATGGATTGGAGGTATTGAATGGCCCCGGTCGGGTGGCCAAAAGTTTTATCGTTCACTTTGAACAGCTCTCCTTTTTGAAAGCCCAGCGTCACGGTCTCTGTTCCCTGCTTCGTAACCTGCGTCGGCCACGCTTCTTCAGGCAGCATTCCCAGCGACTTCAGCGTCTCTTTTCCGCCAACTGAGGTCCCCCATATGCCTTTATTAATGGAGTACATGGCCTTATCAAAGTTCATCTGCACACCCTTGGATTTGAGATAGCTGATCTCCTCTTCGCGTGAAAGCTTCATCTCGCGTATCGGCGTGATGATCTCGATACCCGGAACAAGAATATTGAGGATCATGTCAAAACGCACCTGATCATTTCCGGCACCCGTACTGCCATGAGCCACCGCTTGTGCGCCGATGGCCTTGGCATAATTCGCGGTAGCCAGAGCTTGCGACATCCTCTCGGCACTTACACTGAGCGGATAAGTATTATTTTTTAGAACATTACCGTAAACGAGAAACCTGATCACCGTATCGTAATAATTTTTGGTTTCGTCAACGGTCTTGTGGGAAGCGACGCCCAGGCTTTTGGCTCGTTCTTCGATTGATTTTATTTCTGCGGCATCAAAACCACCTGTGTTCACCGTGATCGTGTGCACTTCGAAACCTTTTTCTTCCCCAAGATATTTCACGCAGTAGGATGTGTCCAATCCCCCGCTAAAAGCAAGTACGACTTTCTTTTTCATTGTTTATGTTAAAATGAGAACCCTGCAGGGCTTACCAAAAAAGGAAACTAAGTATGGATCTCCGCTTTTCAGACTGATCGCTCTCGTCTCCTCCTTTCTTGCGGAAAGGCTTTAGCAATACAAATTGCTTGAAGCGAAGCCATCGCTCAAAAAGCCGGAAGTTTCCTTTGAATACGCGATGACGATGGTGAACCAATTCGCCTTGCGGTGTTACGACGGTTTCTGTTTTTGTCTGCTCCGCTGATTTCACTTTAGCCGCCGCTTCGGCGGGGTCAAACAACATGGCCGTACAAAGACAGTTCTTTCTGCCTTTGCTCATAAGGATGTCATAGTTCACACAGCTCTGACACCCCTTCCAGAACTCTTCGTCGGTAGTGAGCTCTGAATACGTGACCGGCTCGTAACCAAGGTCGGAGTTGATCTTCATAACCGCCAAACCGGTGGTGAGGCCAAATATTTTGGCCTGTGGGTATTTCAGTCGTGATAGTTCGAATATCTTTTTTTTGATCTCAGTAGCTACGCCAGTCTTGCGAAAAGCTGGTGCCACGATCAAACCTGAATTGGCCACGTACTTCTCGTGTTGCCAGGCCTCAATATAACAGAAACCTACCCAGGTGTTGTCTGAAGTGAGGGCAATAACAGCTTTGCCTTCCTCCATTTTCTTTTCAATGTATTCAGGCGAGCGCTTGGCAATTCCGGTACCGCGCGCTTTGGCTGATTCTTCCATCTCCGTAGTGATGGTACCAGCATATTTTTTATCGTCAACTGTGGCCAGTCTGACAATGATATTGTGATTTTCCAATGTCTTGCAAAATGTAAAATGGTAAATGAGGTAAAATATGCCAAAAGGCATAAGCAGCATGACGTCCCTGACATCACACTGGGTTCACAATGAAGTGTAGGGCAGTATCAAATACGCGCAAAGCGTGCGGGTCGCGGTCGCCAGTTCACCGAGCAGGCGTTTAAGAAGAACTGAACTGTTCTTTGGGAGTGATAAGCAGCTATTGAAGCTGACATGGAGGTGAACAATGTTTTCAATTTCTTTTAACAGTTTAAGTTAACGTTAGAGAAAAGTCATTTGTTTGTTTTTTAACATTTATGCAAAATTAAACGATAAAGTTCTGAAAACGGCAAATATTTGTCCCGGAACTTTAAAAAAAGTTTTTCTGCTCCTAACGAAAGTTAGCGAAAACGAATGCTGATGACGACTTGATGCTAGGTGTTGGACACTCGTTGTAGTTCGGAACTTACCATCCGGCGTCTGCCTAAAGTCCCATCCAGATCAAAAGTCCGGGCAGGGAATGACGAGCTTTTCTTTCGGTGGCTTACGGGGGTTTCGCATCGGCCAGGTGTACACCAGACTGAACTCGTGTGCTCCACCACTGCTTGCGCCGAGCTTAGAGATCGTGTAATCGAAACTGTAACCGATGTTGATTGCATCTTTTGCTCCCAGCTTCATGAAGCCGAGCAGCAACACGATCGACTCGTTGTTAACAAAGTTGTTGAGCTTTTTAAAGGGCACACCACGATACCACGTTCCCAACACCAAAGGTTCGAAGGTGAAGTACAAGCCGAGGTCCATCTGATCAAACGATCCCTGGTGACGATATTGAATGGCCGGTGCTATGCTGCGTTCGCCTTTTCGGGCATACACGCCGCTGCCCACAACGCCAGGTTTCATAAAAAACTTAAAACCTCCGTGAACCGAAAGTTTGACCGGCAGCGGACTCTTCTCGTCAACGATCGATTGATTGGGTTTGTTCAGGTGATTGGCCGCAACACCAAGCCAGGCAACTTTAGTGAAGAATACGCCACCAGCGGAAAGATCAAGAAAGGTTTTGCTAAAATTTGTATTGAATGTTTCGGCGGTCGATGTATTGATCAGGTTGCCGTTGGCATCAAATTGGTCGCCGAAAGTAAGTCGGTTAAAATTCACATCGCGGTTAAAGAGTCCCACCTGAAATCCCGGCCGGAAACCAAGGAAATCGGTGATCTGCAATTCATATGAATATTGAAGCGCTACGCTCAGTGAGCGAAGCCCGGCCAAACCTTCGCGATCGCGAGTCATCAGTATGCCGACACCACTATTCTTATCTTCGATGAAGTAATCGAAGAAGGCTGAGAATGTGGTAAAATTAGCATCTATGGCTGGCCATTGATTGCGATAGTTGATCCCTGCGCGGGCTTGGTTCGTGGATCCGGCAAAAGCCGGGTTCAAATACAATGGGGCGGCATAAAACTGCGAAAATTGGGGATCTTGCGCAGTTACCGCACCTTCCAACGCAAGCATTAATAAGATCGAAAGCAGGATTATCCTGTGCATCAAGTATGAATTTGGATTAGCAATCAAGGCAAATTAAAGGTATAACGGAAATTAATAAAATACTTAATCGTTATTCGTCTGCAGTTTCGGGGAGAAAATCTATGCCACCATGATAATCCCCTTTACCAACATACTATTAACGGTATTTTTGAGTCAAATTGTATACTTTAGGGTATGTTGGGCGTTTTAGAATTGTTTGATTGGAATGTTTGATCGTAAGTTAACTGTGAAGTGCACTGCAATGTTTAAAAATCTACCGGATCTTCTTCGACTTTGTTTGTTCCTCCTGCTCGTCGGCGGATTCTCACCGCTTATCGCGCAAAATTACTCTGGCCACAACTGGTACTTCGGCAACAGTACTCAGGCCATCCGATTCAACCGGACTGATAATACCGCCTCGCTGATCAACACGAAAGGTATC
>JBMOKS010000394.1:8627-14102 GCA_049324355.1 Bacteroidota bacterium
GTGGGAGGTAGCGCAGTAGCTACCGATGCGACCAACGGAAATCTTCTCTTTTACACCGACGGCGCAAACATCTACGATGCGTCTAACGCCATCATGCCCAGCGGCACGGGCCTCGCCGGAACAACCTCTGCCAACCAACCCGTGGCCATTACAAAGGTTCCCGGTCAGGCAAACCAGTTCTACGTTTTCATGAACAGCGCCAATTTTACTACCGGCGGAACCGTCACATTCAGGATTGTAGACATGTCGCTTTTTGGTAACGCGGTATTCCCGAATCCTGCGCTTGGCAATGCCACAAATACCACAAACACCGCCGTGGCTGGCCTTACCGCCAGGTCGGAAGCGATGATCGCAGTGCCACATGCCAATAGAAATGACTTCTGGCTCATCACCCACGCTAACGGCACACCCGACTACTCCGTAACGCTGATCAACAGCGCCGGACCCGTGACAACCACAACTTTTACAGGACTTGGCTTAATTGAAGTAGCGGCCAACTTCTCTTATCATGAGGCTACTGGCCGCATCGCCACCTCGCCGCAAGAAACCACGCGCGATGTAGAGATCGTCAACTTTAATAACAGCACGGGTGTTCTTTCTTTTAACCAGCGCGTGCTCAACACCGGCTTGGTGAGTACTACCAACCAAGCCCTTTACGATACAGAGTGGAGTAACAACGGACAATACCTATACATTTCCAGGCCCGGTGAGGCTGGGATCCAGGCCGACGTAATTCAATTCGATTTTGCCAATCAGCTTACTTCGCTGGTATCCGTTCTGCCGCAACCCAACACCATTGCGCGCAGCTACGGACTGCAGATGGCTCCTGACAGCGCGATCTATCACTTATACCAGGCCACGGTCGGAGGCCCTTTCTTGCTGGGAACTTTAACGAATACCGACACCATTTCTACTGAAGTAGTTTATGATCCCTCCGCATTTGCCACGAACCCCAATTTTCTGGGAACTCAATTCCCGTCGTTTGCGCCGAAAGATACCGTGATGATCACCGTGTCGTTTACAGCGCAAGGAACTTGCTCGAATGCACCTACGTCATTCTTCCCTTCCGTAAAACCCGCAGCCGATAGTTTGATCTGGAGATTTGGCGATGGGCAGTCGGCAAGCGAATGGAGTCCCGTGCATACCTATACCGCCGGTGGAACTTTTAACGTGCGTCTCACCGCATTTTTGAATGGCGACAGCGCCTTTGTTGTTCAACCTGTCACCATTACTGCGTTCAATTTACAACTCTCACTTGTGCAAGATACCACAGCCTGTGCTTGCGAACTCCCTGTCAACAACGGACAACCGCTTGTAGGTGGTGGGTCGTGCCCCAACGACACCAGCGATGACATGACTGTGACCGTTCAAGCGCAAGGCGGAAGCCCGACATTCCAGTGGTTTGGCCCCGGCGGATTATTACCCGGGCAAACTACCAGCACGCTTCGCCCCGATTCTGCCGGATACTATTATGTAGTAGCCACGATCGGCGCTTGCTCTGCTTATGCCGGGGTTAATATTAAAGAGTACGACTCGCTCGACCAGCGCGCCAACATCTGGTACTTCGGTCAAAACGCGGGCATTGACTTTAATCCCTTACCAAACGATCCTGCTGTAGCGATCTCCGGACCACTCAACACGCCGGAAGGATGCGCTGTGATCTGTGATCGCAACGGCCAAGTAATTTTTTCCACCGACGGAGAACGCATCTACGACAAAGACGACGTTGACATCACGCCCGCGCCGGTTCCTCCTGGCCTGGGTGGAAATCCGACGTCCACCCAATCTGCTTTGATCATGCCTGTGCCAGGCGATGAAACACTCTTTTACATATTCACTACGCAGGAGATACATGGCACCAATACCTACGAACTTCGTTACTCGCTTTTTGATCTTAAACAGAACAATGGGCAAGGTGGTTTGGCCATCTACAACCAGTTGTTGTTCAAGAAAAGTACCGAACGCATTACCGGAAATGAAAACTGGCTGATCGCACATGAGTATGGCAACAACTCTTTCAGAGCCTACCAGATCACACCTCAGGGAATTGGTAATCCGATCATTTCGGCCATCGGATCGGATCACGCCACTACTTCCGCCGAAAACGGACAAGGTTATATGAAACTGGGTGCGCAAGGCCGCCTCGCCGTAGCGCTATCAACCCCCGGTGTATCCAACATCGTTGAGATCTTTGATTTTGTTGACTCCTCTGGCGTTGTCACAAACTTCAGGTCAGTAAATCTCAACAGCACTGCCGGCCAGGCTTACGGTGTTGAATTCTCTCCTGCCGGAAATAAATTATTTGTGACGCTGAAGAATGCTACTTCGAGAATGTATGAGTATGCCTTCGATACACTGGGAATACCACGTCAAAAACAAGTGGTGAATCAAGCCGGAGAATTGGGCGCGATGCAGATCGGACCCGATGGCCAGATCTATGTCGCCATTAACGGCAGTAATAGTCTCGGAACATTTACGGCGAATGAAGATACAACCCAGATCTCAGCGATCACAACGCTTCAGCCCTTCGCGCTTGCGGGTGGCACACAAAGTGAATTGGGCCTGCCAAACTTTACACAGATCATCGCTAATCCCGCGCAAACTCCGGGAATCACCTTTGCGGGCGTGTGCGTAAATAGTCCGACACAATTCAACGGAACAGGAAAAGACTCCGCCATCGACCAGTTCGACTGGTTCTTCGGCGACGGACAATCGGCTATCGACGCCGGGCCGCAGGTAAACCATACCTATACAACTCCTGGAACCTATACGGCGACGCTTCGAGTCTATAATAAATGTGAAAACCCGGTAGCAACATTTACACAACAGATCACGATCAATCCCCTTCCGCCCAACCCGTCTGCCGGCGTGACGATGTGTACCGGCGCGCAAATATTGGATGCTAATCCGTCGAATCTTCCGGGCTTCACTTATTTGTGGTCGACCGGAGCGACAACAGAAACCATCACTGTAAATCAACAAGGAATTTACACTGTTACCGTGACCAACGCTTTCGGGTGTACTGTAACCGGAAACATCCTGGCTGCTGACAACCGGCCCCAGGTGGACTTTGGTGCAAATCAAACCATATGCGAGAACACTCCGATCTTCCCGCTTAATGCGCAGAATCCCGGTGCTACCTATTCCTGGACCATCAACGGCGCCGCGGCAGGAACTAATCAAACACAATCTGTAGATACTTCTGTCCCAGACGTGTTTGAATATGAAGTACTCATAACCGATCCGGTAACAACCTGCTTCGTGCGCGATTCCATTATTTATACGATCAAAGAATCGCCTGTCTTCACAGCGACACCTAATGGCCCGATCGGCTGCGGCGCTACAAATGGACAAATAACCTTAAACATCACTGCGCCAGCCAGCACATTATTCAGTTACTTTATCACCGGACCTTCGCCAGGAATAACCGGTATTGACCAACCTCTGGGTATTGTGACAACGCCCGCAACACTTGCCGCTGGCACCTATGGAATTACGGTTTCCGATCAGGTTTCGGGTTGCGTTACTTCCACGACGGCCAGTATTAACACCAACGCATTTACGGTAGCCGGAGTAGCCAGCGCCACATGCGATCCTATACAAATTAATGTGACCGTAACGCCGACGCCAGGCCCACTCGTCGCGCCTTTCAACTACAGAGTGATCAATAATTCTACCTTGGCTGTGGTTAACACGGGCAGCGGTGGCGCGCTAACGTTCACCACTAATGCAACTGGTGGGTTGGCAAGTAACAACCAACAATATGTGGTGGAAGTGACCAACGCTGGATGTGTGGCTACTAGTCCTCCGATCACAATCAATGAGGCGGCAAAAGTACAAAGCACGTTTACAGTTAATCCGTGTGTGAACCCGATTACGCTTCGAGCCAATGGTGGCACAAGTTGGACGTGGACCGGACCTAATATTTCAGGCTCCAACACCTTGCAACAGATCTCTGCCAATCCTCCGCAAGGAAATCAAATTTATAATGTCAACATCAAACAAGCAGGTTTGTGCGATCTGGATACCGCGATCACTGTTAACGTCATGAACAACGTAACGGCGGACTTTACACAAAGCGATGCTTGTGCGGACCAGGTGACTTTATCAGCAACACCAACCGGCTCATTTACTTATCGTTGGTATCGAAATGGTGTGTTGACACTCGGCGGCCAAGCCCTTGTCATCGGCACAGCAGACAACAACGCGCAGTACAGGGTTGAAGCCGTCAGCACATTATCGGGCTGCGTATTTTCTTCAGCACAAAAGGCTGTTCAAGTGGCCGGTACTTTAGACGTCACGGTAACATCCACCCCTCCGTGTGTGGGTTCACCTTTTACGCTCACCGCGACAGCAACTCAAGCATCAGCAACTTTTGCGTGGGCATTGAATAGCACTACCATCACCGGACAAACTTCCGCTACCCTGGTCGATGAAAGAGATGGGACATACACCGTTACGGCCTCGGTTCCGGGCTGCTCTGTAAGTGAAGACATTCAGATCACCCGTGCGCCGCTAACAGCCGGATTCTTAACCGATACCGGAACCATTTGTCCTGACCCGGCAAATCCTGATCCGGAGACCCGTGAAGTTGTCTTAGATCCGGGCACTGAGTTTTTGAGTTACAATTGGTTCAAAGAAGAAATCGCGTTGGGAATTACTACACCCACCTATACCGCTACGGAAGCCGGAAATTATTCGGTCGACCTTATCAATCTATTCGGTTGTGCAAGCTCCGATAAAATACAGCTCATCGAAGATTGCACACCACGGGTTACAGGACCAAATGCGTTCAGGCCGGGTGGATTGAATAAAGAGTTTTTCATCTTCACCTTCTTTATTGCCGACGACGATTTTCAGGTATTCATTTTTAATCGCTGGGGAGAGATGGTGTATCAGTCGAATGATCGTCAATTCAGATGGAATGGAGGGTACAACAACAATCTCGCACAGCCGCTGCCGCCGGGAACATATTCTTACGTGGTGAAATTCAGAAGCTCTTATCGCCCCGAAGAAGGTATCCAGGAACAACATGGCGGCGTTGTATTGTTACGATGATCGTTTCGCGCCTTCTGCTCTTCCAATATTACTATTTGAGAGCCGCTGATCAGCGGCTCTTTTTTTATCCCTTCTCGACAAGCCGCGTCCTCCATTCGATATTTCAATGTTGAAACTCCGGTTATACCTCATAAAAAAAAAGCTCGATCTTTTTTTGCAGATGACCATCGTTTATTCGATAAAAATATTTTTTCGACCCACTGAAAAATCAAATTTTTGATTCTTCAGGACAAAAAAAATATTTTATCTCGCATGGCCTCTCGTTTTTTGACTGTGAATACAACGTTACGTGTACACGTTTTGTCGTGAAAAAGAAAATTTTACGGATTTTGTTTGCAGAAAAATTTAAGTGATACTACATTCATCTAACGATTCCTTGTAACAAAAAATCTGCATAGACTACCTTAAAGCCCACCT
>JBMOKS010000395.1:0-7650 GCA_049324355.1 Bacteroidota bacterium
CATGCCATATTGACCAATGGACTAAACCTTGAGACCGTTTATTCAGAATATGGAATGACCGAACTGCTTTCACAAGCGTATTCGGCGCAGGATAATGTATTTCGCACGACACCCTGGTTGAAAATTTTGGGCCGGGAAATCACCGATCCCTTGCGAAAAGGGTTACTTGATGAAACGGCCGGGATTAATGTCGTCGACTTGGCAAACTGGCATTCTGTCTCGTTTATTGAGACAGAAGACCTCGGAAAAGTTTATGCCGACGGGTCTTTTGAGGTGCTGGGCAGAATGGATAATAGCGATGTCAGAGGCTGTAATTTGTTGGTTGAGTAGCAGATGGCGCAGACGAATGCTTATAATTAGCCGTTAGATTTGTTTTGTACTGAAAGAGTTATATTTTTGTTGAAAACCAAAGCCACTTCCTGATGAAAAAGATTGTCGTATTCATTGTTATCGTAGGTTTTTTGTCAGCTTGCAGCCAATATACTTGCCCCACTTACAGCAAGAAAGAGGCTCCCAAGAAGACCACATCAGAAAGAAGGATCTAATCCCCTACAGGTACTTCTCTACGTCTTGTGGTAAGATCTCTTCACCACTCATGATGACGAGTCTTTCGACCACGTTCCTCAGCTCCCTAATATTGCCAGTCCAGTTGTGATCTTTAAGTGCGGCGATTGCCTTTACGCTGATCTCTTTTTTTCGTGCGCCGTACTCTTCCGCGATATCCTCCAGAAATTTATTCACCAAAGGTTCAATGTCGTCTTTGCGCTCATTTAATGGTGGAACTTTTATTACGATCACACTCAAGCGGTGATATAAGTCTTCACGAAATCGATTTTCATCAATTTCTTTTCGAAGGTCTTTATTGGTTGCCGCTACGATCCTCACGTTTACAGTGATTTCCTTATCGCCGCCTACGCGTGTGATCTTATTTTCCTGCAAGGCACGCAGCACTTTGGCCTGCGCCGATAAACTCATATCGCCGATCTCATCCAGGAAAAGAGTACCGCCCTCGGCGAGCTCGAACTTTCCTATCCGTTGTTTTATGGCCGACGTAAATGAACCCTTTTCATGCCCGAACAACTCGCTTTCGATCAGTTCGGAAGGTATCGCCGCGCAGTTTACCTCCACCATAGGGCCGTTGGTACGTTTGCTTTTTTCGTGAATCCATTTCGCCACCAGCTCTTTTCCAGATCCATTAGGTCCGATGATCAGTACGCGTGCGTCGGTAGGCGCTACTTTGTCGATCATTTCCTGCATATGTTTTATCGGAACCGATTCGCCAACCATCTCAAATTTCCTCGAGATCTTTTTTCGAAGGTTGCGTGTTTCTTTGATCAATGACGTTTTGTCGAGCGCATTTCGTAAGGTGATCTCCAATCTGCCAAGATCGAATGGTTTTTGAAGAAAATCGAACGCTCCTTTTTTTACAGCTTCGACGGCGATATCAATATTTCCGTGGGCTGAAATGATCACGAAGTTGGTGGGCACGCCGGCTTCTTTAGATTTCTCCAGTACCTCGAGCCCATCCATTTTGGGCATCTTGATATCGCAGATACAGAGATCGTAGAAGCCTTGTTCCAGTTTTTTTAAACCCTCCTGGCCGTCAGCCGCCTCGTCTACGTCGTGATTTTTATCCTGAAGTATTTCCTTGAGGATAGCCCTGATCTTCGAATCGTCTTCAATGACTAAAATTTTTGACATAACAAGTGATAAATCCCTGTAAAATAGATAAACCTTCCAGGTTTCAAAAGCCTGGAAGGTTTTACAAAATAAAAGCAAGTCTGTAAGCCGGGTTCTGTCTCCATTCTGATGTTACTCAAAAACGGATCCCTATCATTTATCTGGTCCTGGTTTCACAACCGGGATCAATCAGTCTACCCACCCCGATCACCGCCACCCGACGGATCGGGTGGAAGCGTTAAAACGAGCCGTTCATCCGCCGATTACTCGGTGGGGATCGGAGCTTATTTGACCTTTCAACTCGTAAGGTTTACCATGCCCCCGACATTGCTGTCAAGGCGGTGAGCTCTTACCTCACCTTTTCACCTTTGCCTGTTCCGAACAAGTCGGGCCAGGTAGTTTGTTTTCTGTGGCACTTTCTGTTCCCGTCCCTTTGAAGAGACAAGACCTTCCGGTTAGGAAGTACGACGCTCTGTGTTGCCCGGACTTTCCTTAGCGCATTTCGCGCCACGATAAGGCAACTTGCTGGTGTAAAATAAACAATTGAAGGAAATAGTTCCAAGCCTTTTGCGGGCCGCTAAGGTAGTTATGGCAGGAGAAAAAATGCCCTGATGATGATGCATCAGGGACATTTGTGGTAACATTGATAGTTTAGTGTAAGTCTTGCCCGGTGAGTTTGTACTCGTAATGGTCGGCAAGCTGGGCAACTTCCTGGATCATTTCTTTAACCTGCTCCTCAGACGCAGAAGACGTGAGGCAGGAGGCCTCAACTTTCAGGTAGCCGTCTTCGAGCACAAATTTGCTGTAGTCGAAGCTCGCATTCTGTTCCATGAGCATCTTGAGATCGATATTACCTTTGTATTCGCAAACCTTTGATGTGAATATGGCTTGATCGCGCCCGGAAACCGGACTTTTTTGCGATACAGCCAATACGGTTTGAAATCTGCTGCGGTCGATGGGGACAACAATCACCGATTTGGAGTGGTCATAGTCTGTGAATTGCCCTCCGATTTGATCAGCATATTGCCTTACAGTATTAATCAGGTTCATAGGATAAGGTTTTAAGCAAGCTTAAGTTAGAAAAATTGCGCCGGATTACGCAGGAATGGCGGCATAGTTTTTAAAATTGCAACGCCTGAAACCGCACACCGCGGCTTGAAAATTCCAGTCCAGGGGCTGGCAATCTGATCATATTGGCCAGGAATATCAGTGTTTTCAAGGCTTTGGATCTGGTCTTCACGGCCGTCAGGTCGATGTCGAGGGCCAGGTAGTATTGCCGGTAAGAGCGTAGGCCAATCTCAGCATTTTGCCGATCTCTGGCATAAAGCATGCCCTCGGCGCCGTACCCCACGGCGACATTCAGCCACCGTGGAAACTTCATGAATTTGTCGACGTCAACCGAAAGCCAGTAGGTTTGGCCATTATAATCTTTGAAGATCTCACTCAGCCAGTTATCACCCAGAACTTCCGGGCGCTGCGCCGCATAGTCTGTACTTTGAAAAGAAAATTTCGGATGGATACGAATCTCCTTCCAGAACGATTGCTGCGCCAAAAAGAATGCAGGCCCTGCAGCGTTGGCGATTAGATCTCCGGTTGAAGCGCCATAAGCGTCGGAGTATCCATCAAAGATCTCAATTGGAACCATCACCAGGAATCCTGTCACTGCACCTGCAAGATCAGATTTACGCGGCGTCATACCACACCAACGCAATGCGCTGGACGCGCCATAACTAAAATAGAATCCGGAAAAAAAATGTCCAATCTTATCGACTTGCTTCCACTCGGCATTGTCGTTGAAGAAACGAAACGATTGACGATCGGAATCCTTGTACCATAGCTCGTTGAGTCCGATCATCGTGGCTGTATAACCTACACCCGAACCGATGACGAGGGTGCGAAATCTCTTTTTGTTGACAGTAGATACTACGCTGTCGCCTGATTGTGCTGAAGCAGAAAGGTGAAAAATTGCAATGAAAAAGCAGATGAGCACCCCTCGGAGTAAGGGGTGTAATAGCTGTTTTTTATTCGCTGCCATCGTCATCTTCCTTGGTCGCATCCTTGTTTACATTCGGATCGGGTTGTTCGTTGCCCTGGTTCTCTTTTTTACGTTTGCTGCGGGCCGACTTCCAAAGGTCTTTCAATTCATTGAAGCTTTGCGTATGTGTTAAACTCACCCCCGTGGTCACCGAGTTTTGTGATCCCAAGGTATTTAAAATGGGATTGATGTTGGTGCGGTTGTACATTTTAACTTTCAGCTTGCCATCTGCTGTGAGGAGATAGTCTACGGTCCAGTCGCCAGCAATGCTCGATAAATTGGCGTTTGAATTATTGGTGCTGCCGGCGGTGTTCTGGTTTCCGTAAAACGTTCCATCACGTGTGATACGGAGTCGGCCATTTAAGAATGTATAAGACAAGCGCAACTGGAACGTATTGAAAGCTTCCTGATCCAGAGTGCTGAGATCAACGTCCACTTCAAGGTTCTCGTCTACCTGGCTCACCCAGTTGCTGAGCTGGTTAGACAATAGTTCACTCACACTGTTCACAATCGAACCGCTGGTGTTAAAGGATTCTGGCGGAGAAAATCTTCGCAGTACAATGAGACTGAATACCTGTCGTTTTAATTCCTGTTCATCCATCTTGTTCTTGAAGGCCTGGAATTCAAAGTCAAGCCGTACAGCTCTTCCATCCACGATGATACTTTGCGGAAGGTCGCGTGTTAAAATATCAAAATTGATCTGCGGCGAAAGCATGGGGCCATCGAGTTTTAGAATAACCTGTACCGGATATTTCCTGCGCAACTGGGGCGAGGTGGCCAATGTCTGGTCGCTGACGATCGGACCAAACGATGCCAACTGATTGTATGATGCAGAGATGTTCAGGTTACCAGCATAAGCGTCGCCGAACCAGGTGATGCGGCTTCCCTTTTTGATCTCGAATTCTTTGTTGATAATGTCGTACAAGGTGAAGTTATACCACCCTTGTGTAAACTCGAAGGGACCAAACATATTAAATTCACCCTTCGTGTCGAGCTGAAGTTGTATCTCGCCATTGCCCCGGCCGCGGATGATATCACCAGCTTTGATGTCGAAGATGATTTCGCAGTATGCATCGGGTGTTACATCGAGATTGAAGTCCAGGGTGACACCGGTAAGGTCTAGTTTATTGTTGATGGTGTTGCTTATGTTTTTCTGAAAGGTTGAATCAGTGAAGCTTACGAACTTGATGAACTCTTTCTTTTCAACTTCTGAAGCGCCGCCAATCGGGATGTAGATGCGTGTATTCTTGTCGGTCCGCGCATTTGCAGTGATCTTGAGATTCGATACCGGACCAAAAATATTCACATCACCGGTAGCGTACCCCTGGCCATAGAACAAGCTATTGTCGCGTGCCGTGGTGTTCAGCACTTGAAAATCTTTAAAGTTTGCGTCGATGTTGATGCGCATACTATAAAAGTTCTGGTGCGTGATAGTGCCATTAAGCTTTCCTTTGTTGCGAAAGACGTCGCTTAGTTCAATGTTCTTGAAGAATATCGAGTTAGGCGAAAGCCCTATCACGCCTTGAAATTGATAGATCGTCTTAAGGTAGTTGATCATGATCTGTCCGCCGGCAACGGTGCCTTCTCCTGATATGGCCGGCGATTGCAAATTTCCGGTAATGCGGTAGTCGCCCGTTACGGTTCCACCAATATTAGAGAAAATGTCTTCGAGGAAGGGTTCGAGTATTTTCAGGTTAGCATTTTCCAGTTTTGCTGTAACATCGAGTGGATTGGATTCGCGCGAGGGATTATAAAAACCGTTGAGGTTCACGATTCGGTTGTCGTTCCGGTCGATAAAGAAATTGATCTGAAATTTGTTTTCCAGCGTATCCCAGTGATTGTTGCCGGTAATGTCGCCCACCAGAAATTTGTCTACCGTTAGACTGTCGATCGTTATATCATTCTGTACGAATGGATCGTTGTAGTAATTCGAGACATCGAATAAGGCGTTGAGTGTGCCCGTCATCTTGCGTCCGGTCAGCGGATCGAGTATCGACAGATCGAGATCATCCACCTGAATGGAAAGCTTTTCTTTGGGGTCCTCCGAGATTTTTCCGTTAACCGCTACGATTTGATGGGCATTGTTGATAGTCAGCTGCTCTACGGTGATCTCGTTGTCGTTAATGGTGATCAGATTACGCGCATCAAAAGTCCAGTCTTTTTCAAGGAGCTTTACTGTAGAGGGCAGCATACGAATTTGCGTGCTGTCTTTCAGAAAATCGATCGCTCCCTTCAGTCGCACATAGTTAGATTGGCCGTCCTGGTCTGCATCAACACCAAAGTTTATGTGGCTTTTATCCCAGATCACTTCGGCTGTTAAATTTTTGGTCTTGAAATTCGGATTGAACATCTGCTTTTCAGAATTCACGAACCCCATGGCCAGCACACTGGTACTGTCGGCAATTTTTGAAGCCGTTAGTTCGATCTCGGTGTTGGTCATGAGTGACTTGTTATAAGCCAGCGAATCAACCCGGGTATAAGCTTGGAGAATAGTTGTGTAACCGCTTTTGAATTTCCCTTCAATCACAGTTTGGTTGGAGATCAGCAAATCGACGTCGATTAATTCTATGATTGGGGCAACGTTTTTCAACGCAAATTTAAATTGTGTCTCGTAGTTTTTTGGTCGATAGTTACGGGTAGCATAATACGTCGCGATCTCCCGCTTATCGTTGTGGATGTTGAGCAAAATTTCGCGAATGAGTTTCTGCACGTCTTTGGAAAGATCAGACAGCAGAAAATTTCCCTGGGCGTCCAGGTGGATATTGGGCAATCGTAACCATTCATCGTCGTAATGAATGTTAAAATCCTCCAGGTCGGCAGTGCCGGCAAGGCTATCGAGGTGCAGCCCGGTGAAGTTGACATTAAGCTTGGTGTGAAGGAAAATATTTTTTGGCGTGAGTTTTAAGTTATGAAGAAAAGCTGTGTCTATTTGGGCTTGGACCTTGATGAGATTTTTCCCTTTTCTCAGATCTACAGAACCCTGCGCTGTAAATTGAAGGTTGGGATCGTCGATGCTCAACATTCCGTTGAACAACTCTGCGTTGAAGCGCGCATTGGTCATGATGTTGGTATAATCATAGTTCCGTATGCCGATGGAGTTCACTTTTCCATTCAGGGTGAAGTCGGCGGTTTGAAGTGTCAGGCCTGAGCCTTTCACGTTGCCATCCAACGTCACACGTTGAAAATTGATGGTGTCGTTCAGATACCTTCCCAAATCAAAATTTTCGAGCGCCAATTTTCCACTGTAGATCGACTTGTCGAAGTTGTCCTCGTTCACCTTAAAGTTGATGTCTGATGTAACGCGCCCGAGTTCACCGGATAAATTTCCTTTTGCCACAAAATCTGACGGATAACCCAGAAACTGACCATCCAGGGTAACGCGGCCCAATGGGGTTAGCCGACTGGTGACGTTGTCCTTAAACAGGAAATCCAGATCTGTGAATTCGAGGGTCGACTTTTTAAGGTTCAGAATGATAAAAGTTTCGTTCACATCGGGCAAACCTTCCATATCCAGCGAACCTCTCAAATGGGTGTTGCCCATGCCAATCTCCATATCGGTGAATTTGAAGTTGTTCACCAGTCCGCTGAAGGTGCCGCTGAGATTGATGGGTTTGGTAAGTTTCGCGGCCTCGGGAGCAAAGAGTGCAAGATCGCGGGGCTGAACGATGGTATTTTTCAACTGGGCATGGATCGTGACTTTATTGATAAAATCGCTAAGCTCGCGTTGACCATTAAATGTGAATATCACTGAATCGGTGATCGTGCTGCCACCGGCTTTAAGACTCAGATCCGTAAATTCCATCCGCTGCTGCGATAACCGGAAGAAAGTGCTGAGCTGATGGACCGAGAAGCGCGTCTTTTGGTCGGTGGCCAGCAACGTATGCACCCTGAACTCCGTAGTGTCGCCGAGGATCATAAAATTTTGCAGCTGTGCT
>JBMOKS010000395.1:7660-12689 GCA_049324355.1 Bacteroidota bacterium
GTCGGGCGGCGACGTCGTGCTCGCCTTCACGCTCGGCGACGCCGACGGCAACCCGTGCTTCGTCGACGTCGAGCGTGAACTGATTGTAGTTGAAGCCATGCTCAATGGTATCGCGGTCCTGGTCGGCGTAGGAGAACACGCTTCGATTCAACACCGTTTCACCGATGTTGATACGTGGCGACCGGCCCGTGGAGGCGCCATCGCCGGCGTAGGCTTCGTTGATACGGTTTACGAAGACGTTGATGTTTAAATTACGGGAGGTATCGGACTCTGGAATTTTGGTAAAGAACACCTGGGCGCTATCGAGGTAGATCCCATCGATGTTGATGTCGCGCTGGTCTAGTAAATGAGAGACCCTGAAGTTGATCAGGATCTTTTTAGCCGTGATCATTTTATTGTTGGCCGGGTCATAGAGATCCACGTATTCCAGTTCGAGGCGGTCAAACCAGAGCAGTCTGAAACTCTTGACGGTGGTCTTGAAGCCGGTAACGGTGGAAAAACTTCCCAGATATCGCTTGATGACGGTATTTTGAACGGCCGGTATTTGCAGCACAAGGAATGACGTCACCAGCAGGAAGAATAGGCCCGTGATGGCGTATACCAGTATTTTCCGAATCCTTTTAATAACTTGCAGGTTCATTTGTCAGCACATGCATCCCGTCATCCTTGCCATTGAGTCTTCATGCGATGAGACCTCAGCTTCCGTTATCACAAACGGCAAGGTACTCAATAATATTATTGCCTCACAGGCCGTGCACCAAAAATACGGCGGCGTGGTGCCCGAACTGGCTTCACGCGCACATCAGCAAAATATTGTGGCGGTTGTTCAGGAAGCGATGACGAAGGCCGGCATTCAAAAAACGGATTTAAATGCGATAGCGTTCACCCGCGGTCCCGGCCTGATGGGGTCGTTATTGGTGGGGGTATCGTTCGCGAAAGGTATGGCCCTGGCCCTCGATATTCCCCTTATCGAAGTTAATCACATGCAGGCCCACGTGTTGGCGCATTTTATCGATGAACCCAGTCCGGGATTTCCTTTTTTGTGTCTCACTGTGAGTGGCGGTCACACGCAAATCGTACTGGTAAAAGATCATCTGACCATGGAGGTGATCGGCCAGACCCAAGATGACGCTGTAGGAGAGGCTTTTGACAAAGCAGCCAAGATCCTGGATTTGCCCTATCCGGGTGGCCCGCTCATCGACCACTATGCCCAATCAGGTAATCCTTATGCATTTAAGTTCCCGGCGACCGTTATGCCAGGGTTGGACTTCTCTTTCAGTGGTATAAAGACAGCCTTCTTATATTTTTTGAGAGATCAAAAACAAAAGAATTCGAATTTTGTACAGGAAAACATCAACGATATTTGCGCCAGCCTGCAGCATAACCTTGTAAACATGTTGTTGTCGAGGGTTGAGCAGGCCGTCAGGCAAACCTCCATTAAGGAAATTGCTATTGCAGGTGGCGTGTCAGCGAACTCAGGACTTCGAAAAGCGCTGAATGAACTCGGAGAAAAGATGGGTTGGAAAGTTTATGTTCCGGCATTTGAATATTGCACTGACAATGCTGCCATGATCGCCATGGCGGCGCATTACAAGTTCCTGAAGAAAGAGTTTTGCGACATAGATGTAACACCGTTGGCAAGGATGCCATTCTAATTTCGCTGATTGATGAAAGATATTTTTAAAGTTGGTGACCGGAAGGAATTTAAACGGAGGGTTAGCCCCGAAGACATCGCTTCTTTTCAGGGCGAGGTGGTGCATCCGGTGTGCGCTACGTTCTCGCTGGCACGCGACATCGAATGGACAACGCGCCAGTTTGTGCTCGAGATGCGGGATGCTGACGAAGAAGGTATCGGCACATTTTTGAGTATCGATCACCGTGGCCCGGCATTTGTCGGCGAAGAGATTATATTTACTGGGTATGTTGATCAGATCAATGGTCATGAGCTGATCTGTTCGTTCGAGGCCAGGGTAGGGGAGCGACTGATCGCCATCGGAAAGACAGGGCAAAAAATTTTGAAAAGAAGTAAAATAGACAAGCTGTTAGCCAAACCATGAGCAAGCAAAGATTTTCTAACGATATCAATATTAAAAACCGTCAGGCCGGTTTCGAATACGAACTGCTCGATCATTATGTGGCCGGTATTGCGCTGAAGGGTACGGAGATAAAGTCCATCCGTGAAGGCAAGGTGAACTTGCAAGATGGCTACTGCTATTTTAACAATGAAGAGCTTTTCGTAAAAGGTGTGAACATAACGCCTTACGCGCAGGGCACTTACTACAATCACGAAGCCACACGAGAGAGAAAACTGTTGCTGAAGCGGTCGGAACTCAAAAAAATTGAGTCTAAAGTGGATGAGAAAGGTCTCACGCTGGTGCCCACCCGGCTTTTCATCAATGACAGGGGTTTTGCTAAATTGGAGATCGCGTTGGCGCGGGGCAAAAAACTGCACGACAAACGTGAGAGCATCAAAGAACGCGATGCCAAACGCGAATTGTCGAAAATTAAATTTTGATTTATAAATTTGACGAGGGCGTTCCTGTATGCATACTGGACCATTAATCCTTACGTTTAGAGATACATGATTGAAACAGAGTATGGTGTTTGTCGGTTAAGCCTGGTGCCCGTGCGGGCGGAAGCATCAGAAAGAAGCGAGCAGGTAACGCAGCTTTTGTTTGGCGATCATTACGAAGTTACCGAGCAGACTAAGGACAAAAAATGGCTCAAGATCAAGGTCAACTTCGATTTCTACGAAGGCTGGATCAACGCCAAGCAAAACCATCCTATTTCAGGTGACTTTTTTGAATATATCAACCGGGCCGAATTCAAGATCACGACCGATATCACATCTTCCATGCTGTACAACAAAAGCCCGCAGATCATTTTGATGGGCAGCATGATTCCCATCTCCAGTACGGAACTTTTTAAAATGGAAGAACAATTTGCATTTAATGGCGAAGCCAAAAGCGTCGGACAAAAACGTGAGTTCGATTACCTGAAGGCCACTGCCATCAAATACCTGAATGCACCCTACCAATGGGGCGGCAAGAGCCCATTTGGAATAGACTGTTCTGGCTTTACGCAAATGGTTTACAAGATATGCGGATATAGATTATTGAGAGATGCGGCGCAGCAGGCCAACCAGGGCCGGCCGGTAAAAGATGTTGGAGAAGTAAAAGGAGGAGACCTCGCTTTCTTTAAGAATGGTGAAGGCAAAATCACACACACGGGAATTTTATTGGAAGAGGACAAGATCATTCACGCTTCGGGCAAAGTTCGCGTCGATCATTTTAACGAAGAAGGAATATTGAATCTCGATACCAAGATCTACACCCACCACCTCGCGCACATTCGCCGGATTCTTGCAGATTAATGACAGAATTGTATTGATTTTTTGACTAGCGGTGTAAACAAGCCGAACGCCGCTTTGTTAGTAAAAAGATTGGTTTTATCTTACCATAACAAATGTATACACTTGGATCTTACCCAACACGTGTATCACGCGAAGCTAAAAAATTGGCAACATGAACGGAAGGGTATTGGTTTTGAATCAGGATTTTAGCCCACTGATGGTTTGCTCGGTGGAACGGGCGTTTATTCTGGTTTATCTAAAAAAAAGTGAGCTCATCAGACCCGCCAACGGTTACAAGCTGCATTCTGTCACCCAGGCATTCCCAATGCCATCCGTCATCCGCCTGAATCGATATGTCAACGCCCCTTACAAGGGCGTTAATCTTACCCGGCAAAATATATTCAAGCGTGACAATAATGAGTGTCAATATTGCGGCACAAAAAAGGAACTTACCATCGATCATGTAACACCACGGGCACGAGGCGGACTGGATACCTGGACCAACCTGGTGACCGCTTGTAAAAAATGTAATGCTAAAAAAGGAGACTATACACCTGAAGAGGCTTCCATGCCGTTGAAGAAAAAACCTTTCAAACCCTCTTATTCAATTTTTCTGAAAGACCACATGAACGAACAAGCCGATGAATGGGATTCTTTTCTCAGTGGACATGGCCACTGATCTTTTCAGCGGCTGTTGCGTCAGGGTAATTTCAAAAAAATCTGTCCTTTACAGAAAGAGTCCGCTCCCCCCTCTATTGTTTAACAATCACAAATGATTAAAATTCTAAACGTACATGCCAGTTATTAATCCCGAGCCCGTTGTTATAGCGGCAGACACACAGAACTCTGTTAAGAAATCTTATCTCGTTCCCTTTATTTTGATCACGAGCCTTTTCTTTTTGTGGGGTATTGCCAACATTCTGAACTCGGCGCTTATTGCTCACTTCCAGCCCGTGTTTGAGATCAAGCGATCACAAGCGCTGCTGGTGGAAACGGCTTTTTATTTTGGATACTTCACCATCGCACTGCCGGCAGGTTTGTTTATGGAGAAGTACAGTTACAAAAAAGGCATTCTGGTGGGGTTACTGTTATATGCCCTGGGAGCATTGCTTTTTATACCGGCTGCAAACATGCTGACCTTCGGTTTTTTCTTGGTCGCCTTGTATATCATCGCAAGCGGTCTCGCGTTTCTGGAAACGGCCGCCAATCCATATGCAACCATTTTGGGCAAACCTGAGACCTCCGTGCAACGATTGAATTTCGCGCAGTCGTTCAACGGCGTGGCGCTGGTTGTTGGTCCCTGGATCGCCGGTCAATTCATATTCTCCGGGCATGAAGGTGAAATGAGCACATTCGGAGAAAAGCAACAAGCTGCACAAGCGGTGATCTTTCCCTACACGTTATTGGCTGGTGCTGTGTTGTTGGTAGCCCTGTTGTTTTTTTTAACAAAGATGCCTGAGCCAACAAAAAGTGGTGGATTAAAATTTGACAAAACGATCTTCAAAAAGAAACACCTGATGCTGGCAGTGTTGGCGCAACTTTTCTATGTCGGAGCGCAAGCGGGTATCTGGGGTATTACGATCAATTATGTGGTTGAGTTGATACCCGGTACTAGCAAAGAGATCGCGTCGAAAAATTATATGGCCATTGGGACGTCATTGTTTGTGATCGGCAGAT
>JBMOKS010000395.1:12699-14083 GCA_049324355.1 Bacteroidota bacterium
ACAAGTTGCTCGCGTGCTATGCCGCTATCGCGTCGCTACTCTGTTTTGCCGGAGTTTTTGCCGAAGCCAGAATTGCCGTGTACGCTGTGCTGGGAACCAATTTTTTTATGTCTGTTATGTTCCCTACAATCTTTGCATTGGGCGTTAAAGATCTCGGCGAGAACACCAAACTTGGTGCATCTTTTATTATTATGGCTATCGTAGGTGGCGCGATCATGCCGCCCCTCATGGGTTTGATTGCCGATTACGTTGGCATTCAACAGTCGTTCCTGCTTCCCGCACTTTGTTTCCTCGTGGTATTATATTATGGTGTCTCGGGCTTCAAGCATAAACCAGCCGCCGCATGAAACGATTTGCGCTGGCGCTCGACCTCAAAGACGACGCAAAACTTATAGCAGAATACGAAGCCTACCATAAAAAAGTCTGGCCCGAAATATTGAGCAGCATCAAAGATGCAGGCATCAACCATATGGAGATTTACCGGACCGGCAACAGACTGTTTATGATCATGGAAGTAAATGATCATTTCTCCTTCGATCAAAAAGCAAAAGCTGACGCTTCCAATAAAAAAGTTCAGGAGTGGGAACACCTCATGTGGAAGTACCAGCAAGCCCTACCTCATGCTAAGCCTGGCGAGAAGTGGCTGCTCATGGAAAAGATCTTTTCGCTGGAATAAGCCACAAAAAAATCATCCAGCATCTGGCGTTGGCACAAGATCCGAAAGTGCCTGATCGTTCTATAAAATATACCGATCGGTATATTTTAAATATTTTGTTATCTTTGTGCCATGACCAAAGCCGAGCGCACCAGGCAGCACATTATAGAAAAAACCGCACCTTTATTTAATAGTAAAGGTTTCGATGGTACTTCGTTGACCGACCTTACCGCTGCAACTGGGCTGACCAAGGGTGCTTTGTATGGAAACTTTTCTAATAAAGATGACATGGCGGCGGAGGCGTTTCGGTATTCTATGAAAAAAGTGAGGGCTTTGGTGAATAAGAAACTAGAGGGCAAAGCCACTTATAAGAGACAGCTTGAGGCCCTGCTTGACTTTTATGCCCAATATGTTTTTGATCCGCCGGTAGCCGGAGGATGTCCTCTGTTGAATACCGCGATTGAAGCCGACGACCATCGCGTTTCCATGCGCAAGGTGGTGACGAAAGAGTTAATGGCTACGGTAAATTTTATTTCCGATCTGTTAAAGAAAGGTACAGAAGCGGGAGAATTCCATTCCAACATCGATGCCAGACAATTAGGTTATTCATTTTTCTGTGCGGTTGAAGGTGCGTTGATGTTTTCACGAGCGGAGCGATCACGCGAGCCCATGGATATCATTGTCAATCATTGCAAAAAAACATTAGATCAAATCAGTAAATAAAATGAT
>JBMOKS010000396.1:0-14018 GCA_049324355.1 Bacteroidota bacterium
TTCAGGTATAAACGAAGCTCCGGATTGTCTTCAATTATCAATATGGACTCGTGCTTGTCGTCATTGGCAATTTCACCGCTTGAGATTTCACCTTTATCATTTAGTATAGGCTGTTCAGAAGCGTTCACCTGAGTGGGGTTCGCTGAATACTGGGTGCTTATTTCTTCAGCAGCCAAATGATCCGAGCCGAGGGGCAGGCGCACGGTAAAGGTGGATCCATTGCCGATCACACTCTGCACGCTAACAGTGCCCTTGTGTAACTCAACTAACTCCTTTGTCAAGGCGAGGCCTATGCCGGACCCTTCATATTCATGGGTATTCGAATCGTCAACCTGATAAAACCGGTCAAAAATTCTGTTCAGATGTCGAGCAGCAATTCCTGGTCCACTGTCAGAAACCCGGATTTCAACACATCCATTTTTGAATCTTCTGTCTGGCGAAAATTCATTAATGGCAACGGAGATGAGCCCATCGGCCGGGGTGAACTTAAATGCGTTGGAAAGCAGATTGGTCATAATTTTTTCTATTTTTTCCGGATCTACATAAGCTTTTACCTTCCCCTGAATATCAACTGTGAACTGTATCCGCTTTGATGCGGCAATGGATGAAAATTGGCTGACAATCTGCGTCACTATCTGTGAAACGTCTTGATAGGACGCTTTAAGTTTCATCGAACCGGCTTCAATACGCGAAAGGTCTAGCAACTCGTTAACCAGGACTAGCAAGCGCGAGGCGCTTCGTTGCATGACTGAAAACTCGGTATTGTCTTCATCGCTTGTAGCAAAGGCAAGTCGTCTTTCGAGAGGAGCCAGTATTAAGGTTAGTGGTGTACGAAATTCATGCGAGATATTGGCGAAGAACCGGGATTTGAGCTGATCAACCTCCAAAAATGCTTTTTCCTGATCAAGTTTGGATTTTTTAACAAGCCGGTTTTGATAAACAAATACACCAATAACTAATATGGATAATAATAAGATTCCACCGATAAGAAATTGAACAGTTCGGTTCCGCTCTATAGTAATGTTTTTGATTTCAGCTTCTTTTGACAACAGATCGATTTCAGCTTGTTGTTTGGCTGCATCAAACTCAGACTGTAGTGAAGCCATTTTCAGATAGACGTCATGATTCGAAATGCTGTCCAAAGCGTCCGCCATCCTATCATACTGCAGGGCTTTCTTGTAATCGCCAATCTTTTCGTGAGAGATAGCCAGATTATTCAAAGCAATTTCCATATCAAAATAGTCAGCCTTTTCTTGGGCTAATTTTAATAACGCTGTGTATGCTCCGATTGCTTTTTGCACTTTACCCTCTTCGCGGTAAGTTTCTCCTAAAATTTGGTAGTAGTTGTTAAGATGGACTTTATTGGAATCCAGCGTGTGCGCAATATCAATTGCATAGTGTGCTGAATCATACATCTTATTATGGCAATAGTACCTTGCGAGGGAACCGTAAAGTAGCGGGCTAAATACATTGCCCTGCTCCCCAACGCTTGTTGCTTGCTTTATTAATTTTATTGCCTTTGAATAATCTTTCTTGATGAAACTCAAATTTGCAAGGTCATTATATATTGAAGACATCCAGACATACTGTTTCATCTCCCTGACAATTGCAAGAGCCCGATTAAAGTAATGCTCTGCGCTATCGAATCGCGGAAGATAGTCGGCACGGCCAGGATAGTAACCAGGATATATTTTTGCGTATGCCCGACCTATCTCCATAAATGCCCCAACTTCCAGCCCGTATTTACCTTCCTGCTCCTGAACAGGAAGCAATTTCAAGGCGTTAATCGATTTCCTAAAATATTCAATACGTTTCCGATTCACCTCTTCGGAGGGAGAATTTGAGGACATCTTTGCATACAACTGTCCAATGTCATAAAGAGTGATAGCTGTGAACTCGTTTTCTTTGGAATAGCCCCGAACTTCCAATGCGCGCAAATAATGATCTATGGCAACTGAATAATGACTTCTTGAGGTATAGTACCTTCCCATGTAGTTCAAGGCAACTGCTTTCCCCAACAAGAATTCTTTTTTGTTTGACAACCTAAGTGCCTCGCTTAGAAAGTAAAGTGCCGAGTCAGGCTTCAGGGTGATATACTCCTGGCCAATTTCTGCAAGGCTTTTTATCCTGACCGTGTCAATCTTGGAGTTCCTTACAAGTCGTTTAAGGCTATCAATGTTTTGAGTCTCAAATTGAGCAAAGGCGAGGTGGGAAAGCACAAAGAAGGATAGGAGCAAACAATGACACCTGCCTCGCATAGCAATTACTTTTAACTAAATATAATAATTTGGGTTAATCCATTTTTGACAAAAAACGAAAAATTAAGATAACAAGACCATTTCACCGCCAAGCCAACCGCCTGCGCTTAAGCTTCGGTGGTCAAGAAGTTAGGCCTGTTGCGGAACCCTTGTCAAGGGCCATGTCCTGCCTACGCCAAGCTTCGGCAGGCGGGCGAGTGTCGATCTTGCATTTGATTCTTAATAGAATCGACACCCTGGACAAAGAACCCGTCCCGATTGCTATCGCGGCTCATTGGCGGCTTGTCGGAAGCATGGTCGGGTGGGTTCAAAAGAACTTATTTTCTATTTTGAATTTCTTTCCGTTGCAATCATCATGTAGACGATGATTAAAATGGTGACTGTTCCTGTAAATAAGAACATCGTGCGTGCACTATAGGCTAACCATACCCACCCTGCCAATGCGCTGGCAAGCATGGTGCAGATACTCTGAAAGCCTGTATAGGTTCCGATTGCCGTTGCCGTAACTTTCTTGTCGGTAATGTTAGTAATCCATGCTTTGGCAACACTCTCGGTGGCAGCCGCATACAATCCGTAGAGAAAGAATAATCCAACGAATAATGGTAACTCGTGAACAAATCCCATCCCTGCATACACAATAGCAAATAAAACAAAACCAAAAAGAAGCATTCCTTTAAAACCGATCCTGTCACTTAATCTTCCCAGCGGATAAGCCGCCAGCGCATAGATCAGGTTGTAAAAGATATAAACACCAATCACAGTTGTGTCATCAAGTCCGGCTTCTTTGACCTTTAGCAACAAGAATACATCCGAACTGTTGATCAGCGTAAACGCCAGCAATCCGATGAGCAGCTTTCGATAAGCCGGTGGACTTTGTTTCCAGTAATGGATAAATGAAAACACCGAGGCCGATGCGAGTTGTATTGGTTTCGTTGTTATTCGTTTTTCATGTAAAAGAAATGTGAACCCGATGGCAAGAATTCCGGGAGCGAAAGCAATGATGAACAGCATCTTGTATTCTCCGGGGTGGAGATACAAATAAAGCAATGCGATTGCCGGCCCGATCACGGCACCGAGTGTATCCATCGCACGGTGCAGTCCGAATACGCGTCCTTTCGTTTCAGGTGTTGCTTCATCCGATAACAAGGCATCACGGGCTCCGGTGCGAAGTCCTTTTCCAAACCGGTCTGTAGTTCGCGCAAAGAAAATCCATAATGGATAAATAAAGGCAGCCATCATGGGTTTTGAGATTGCACTTAATAAATAGCCAAGCCTTACAAACGGCAGGCGCTTGCCGCTCACATCGGAAAGTTTTCCGAAATAACTCTTGCTTAGTCCGGCTGTAGCTTCGGCCACTCCCTCAAGAATACCGATAATCAATACCGAAAATCCGATCTCCTTTAAATACACCGGCATCACCGGATACAACATTTCGCTGGCGATGTCGGTGAACAGACTCACCAACGAGAGTATCCATACGGTGCGAGTGATGATTTTCATCTACGTTTTAAATCCAATATTCCATACTTTAAACACTTTTTTCAATCTCAATCACTATTGCAACCCAATTGCATGGATTTTTAGCTTAATTTTGCCCTTGTGAAAGTTATCCGTTTCATATTTGCCTTGTATGTGCTGTTTTTGGCGGTATATCCGTGCAGTGACAGCAATACCTGCGTGGATGAGCAAAAAGCAGGTGTTGCATTAATCGCCAGTGATGATCACGCTCATACCTCCAACGAACAGGATTCATGTACTCCCTTCTGTATTTGTTCGTGTTGTGCAGCGCATATTCAGCTTCACAAGGCAGCTGATATTTCATTTGCTCTCCTCATTCATAACACGCAACTGACTACACTATATCAGGAGAAGCCGTTGCTGAATACCAGCAACTCGATCTGGCAGCCGCCCAGGATTTAAGCCCGTTTATCTTTCCTTTTCAGTAAGGTAAATCCTTTTCCATCAAGGACGTATTGATCGTCTTTGATTATTATTTCTATTCGGGCTTAACAGTGAAAAAACGTAAAAGTAACAAGCAGAAGAAAAGCAAGTTCAGGTTAGTCGTTCAATACATCCTGGTGGTATTGCTGTGTCTTCTCATCGTGTTGCTCATGATTATTTCGCTGATCATCCCGAACATCAACATTAATCACGAATAGTTCATGTTAGATAAGATCATTCATTTTTCCATAAAGAATAAACTGTTGATCGGTTTATTCACGTTGGCACTCATTGGGTGGGGAAGTTACTCGCTTACGAAACTTCCCATTGATGCGGTGCCCGACATTACCAATAATCAGGTGCAGATCATTACGGTAGCACCTTCGCAGTCTGCACTGGACATTGAACGACTGGTAACATTCCCGGTCGAACTAACAATGTCCACCATTCCCGACATTGAAGAGATCAGGAGCTTTTCGCGCTTCGGCCTCTCGGTTGTCACGATAGTATTTCACGATAACGTGGATGTGTACTGGGCCAGGCAACAAGTTAACGAGCGGCTTGTGCAGGCCTCCAGTCAAATTCCGGCTGGTATTGGTAAGCCCGAAATGGCGCCTATAACTACCGGCCTTGGGGAAATTTATCAGTACATCGTCCGTCCTGAAGAAGGGTACGAAGACAAGTACGATGCTATGGAACTTCGCAGCATACAGGACTGGATTGTACGCAGGCAATTGCTGGGTACGCCAGGCGTGGCAGACGTTGCAAGTTTTGGAGGTTATTTGAAGCAATACGAAATCGCTCTTAATCCGGATAAGCTTCGCAGCTATAATCTCGGCATTGCAGACATTTTCACTGCACTCGAAAAAAATAATCAAAACACCGGAGGTGCTTACATCGATAAGAAACCCAATGCATGGTTTATCCGCAGTGAGGGACTCATCAATTCGGTTGATGATATTGGTAAGATTGTAGTAAAGAATACGGAGACTGGATTCCCGGTACTCATCCGCGATGTGGCTGATGTCAGGTTTGGATTCGCCAACCGCTACGGAGCATTAACCTATAACAATGAAGGCGAGGTCGTTGGTGCCATTGTGTTCATGCTCAAAGGTGAGAACTCGAATGCGGTGGTCAATCGTGTGAAGGAGAGAATGGAGCAGATCAGGAAAACTTTACCTGAAGGAGTGACCGTAGAAGCTTTCCTTGACCGCAGCGCGTTAGTGGGGCGGGCTATTGGCACAGTTGAAAAGAACCTGATTGAAGGTGCATTAATTGTCATTTTCATTCTTGTATTATTTCTCGGCAATCTCAGGGCTGGCTTTCTCGTGGCGTCTGTGATCCCGCTGTCCATGCTGTTTGCTGTTTCCATGATGCGGGTGTTCGGAGTCTCAGGTAACCTTATGAGTCTTGGTGCAATTGATTTTGGACTTATAGTAGATGGTGCTGTCATCATTGTCGAATCAACAATGCATTATTTAGGTGCAAGTAAACTGTCAAGGCTTGATCAGCGGCAAATGGATGAGAGCGTTCAAAATTCTGCATCACGGATGATGAACAGTGCGGCTTTCGGGCAGATTATTATTCTGATCGTTTACCTTCCCATACTTGCCCTGGTAGGAATAGAAGGCAAAATGTTTAAACCGATGGCACAAACAGTAAGCTTCGCCATTCTTGGTGCGTTGCTTCTTTCGCTCACTTACGTACCGATGATGTCAGCCCTCTTCCTGAGCAAGAGCACAGAGCATAAGCGCAATTTCTCTGACAAGATGATGGATTTCTTCCACCGCCTGTATGAGCCGGTCATCAATGGAGCGTTGAAACACAAGTTTATCGTGGTAGTTTCTTCGGTTATACTCTTTGGTATCAGCCTTGTTTTGTTCCTAAGAATGGGTGGGGAATTCTTACCTACACTGGAGGAAGGTGACTTTGCCGTAGAGACAAGGGTATTAACAGGAAGCAGCTTATCCTATACGGTAGAGGCGTCTCAGAAGGCTGCTGAGATTTTGCTCCGGGAATTTCCCGATGAGGTGAGAGAGGTAGTTGGAAAGATCGGTTCATCCGAAATCCCGACCGACCCCATGCCGATAGAGGCTTGCGACCTGATGGTGATTCTCAAACCAAAAGACGAATGGACAAAAGCTTCGGGTCGTGAAGAACTCGCGGAAAAAATGGGCGAAGCACTCGAAGCGGTTCCGGGCGTAACCTTTGGTTTTCAGCAACCCATTCAGATGCGCTTCAATGAATTGATGACAGGTGTGCGGCAAGATGTGGCCGTAAAAATATTCGGTGAAGACCTGGAGGTACTGACAGACCTTTCGCAACAGGTGGCCAGACTTGTGGGCTCGGTCGAGGGGGCCAGAGATTTATATGTAGAAGAGGTCACTGGCCTTCCTCAAATAGTTGCCAGCATCAACCGCGATGAAGTAGCCAAATACGGATTGAACGTTGAAGATATCAACCAAGCTATTAACGCAGCATTTGCCGGGCAGTCTGCAGGGTTGGTGTTTGAAGGCGAGAGAAGGTATGACCTTACCGTTAGGCTCGTCTCACAAAGCCGCCAGAACATTGAAGATGTGCGCAACCTTTTCATTTCATCCCCAACCGGTGAGCAAATTCCACTTAAGCAACTGGCCGATGTGGAATTCAGAATCGGCCCCAACCAGATACAGCGTGAAGATGCCAAGCGTAGGATCATCGTGGGATTTAATGTGCGTGGCCGTGATGTGGCCAGCGTAGTGGAAGAACTCCAGCGAAAAATTGACCAGCAAATTGATTTTCCCGCGGGGTATTACCCTACATACGGAGGGCAGTTCGAAAACCTGAAGGAAGCACAGGCGAGACTTTCCGTTGCCGTGCCCGTTGCCCTCCTGCTCATTTTGATGTTACTGTTCTTTACGTTCCGCTCCATCAAGCAATCACTGCTCATATTTACGGCTATTCCGATGGCGGCTATTGGGGGTGTGTTCGCCTTGCTTTTACGCAACATGCCTTTCAGCATTTCTGCCGGTGTGGGATTCATTGCCCTCTTCGGGGTAGCGGTGCTGAATGGCATTGTACTCATTGCGGAATTCAATCGCCTCAAAAAAGATGGCATCACGGATTTAAAAGAAATAGTTTTAAAAGGAACATTCGTTCGCCTTCGCCCCGTATTGATGACTGCAGCTGTTGCATCACTGGGATTTTTGCCAATGGCATTGGCGACTAGTGCAGGAGCGGAAGTACAGAAGCCTCTGGCTACCGTAGTGATTGGAGGTTTGATAAGTTCTACACTGCTTACCCTGATTGTACTGCCTTGCCTGTATATCTACTTTGAAAAAATGAGTTCTAAGCGATTAAACACTTCTTCGATATGAGAACAATAGTAATTATCCTATTCAGTCTTTCATCCTTTACTCTTCTTGCACAGTCAAGCAAACTCACGCTTGAGCAGGCTGTAGAAATCGCCCTGAAAAATAATACTGGAATAAAAGCTGCTTCGTATGAAGTGGCGTATCAAAAACAACTGAGGAAAGCATCGTTCGATTTGCCAAAGACAGATGTTTCACTAACGTACGGGCAATACAACAGTTATGTAAAGAATGATAACAACATAACCGTTTCGCAAACCATTCCTTTTGCCGCGCTGGGAAGTCAGGGTGCGCTCAATCGCGCATTGGTTGCATCGACCGAGTTAAAAAAAGCAGCTACTGAAAATGAACTCGTTTACAATGTGAAGCAGGTCTATTATCAGCTTGCCTATGCGCAGGCGCGTTACGATTTGCTTTTGCAGCAAGACAGCATTTACGAAGGTTTCCTGAAGTCGGCTTCGCTAAGGTACAAAACAGGTGAAACCAATTTGCTGGAACAGACTACCGCTGAAACCCAGCGCAATGAAGTGAAAAACCAGCTTCGTCAAAGCGAGGCCACTATGTTAGTGTTACGCACGCAGTTAAAGACGTTGCTAAACACAGAGGAGCTTCCTGATATTTCAGAAAACACCCTACGTGAGATTGAGTTCCGTGAGTTAGCCGACACTGCAGCAGTTTCAGCCAACCCTTCACTGGCCTACATGCGGCAGCAAGTGGAGGTTGCACACAGTCAAAAAAAGGTTGAAGCGGCAAAGTTTGCCCCGGATCTTTTAGTAGGGTTCTTCTCGCAAACACTTATCGGAACCCCTGATTCTGAAAACGGTGGGAGTGCTACAAGCAGTGATCGTTTTACAGGCTTTCAGGTTGGCATTTCCATTCCACTTTGGTTTGTCCCTCATCAGGGCAGAGTAAAGGCGGCAGCATACAACCAACAGGCCGCACAAAGCAATTACCAATATTATCAGACCACTTTGAAGGGGCAGTTGCAGCAAGCTGCACAGCAATATGCACAGAACAAGAACAGCCTGGAGTATTATCAAACCTCGGCTTTACCCAACGCTGATCTGATATTAAAACAATCAGAGACAGCTTTTCGCAACGGTGAAATCGGATATGTGGAATATTTTTTAGGGCTGCGTAATGCCCTCGCCATCAAAGAGGGCTATTTGCAAACACTAAACGATTACAACCAGAGCATCGTTTACATCGAATTTTTGTCAGGCAATAAATAATTACCAAATGAACTACGTAAAAAAAATAAGTCATATACTTTCCATTCTTTTGGCCCCGGCTTTTTTGCTGTCATGCGACAGTACGGCATCTGAAAAGGCTGCAACCGAAGAACACCACGATGAGGCAGAGAGTACAGTTGAGTTTACGTCTGCGCAATACAAAACAGCGGGCATTGAATTGGGTGAAGTTGAAAACAAACAGATCAGTGGCACTATAAAAGTTAATGGCGTTTTGGATGTGCCCCCGCAACAACTTGTGAGCATCTCCGTCCCGTTGGGAGGTTTTTTGAAAAGTACGGAATTGCTCCAGGGTTCACGAGTCCAGAAAGGTCAAGTCATAGCCACGATTGAAAACCTCGACTTCATTCAGCTTCAGCAAGACTACCTTGAAGCAAAAGGTCAGTTCGAATTTGCCCAGGCAGATTATGAACGTCAACAGGAGTTGGCCAAAGAGAATGTCAACGCGCAAAAAACGCTGCAGCAGGCGAAGGCCAGCCTCACAAACTGGCAGGCGAAAACCAGTGGCCTCCGGGAGAAACTAAAAATGCTCAACATTAACCTGGCTTCATTGGAGGAGGGTAACATTACCAGTACAATCTACTTATACGCTCCCATTACCGGGTATGTAACCGAAGTAAATGTGAACATCGGAAAATTTGTAAACCCGAGTGACGTGCTCTTTGAAATTGTCGATACTGAGCACCTGCATGCGGAGCTGATCATTTTTGAAAAGGATGTTCCCAAAATAAAGATCGGTCAGAAGGTGAGGTTTACATTGGCCAACGAAACAAAGGAGCGAATGGCAACCGTATATCTGATCGGTCGTGAGATCAGTGGCGCAGACCGCACGATCCGCATTCATTGCCATATTGATAAGGAAGACACCCAACTGCTTCCGGGTATGTATCTGAAAGCCATAGTAGAAACAGGCGGGGCAACCGTTACCGCATTACCAGATGAGGCGATTATCGATTACCAGGGAAAGAAATATGTTTTCATTGTTGCTCAGGAGGCGCACGAAAGCCAGGACAACGGAGGTGAATCGCATGAACAAGGACAACACTTCACCATGCAAGAGATTGCCATTGGAAACAGTGAATTAGGTTACACCGAAATAATTTTACCGGAAGGATGGGATGACCAAAATCAAGTTGTGGTAAAAGGAGCTTATGCCATCCTTTCAAAAATGAAAAACAGTGAAGAAGAAGGTGGACATGGACATTAATCAGTTGTAGTATCAATATTGGTGGTGCCGATGTGTCCGCTTCTTCGCTCCATGGAGATACCAGAAGATCTGAAACAACTTTTAACCGCTATAAATTATGATGGCAATACTCAAATCAATCAGCATGTTCATACTAGCCGGGTTGTGTGAAATAGGTGGTGGTTATCTTGTGTGGCTTACTCTGCGAGAGGGTAAGCCGTGGTGGGTAGGTGCTTTGGGGGGATTGATTCTAATCTGCTATGGTGTGGTAGCCACCTGGCAGCCCGCCAATTTCGGACGGGTGTATGCGGCTTATGGAGGCATATTCATTGTGATGTCCACCATGTGGGGGTGGAAGATAGATAATGTGGTACCGGATCGATATGATCTGATCGGGGGAGCGGTTGCGCTTGTGGGTATGCTCATCATCATGTATGCACCCCGAAGTACATAAAAAAAGGTATTGCATAGATTCTGGGTATTGGTTTTTTCAACGTTTTTTTTATTAAATGTGATTCTATGCGACAGCAACAGATCGATGCTAAAAAATGTGTATGTAGAATGTTTTACAAAAACTTTTCTCCAGTATGTGAGGCAGTATTGATCTCATGAGTCATAAACCTTATTGAAGTTGAAATGACAACCCTAATAGCCGGAAGCCTTGTATTAAGTGTGCTCCATGCATTGATTCCCAATCATTGGTTGCCTGTGCTTGCTATTGCCAAAAAAGAAAACTGGTCGCTAACCCGTACAACGGGAATCACTTTCATTGCTGGCTTGTCTCATGCTTTAAGTACTGTACTGGTAGGTGTAGTTGTCGGCTTGATCGGGTTTACCCTGGCCAGCAAAATCGAATACTTCACGCGCTTCCTTGCACCCTCGGTTTTAGTTGCGCTGGGGCTGTTCTATATCTATCAGCATCACCGTCATAAACACTTTCACCTGCACCGCCACGATGAGATTGTATCGGACACCAAAGTGATCGCCAGCCTGGTGGTGGCTATGTTTTTCTCGCCCTGTCTTGAAGTAGAAGCTTATTTCCTCATGGCCGGAAGTGAAGGCTGGTGGGCGGTGGTATTGCTGGCTGTCCTTTATACAGTAGTCACTGTAGGCGGCATGGTAGCATGGGTCCGATTCACCTATGCCGGACTTTTGAAAATAAACTGGCATAACCTTGAGCACAACGCAGGCGTCATCACCGGAATCACACTTGTGCTCACCGGCATTGCCTCGTTCTTCATTCATTAATGATCTTGTTTTATGAGCGAACAACAAAATAAAAATATTCAATCTACCGAAGAGTGCTGCTCTCCCGGGTTAAAGCCGAACTCAGTACCATCTCAGCCTGAAATTCAAAGTGATGAGAAAAGCGTAGTACGCAAAGAATGGTTGTTGGCTATCGCAAGTTTTATCCTTCTTGGTACCGGGCTGATTCTTGATGAATGGATACACCAGACTTGGTTTAGCGGTGTGGTACGCCTCGCCTGGTACGTATTCGCTTATATTCCGGTGGGATTACCTGTTGTGGCGAAAGGAATTCGATTTGCATTTCGTGGGGATTTGTTCACCGAATTCTTTCTGATGAGTATCGCGACCATCGGGGCGTTTTACGTTGGCGAGTACCCTGAAGGCGTAGCAGTCATGCTGTTTTATGCGGTTGGGGAATTGTTTCAAAATGCAGCCGTAAATCGTGCCAAGCGAAGTATTAAAGCATTGATGGATGTCCGCCCTGATACAGCAACTGTTTTACGTAATGGCAATTATGTCAGCGTTGGCCCTTCCGATGTAAAAGTCGGAGAAACAATTCAGGTAAAAGTAGGCGAGCGCGTGCCGTTGGATGGTGAAATGATTAGCGAGGGAAGTTCGTTCAACACGGCAGCACTAACGGGTGAAAGTAAGCCGTCAACCATTGAAAAGGGAGAACCGGTCCTGGCTGGAATGATCAACGAGGAACGGGTTGCCGAGATCAGTGTAAAGAAAGTATTTAATGAAAGTTCACTGGCGAGGATTCTTACACTTGTTCAGAATGCAACGGGAAGGAAAGCCCGGACGGAGCTTTTCATTCGAAAGTTTGCACGTGTATATACTCCTATTGTTGTTTTCCTCGCTGTTGCACTTACATTGTTGCCCTATTTCTTTGTTGAGCAATATGTGTTCAATGATTGGTTATACCGTGCATTGATATTCCTGGTGGTCTCATGTCCATGTGCGTTGGTAGTGGCAATTCCATTAGGTTATTTCGGTGGCATCGGTGCAGGATCGAGAAACGGTATTCTGTTTAAAGGTTCCAATTATCTCGACCTGATGACTCGTGTTGATACTATCGTGATGGACAAAACCGGGACCCTTACCAAAGGAGTATTTAAAGTTCAGAAAGTAATCAGCCTGGCAGATGAAAATGAATGGATTCCGTTGGTGGCAGCTCTCGAATCTCAATCAACACATCCCATAGGCAAAGCCATTGTGGACTATGCCGGTGAGGTTAACAAGAATACTTCAGTCGGAAGCCTTGAAGAAATAAAAGGCCATGGCCTCAAGGGAGTTGTTAACGGCAAAGAAGTGCTGTCAGGCAATAGCAAGCTGCTCGATAAGTTCGGTATTGAGTTCCCTGCCGATGTGGTTGATAATTCTGATACTCTTGTTCTGGCGGCTGTCAATAAAAAGTTTATTGGCTACATCGCCATAGCTGACGAGATCAAGGAAGACAGCAAACGCGCTATTGACCAGATGCACGCTTCGAAATTGAGAACCATCATGCTCAGTGGTGATAAACAAGCCGTTGCTGACAAGGTTGCAAAAAAGTTAGGAATTGATCGCGCCTATGGAGACTTACTTCCCGAGCACAAAGTGATGAGAGTGGAGGAAATTAAAGCCGGTAAGAAAGAACCGATTGCTTTTGTGGGCGATGGCATTAACGATGCCCCTGTCCTGGCTATCAGCGATGTGGGTATTGCCATGGGCGGCCTGGGCAGTGACGCTGCCATCGAAACTGCCGATGTTGTTATTCAAACCGATCAGCCTTCAAAAATTGTAAGCGCTATTGAAATCGGGAAAGCAACAAGGCGGATCGTATGGCAAAACATCACACTTGCCTTTGGTGTTAAGCTGATCGTACTCGCACTCGGTGCCGGAGGACTGGCAACGATGTGGGAGGCAGTGTTTGCCGATGTAGGCGTGGCATTGCTTGCTATTTTGAATGCGGTGCGGATTCAGCGGATGGAGTTTTAAAATAAGAGTGAAATAGCATTTTTAAGAGTAAACCTTAAGAACAATACAATTTGAGTAAGCCCAAGAGAATAAACTCTACAAACACAAGAATGCAAGACAGATCAAATAGGAGTTTCAAGTATCACATAATTTATGATATTCCAGATTATTTTTCCTGTGGCGCACCTTCAACCTTATACCCTGTCTTATTGATGGCATCAACAATTTCTGAGGTTGTAATTTTACTGCCATCATATTCCACCACCGCGTTACCCTTTTCATAAGAGGCATCCGATTTCAACACACCGGCAAGCTTGTTGACTTCATGCATAACATGTTCTGCACAACCCTGGCAGGTCATCCCGCTGATGTTAAATTCTCCCTTTCTGATGTCAGCCTGTTTTACAAAAACCACTTGCTTTTCATTATGAGGATAAAACACATGAGCATAATGAGGGAACGCGAGCATGGCGAAAGCGAACACGGTTATGATACCGAGAAAAGTTTTGGTTTTCCAAAACGATGCTTTGACGTCCGTTTCACACGCACATTCCTGGGAATTATTTTTGGGAAATAACTTTTGATACCACGCAAAGCCCAGCACTGCAATGGTGACACCTGCAAGGTACGGTCGTACCGGTTCGAGCCAGGAGAACGAAGCAGCTATGCTTCCCGTGCCGGCAATCATTGCGAGCACGGGAGTGATGCAACACAATGAACTTAACAAAGCTGCAAGCAAGCCACCGCTCAGAATACTGTTTCCTTTCATCGGGCTATTTAAAAAAAGCTTAACGTCACCGCTTCACTCTTTGCTTTACAACAAGCC
>JBMOKS010000397.1:0-13948 GCA_049324355.1 Bacteroidota bacterium
TTGAAAGAGATGACGAACGAGATCCTTACCAGTTTACCGGCTTATCATGCCGAACTACTTCACTGAAAATCGGATCGTTTGAACGTGCTGCTCAGAAACGTATCGCAGAATATACGCGCCTTGCTTTAAGTCGGTAGCAACGTCGATCTTGTTTTGAATGGTGTTCAACACTACCTCCTGGATCTTTGTGCCCAGGTTATCGAAGATCTCCAGGCGATCTGAAGCGCCAGGTTGGAAGTTAGTCAATATGCTTAGGTTAGTTCCTTCGGCGGGATTAGGATAAAGCATTACATTCTTTGCGCCATTGCTGTTCACCACGATGACGTTGGAATATTCAAATTTTCCATCGAGGTCTAACATCTGCAAGCGATAGTAGTTTTTTCCGGCAATCGGATTGTTATCCTGAAAAGTATACTTCAATACAATAAAGTTATTTACACCGGCACCCTTCACTTCGCCGATATCATAAAATTGCAGGTCAGCGCCGGCGCGCTGGATCACGAAGCGATCAAAATCAACTTCCATAGCAGTTGCCCAGAAAAGATCGTTGTGATCTGCCGCAAAACGGCCATCGAAAGAGATCAGCACGACGGGAAGTACACCGCTGCAGAAGCTCGCATTACCACTACAAGATCCTGCTGTGAATGTTCCACTATTGGTCAGCGACGTTGTACCACCACCTACTGTTACAGCGCCCCCAACCGCGATATTACCTGAGTTCACCACCTGCGTATTATTACCTGCAGTAAAATCACCATCTATTGTAAGATCCCCAGATACAGTCATCGACGCGCCATTATTCAAGGTTACACTTCCCTTGATGATCACAGTTCCCGAGATCGTCCATGCCAGGTTGTTATTAACCACAACATCACCCCAAATAATCAATGTTCCAGATACCGTTATGCTGGGGCCATTGTTAGCCGTGACATCTCTTGAATTGGACGCATCGCCTACGTTCAAAGTTCCGACGATATTAAGATTACCGACGTTGTCCAGGGCGATGTTTCCAACAGTGTAGGTAAAACCCGATCTGACCGTTGCGGTTTTATCGGCACCGCCGGTGAAAGCTACATCCTCACTCACAACGTCTGCAATGGAGCCCGACTGCCACGTGCCTGCAGCATCCCAATTACCCGTAGCCTGAATGGTCCGGGTTTGCCCTGAGGAAATAAGAGGAAGGAGGATAAAAATAAAAAGCGCGTAAGCGGAGTTTCTCATAAAGTTTTGTCGCTTTTAAAAAAGCTAATAAGTTGCAGTTCATTAAAAATCTTACAACCCATGTCAGTTCTAAAAACACACAATACGCTAGGCACACTGCTCGTAACGATCTCACGACCAGATGCTTTAAACGCCTTAAATACTGAAGTACTGGATGGGCTCCGCAAAATTATACAAGAAACTTACCAAAACCATGACATCAAGGGTGTCATTCTCACCGGGGAGGGCGAAAAAGCCTTTGCAGCGGGTGCAGACATCAAAGAATTGACCCGTCTAAATCAGCAAGAAGCTTTGTTTTTCGCTCAAAAAGGCCAAAAATTGTTCAAAATGATAGAGGATTGCCCCAAGCCAGTAATCGCCGCCATAAATGGTTTTGCACTGGGCGGAGGATGCGAATTAGCCATGGCTTGCCACATGCGACTGGCCACTGAGAATGCCAAATTTGGACAGCCAGAGGTGAATTTGGGAATAATTCCCGGCTACGGGGGAACCCAGAGATTAACCCAGCTAATTGGTCGGGGTAAATCCCTAGAGCTGATGCTCACCGGCGACATGATTACAGCCCAGGAGGCAAAAGCGTGGGGACTCGTCAACCACGTGGTATCTACCCAGTCCGAACTGATGGAACTTGCTAATAAGATCATGTCAAAAATCCTGTCGAAGGGTCCTATCGCCGTAGCCCATGTGATCAAGGCTGTGAATGCCGGATTTGAATTTGAACAAGCCGGCTACGAAGCAGAATCAAAATATTTTTCTGAATGCTCCATCACGCAAGATTTCAAAGAAGGCACCACGGCATTTATTGAAAAAAGGAAACCTGTTTTTAAAGGAGTATAATTGGGAAAGCTTAGACGACTCGCCGGAGAAACGGTTTTGTACGGACTGGGAAGTATTTTACCCCGCTTCCTGAATTTTTTGTTAGTGACGCTGCACACCCGCGTCTTTGCGCCGGATGAGTATGGAGTTATCACCAAGCTATTCGCTTATGTAGGTGTGATCAATGTGATCTTCATGTTCGGCATGGAGACGGCATATTTCCGTTTTGCTAATAAACCGGGAGTCGACGAACGTCGTGTTTTCAATCTTGCGCAAACTGTAGTACTCGGCATCAGCGCCTTCTTGTCGGCGATCTTCATCATAATGGCTAATCCTGTTGCCGATGTATTATCCATTACTGGCCATTCGAACCTGGTGATATGGCTGGTCTTGATCATGTTTGTAGACGCCGCGGTAGCCATTCCCTTTGCCAGACTGCGACTGCAAAAAAAGGCTGCCCAATTTGCAGTTGGTAAGACAATCAACATTTTCATTTTAGTGGGATTAAATGTTCTGTTCTTAATGACATCATTTATTCCTGCGCCTACTATCGACTGGGTTATTGTGGCCAACCTTTTGGCGAATGCTTTTTATCTGGTGTTCTTTTTCAAAACTTTGTTGTTGTGGCGCCCCGCATACGACTCGGAAATATCACCTTCGATGTTCAGTTATGCCTACCCGATCATGCTTACTGGACTTGCCGGCATGACGAATGAAATGTTCTCTCGGGTCACACTTGATGCATGGCTGCCGAAGAACTTTTATCCGGGCCAAACCAACGAACACGCGCTGGGGGTTTTTGGCGCCTGCTACAAGTTTGCAGTGTTGATGAACCTCGCTATTCAAGCTTTCAGGTATGCTGCGGAGCCATTTTTCTTCGCCAACGCCAGTGAGAAAAATTCTCCCCATCTGTTCGCCAGGGTTAATCATTACTTTGTCATTGTGTGCTGTGTGCTTTTGCTGGGCGTAAGCATCAATCTTGACCTGATTAAATATTTCCTTGGTCAACCGGAATATTGGGAGGGCCTTCATATTGTTCCGATCCTGTTATTGGGTTATCTTTTTCTAGGCGTGTACTACAATTTTTCAATTTGGTTCAAACTCACTGACAAGACCTATTATGGAACGATCATCACTGTGATTGGTGCGATCATCACGATTGTTGCCAATTATTTTTTAATTCCAGTATCCGGATATACTGGTAGCAGTCTTGCGACCTTATTTTGTTATTTCACCATGACTGCGATCTGTTATCTGCTGGGGCAGAAGTATTATCGTATTCCTTATTCGATCGTGCGCGCCACGTTTTATATTGCCTTTACTATGATGCTCGTTTATGTCGTCAAGTATGCAGATGACACTCTCAAAACAGAAAAACAAATAATTTCAACCGCTTTTCACGCTGCGGTTTTGGTGTCTTATCTGTTCATAATTTATTTGCTTGAAAGAAGGAATTTTAAACTCTCTGCGGCCTGATTTTTTACTATCTTGACCGGTAAGTTGGGAGTATCCTGCAGGTGCAAAGGTTTAACATTAAAATGTAAAAGATGAATATCATTATCCCCATGGCCGGTCTGGGCAAACGTCTCCGGCCCCACACCCTTACTGTTCCCAAACCTCTGTTGCCGGTTGCCGGAAAACCTATTGTTCACCGTTTGGTGGAAGATATCGCCAAAGTTTGCCCTGAGAAAATTGAGAACATCGGTTTCATCATTCATCCGAGCTTTGGAAAAGAAGTGGAGGACAGTTTGAAAGCTATTGCCAAAGAAGTGGGTGCTACCGGAAAGATCTATTATCAAAAGGAGGCTCTTGGGATTTCACACGCATTGCTTTTCGCAAAAGAACTTTTCACGGGCAAGGTGATCGTGGCCTTCGCCGACACGTTATTCAAGGCAGACTTTAAACTTGACACCTCCAAAGACGGCATCATTTGGGTACAACGTGTTGAAGACCCGTCTCAATTCGGTGTGGTGAAGCTCAACGAAAAAAATGAAATCACTGAGCTGGTCGAAAAGCCATCGGTGTTCGTTTCGAACCTGGCCATTATCGGAATTTATTTCTTTAAGGATGGTGAGGCACTGGGCCGTGAGATGCAATACCTGATCGACAACGACATCAAGGAAAAAGGAGAGTACCAGTTTACCACTGCGCTGCAAAGCCTGAATAAAAAAGGGGCAAAATTAGTGCCCGGCGAGGTCGCCGAATGGCTCGACTGCGGCAATAAAAATGTAACAGTGCAAACCAACCAACGGTATCTTGAGTTTATCAAAAGCCAAAAACTTGTTTCTGACAAAGCCAAACTTATCAATACGGTCATTATTCCACCTTGTTTTGTGGGTGACGGGGCGACCATTGAAAATTCTGTTATAGGGCCACATGTGTCTGTAGGGTCTAATACGCATATTCGCGACAGCCGGATCATCAATTCCATCGTTCAGACAAATTCGAAGGTTTCTGGCGCGGTTTTGGAAAACGCCATGTTAGGGAATTTCGTTATTTTTGAGGCCCGGACGCTCGATTTGAGCTTAGGCGATTACAATTCAATTACCTGATTTTGACGATCAAAAAATTCCATAGTGCGGTTGGTTTGCTGCTGGTGTTGGCCATCTCTCTATCACTGCCTGTACTTCCTGTGCAGGCTCAAAAGAAGAAAAAATCCGAAGAACCTCAAGGTATCAAACTCAGGGAAGCCGAGTTTTACTTCACCGAGGGCGAGAAATATTTCATCCTGGAAGACTACGCAAAAGCACTGTTGTATTACCAGCGCGCCATCGAGATTAATCCCGAAAATGCAACGGTACATTACAAAGTAGCTGAAGTACTGGCGCACAGTACTAAGCAAGACGATTTGATTCGCGCGTCGCTGAGTATTGAAAATGCCCTGCGGCTGGAAAAGTCTAATAAATACTTCTATCTGCTGGCTGCTTCGATCTATAATGGTCTTGCTAAATTCGATAAGGCCGCCGAGGTATATGAGGAAATGATGCGGCAGGTAAAAGGTACGGAAGAATATCTCTATGAAGTGGCAGCGGTTTACCAATATGGCAACCGGCAAGAAGACGCGTTCAAAGCTTATCAACGTGCCGAGAGTGTTTTTGGCATCAATGAAATTTCATCGATGCAAAAAATGCGAATGCTTTTAGATGCCGGCAAAACAAAAGAGGGAATTTCGGAGGGTGAAAAATTGATCAATGCTTTCCCTGACGAAGAGCAGTTTATAATGAACTTCACCGAAGTGCTCTCACAAAAAGGTATGCGAGATCAGGCCATCGTTTACCTCGAAAAATTTATTGCCGCCAATGCTGAAAGCGGGAACGCAAAAATGTTGTTGGCCGGTTTTTATCGCGACACCAATCAAGAAGCTAAGGCGCGCCCCCTATTGCTCGCACTTTTTGATGACATGAGTATTGAGATCGGCAGCAAGCTGATCGTTTTGGGCGCCTATAACGCCGAGCTCAATCAAAACAAAACCAAGAACGTAGCTGATGCAGACAAGGAGACATTCGCATTCACACTTTTTCACAAGCTTGAAAAAAACTATCCGGAGAACAGCAGTGTACACATCATCGGTGGCGACCTCTATCTCTCCACCGGCAAGAACAGAGAAGCTCACAAAGAATACCTCATGGCCGTAGAATCGGGTGAGGTAAATTTCGAAGTGTGGGAAAATTTGCTGTATCTCGAAATACAACTCGAGCAATTCGATCAGGCCATTGCCCATGTTGACGAAGCATTGGAAATTTTTCCAAACCAGAACATGCTTCATTATTTTAGCGGATTTGCCAACCTACGAAAACACCGTAACCAGGAAGCCATAGCCGCATTTGAACAAGCGAAAAAATTATCTTCTTCCAATCCGGCGCTGGTCGGCGAGATCAATGGCATGTTGGGCGATGCCTACAACGCCCTAAAAGACTATATCAAATCCGACAAATCTTACGAAGAAGCGCTGGCGTTCAATCAAAACAATTACGGAGTGCTTAATAATTACAGTTACTTTTTAGCTTTGCGCAGGGAAAACCTGGAGAAAGCCGAGAAGATGTCGACGCAGTTAATAAAAAATAATCCGGACAACCCCACCTTTCTGGATACTCACGCATGGGTATTGTATGTTCGCCAAAAATATAAGGATGCCAGAAAGGTAATTGAAAAGGCCATTGGCACCGGCAAGGCAACTGCCACACACTTTGAACATTATGGTGATATTTTATACCAACTGGGCGATGTAGATGGTGCCGTGCAGCAGTGGGAAAAAGCACGGGGTATGAATGCCAAAAGTGAAACGTTGAACAAAAAAATTGCGAATAGAAAAATCTATGAATAAAAGCTCCTGGTTTCTGTTCATCGGCCTGACGATTCTCACCGTAGGCTGTAGCAAGAAAACAATCACTCCCATCACTACGACGCCAAGGACAACACTGCAGATTGAAGAGATCGATTTTGAATACTTCCATGGCAAAGCTCGCATGATACTGCGCGATGCAAATAAAGAACGTGAAGTGAAGGCTAATATCCGGGTTCGCAAAGACAGCGTGATCTGGATGACTTTCTCGGTCATCGGTGTGCAGGGGGGTAAGGCCCTCATCAACAAAGATTCCATAACCATTGTGAGTAACGTAGACAAAGAGTACTACGTTTTCGAGTATGCCGAGCTTTCAAAGCGATTTAACCTCGACATCAATTACAACATCATCCAGTCTGCCATGCTGGGCAATACCCTCATTCCACGCCAACCCGACGATCCGGTGAAACAAGAAAGCTCGATGTATTTGCTCACGCAACAAGCCGGCGATGTCGTCGTTAGCAATTATGTGAACGCCGCCAGCATGAAGATCGAAAAGGTTGAACTCAAAGAGAACAACAGCAGCAACTCGTTAGTGATCAATTATTCAAACTTTCAACCTGTAGGCTCCAAGGTTTTTCCCTACAACGGTACCATCAATCTGTTTTATAAAACCTTGTCGGGATTACTGAATACGACTATCATTTTTGAGTACAACAAAGCGGAAGTCGGAGGTAAAGAACTCAAATTCCCGTTCAACATTCCCAAACGATATGAGCGCAGGTAAATCCATACTGCTACTTGTAATCGTCTTATGCTTTACCTTTTCGTTTTCTTTAGCCCAGAAGAAAACCAAGTCGCAACTTCAGCAAGAGAAGCAACAGAGCATTGAAAAAATCAAGGAGGTAGAGAAGATCATTTCCGAAACAGCGACCAAAAAAAAGAATTCCCTGGGTGAGCTATCGGCACTCACCGAACGCATCCAGGAGCAGGAAAATCTCATCGGCTCCATCAAAAAAGAGATCAGCCTTCTCAATTCGGAGATCGGTGAAAACAACGGCATCATACAAGCTCTGGAAGAAGACCTCGATAAGCTGAAGAAAGAATACGCCATCATGCTTTTCGCCGCGCAGAAAGCCAACAACAGCACTACCCGGCTCACATTTTTGTTTTCTGCCGGCTCATTCGATCAGATGATCATGCGACTCCGTTATATGGAACAATATGGCGAAACCCGCAAGCTTCAGGCCGACCAGATCACCAAAGTGCAAGAAGATATCTCCGGCCAGGTGAAGCAGATCGAAGGCAAACGCGAAGAAAAGAATAAACTGCTGAGCGAAGAAGTAGACGAAAGTAACAACTTGACCGACCTCAAGAAAAAACAAAATACCCTGGTCAAGACACTGGAGAAGGAAGAAAAACGGCTGCGCAGGGATTTGGAAGAAACCAAACGAGCGCTAGCTATTCTTGATAAAAAGATCAACGACATTATTAAAGAAGAAATGGAGCGCGAAGCCCGCGCCTTGAACACAAAAAAGTCGGTGGCACTCTCGTCGTCATTTGAAGAGAACAAGAACAAGTTGCCGTGGCCCGTGTCGTCGGGATTTATTTCTCAAAAGTTCGGCCGCCAGAATCATCCTGTGTTAAAAGGTATTGTGTTGCAAAATGATGGCGTCAATATCCAGACCAGGGAGAATGAAAAGGTAAAATGTGTTTTCGAAGGTGAGGTACGGCGGGTAGCGTTTATCCCAACGCTCGGCAGCACAGTTATTATCAATCACGGTGAATACTACTCCGTTTATACCGGATTAAAGGAAGTATATGTAAAAACCGGCCAAAAAGTGACAACGAATCAGGAGATTGGGCAAGTGATCTCTAACAATGATGGTATCTCAGAATTGCGTTTCCAGATACGAAAAAACACCACAGCCCTTGATCCACAGGCGTGGCTCAGAAACATGTAGGTCTAAACTTTGCCCTAAAAACCTTTTAAACTGAAATTTTTAGCCTACTTTTGTAGTTCTCTTGTAATATAAATTAAACAAGCATATGAAAGCGATATTATTGTTCCTGGGTGGGGTTGGCGTACAAGAAATTCTCCTTATTGGCTTATTTGTACTGATCTTCTTCGGAGCCAGAAAAATACCCGAATTCATGAAAGGCCTCGGCAAAGGCGTTAAAGAATTTAAAGACGCTGTAAAAGATGTGAAGAAAGAGGTCGAGGAGTCCGGAAAAATAGAAGAAGGAAAATAACGATTGAAAACTAACGCTACATTTCGCGAAATCCAAAACGATCTGCAGCGCGGCACCACAACTTGCCAGGATCTCGTCAGGCATTACCTTAATAACATCAAGGCAAAAGCTCACCTCAATGCTTTTTTGAGTGTGTATGAAGAAGAAGCGCTTGCCCAAGCAGCAGTAATCGATACCAAGATCAAAGCAGGCACAGCCGGGAAACTGGCTGGTCTTGTTGTTGGTATCAAAGATGTTTTGGCCCATCAGGATCATCCCCTCCAGGCCGGCAGCAAAATTTTAGAAGGATTCATCTCTCAATACAATGCCACTGTTGTTCAGCGCCTGTTAGACGCCGATGCCATCATCATTGGCCGCCAAAACTGCGATGAGTTCGCCATGGGGTCGTCTAACGAAAACTCTGCATTTGGTCCCGTATTAAATGATATCGATAACTCGCGGGTTCCCGGGGGCTCTTCGGGAGGTTCGGCAGTAGCTGTCATGGCCGACATGTGCCATATTTCACTTGGCTCAGATACAGGCGGTTCGGTGCGTCAGCCTGCTGCTTTTTGTGGTGTAGTGGGCTTAAAACCTACCTACTCGAGGATATCGCGGTACGGACTGGTTGCCTATGGCTCGTCATTCGACTGCGTTGGTATCTTCGGAAAAAATGTAGAAGATATTGCCCTCGTGTTAGAAGTCATTGCCGGTGCCGATGACGACGATAGCACTGTTTCCACAAAGCCTGTGCCTGCTTATTCGCGTGAACTATCCGCTCCCGATGGAAAGAAGTATAAAATCGCATATGTCAGAGAAATTGAAGAATCGCAGGGTTTGCAGGATGAAATACGTCGTAATTTGTTAGATCGGATTGACGTCTTGCGCAAGGCTGGATACACAGTGGAAGCGATCGATTTTCCTTTGATGGAATATATTCTGCCCACTTACTACATCCTGGCTACAGCAGAAGCCAGTTCGAATTTATCGCGCTACGATGGCGTGCGCTACGGATACCGGAGTCCGAATACCAAAGATCTGCACTCGATGTATAAGAAAAGCAGATCTGAGGGTTTTGGGAAAGAAGTGCAACGCCGCATTTTACTCGGCACCTTTGTTTTGAGTGCCAGTTATTACGATGCATACTACACCAAAGCACAGAAGGTGCGAAAGATCATTCGCGATAAAACAAAAGCCATACTCCGGGAATACGATTTTATCATCATGCCTATAACCCCGACCACGGCGTTCAAGTTGGGAGAGCATACTGATAATCCGTTAGAAATGTACTTGGCTGATCTTTTTTCCGTTCAGGCTAATGTGGCAGGTGTTCCTGCCATTTCAGTACCCTGCGGAAGGGATAAAAAAGGGCTGCCCATCGGACTGCAAGTAATTGCGGATGACTTTGAGGAATCGAAACTTTTACATTTTTCAAATTTTTTAAACAAAATGAACCAATCATGAGAAAGGAACTTCTCTTTTTGCTGTTCATCATTTTTTCAACTCAAGCCTTTGGTCAAACGGAACCTGATTCTGTTGTAGTTGATTCTCTGGAAGTAGCGGTAGCGGAAGAAGAAATGTTGTACAAAGAAGACACAGCAACCTTCGTATACTTCACTCTTCCGGCCGAACTGGAATACGTTCCGGGCGACGACCGTCCCGAGGTGTTTGCTGACCGTCTGAAATGCATTGAACAAAAAATTCCCCTTCGCTACAACGACAAGACCCACGCGTTTATCAATTATTTCACAGTGAAGGACCGCGATTATACACGTATGGTCATGCGGAGAAAAAACCTGTATTTCCCACTTTTCGAAAAATACCTCGCCCAATACGGCTTGCCCGACGAATTGAAGTACCTGTCGATCATTGAATCGGGATTGAATCCTCGCGCCGTATCAAGAGCACGTGCCGTAGGGTTGTGGCAGTTTATGTCGGCTACCGGAAGGCATTATAATCTTTATCACGATTGGTTTGTTGACGACCGGATGGACCCCGAAAAAGCAACAGATGCAGCCTGCCGTTATTTGCGTGACCTGCATCGAATGTTCAATGACTGGGAGCTGGCGCTCGCGGCTTACAACACAGGCCCGGGAAATGTTAAGCGCGCCATTCGCCGGTCTGGCTATAAGCGTTCTTTCTGGGATATCTACCCGAACTTGCCCCGCGAAACCCGTTCTTACGTGCCCCAGTTTGTGGCGATTATTTATACCATGAAATATCTCGATGAACATAACTTCATCGACGATGGAGAAGAAATGTTAATGGCATCGGATACACTTCAAGTGAGGAAATTTTTGAATTTCGAAACGTTCGCCCATCTCACCGGAACCTGTGCCGAAGATCTTCAAAAGTTAAATCCTTCTGTGCTGCGAAACGCCATTCCTGAACGTGGCAGGACATACACACTGCGTGTTCCAAAAGACGCCAAGACTGCGCTGGATTTGAACCGTTTCAGCATCTTAGACTCGGCGTCTAAAGTGGGTAAAAAAGAACTTGAGCTGTTAGCAAAAAATACAGAAGGCTCCACCTATGGACGCGACCGCCTGGTTCACAAAGTAAGAAGCGGCGAGGTATTAGGCTCGATCGCCATTCGCTATGGTGTTCGGGTGAATGATCTGAAGAAGTGGAATAATTTGCGCAGCAACATGATCCGCTCCGGGCAACGCCTCACCATCTGGACTAAGCCCAGCATGCGTGCGCGTGTGGCTCCCGAAGAAAAAGCCACTGTCATCAGCTCGATATCGGGGTCAAAGACCTATACTGTTCAGCCGGGCGATACACTTTGGGATATCACAAAAAAATTTGAAGGGCTCACCATAGAAAAGATCAAGAATCTTAACAAACTCAGCGATAACAAGATCCAGCCAGGTCAAAAACTCATCATTGGCATTTAAAAAAGCCTTGCATGAAGTTCCGAGCAGGGCTTACCCTTTCAGAAAGATGCTGAATGTAGTTCCTTGATTGATTTTACTTTCTACTTCAATGCGACCACCCAATGCCGCGACCTGAGTTTTCACAAGGTAAAGTCCTAATCCCTTCCCTTCGATGTGAAAATGGAAACGCTTGTAGAGGTTAAACAAACTATCCCTATACTTTTTAAGGTCAATGCCCAAACCATTGTCTGATACGTCGATGCGCACCAGTCCGTTTTCAGCCCTGGCCTTGACAATAACCAATGGCGGCCTGCCAGGCTGACGATACTTAATGGCGTTACTCACCAGATTATAAACAATACTTTCGATGTACTGTGGCAACGACTGAATAGTGCCGACACCCTGAATATCCTTACGAATAATGGTAGACGTCTCTTTCATCTCCATTTCCACCATACCCATCACTTTGTCTACAACAGAAGCGAGGTCAACGGGTTGTAAGAGCTGGGCTCCAGGCTTCTGCAGACCCACGATAAAACCCAGGTCCGATATCACCTGATCGAGCTCGCCGGAAGATTTGATCATCATGGAAATAACCTGGCGCAATTCGTGATCGTCTTTTGCGTATTGCAGAATGGCGGCCAAGCCCCTGAATCGTGCCATAGGTGCACGAAGATTATGAGAAACGGTGTAGGCAAATTGTTCCAGTTTGCTATTGTGTTCGATCAACTCAAGATTGGTTTTTTCCAAATCTTGCGTTGAGCGATCTACTTTTGTGCTCAACTCCACGTTCCGGCTTTGCATTTGTGCATGTTGCTGTTCTATGATTCTTTTCGCCTCTTCCAGTCTTTCGTTTTGTTCCCTCAGCGCATTTCGATGTAACTCAATCTCCTGTTGTTGTGAGACGAGTTGTTCGTTGTGTGCGGCGATCTCTTCATTTTGGGCCAATATCTCTTCGTTTTGTTTCATGATCTCCATCGTGCGCTCTTGAACTTTCTGGTCTAGCATAATATTCTGCTCCTCCAGCAACCGTGCGTTCTCTTCGTGCGATTTTCGGAGTTGTTCCGACATATTCAACACCCTCATGGTATGGCGCGCAGTAAAGATGAGCGTGGGTACAGTAATGACGAACAGTGCGATCTGAAGCAGGTAACTGTTGCTCAGCGCACGCTGATACCTAACCTTTGCCACCTTAGCTATATTGTTTTCAAACGTATTAACGTGATCTGAAAATCTTTTGTAGGCAAACCAAACCGGTGTTCCGGGATCGGGCTTGAGAAACACCAGGAACTTATCGATCCTCCCGGCAGCCAAGTGATCACGCATCACCTTTGTTGAGTCATAATACGCATTCAGGGAATCGCGCATACGATTGAAATTTTCCATCGGATAATTTTGAGCCTGCAACGGCTTCTCGATCCGGGTGAAGATGAGATCTTTATAGTACAAGGCGCTGTCGATGGTACGGATGAACTCCATATTATTCGTTAGTACAAAGCTGCGCAGGCCCAGGTCTACAAGGTGCAGATTCTTAACGATATCGAGGGTATTTACCTTTATTTTTTCGGCGTTCTCGTACAAGGTTCTGTTGTGTTCAATAACCTTGCTGTTGATGTAGATGAGATAAATATTGCCAATCAGTAAAATACCTATCAAAAAAATGACCGAATAGATCGCATATCCTTTAAACCAAATGCGGGATATCATGTGAGCGTTTAACTTTTTAAAACTACCACCGGGTAGTCACGTAAAATTTCGAAGAGGGTCCGGGTTTTTGAGTGAGGGACTTGAAAAAGATCACCCAGTTTTGATCAACATATCAGTTCATGACACTTTACAGATTAAGTTCCAAATTCAGGTTAACACCACCTCACAATTTACAGAATCTTTCCGATTCACTTCTTATCTTTGACACCTTAAAAAACCGGATTCTTAATGTCTATCAAAATCAGAAAAGAAGATGCCCTTAACTATCACATGCAAGGGCAGCCTGGCAAAATTGAAGTTGTACCCACCAAGGTGCTCAGCTCACAAATGGATCTGGCGCTCGCCTACTCGCCCGGTGTGGCAGAGCCGTGCAAAGAAATAGCGAAGAACAAAGAAGACGTTTACAAATACACCTCCAAAGGAAACCTGGTAGCGGTTATTTCCAACGGTACTGCTGTTTTAGGATTGGGCGACATCGGCCCGGAAGCTGCTAAGCCCGTCATGGAAGGAAAGGCCGTGCTTTTTAAAAAATACGCTGGCATCGACAGTTTCGATATCGAGATTGATGAGAAAGATCCCGAAGCATTTATCAAAATCGTAAAAGCACTTGAACCTACTTTCGGCGGCGTAAACCTCGAAGACATCAAAGCGCCGGAATGTTTCCGCATTGAAACCGAGCTGCGGGAGAAGATGAACATCCCTATCATGCACGACGATCAGCATGGAACTGCCATCATCTCGAGTGCTGCGTTGTTGAATGCTTGCGAGGTTGTCGGGAAAAAAATTGAAAATGTCAGGATCGTGGTGAACGGTGCCG
>JBMOKS010000398.1:0-12606 GCA_049324355.1 Bacteroidota bacterium
TTTGGAGTTCGCCGTGCAGGGTGCATCTCCCGGTGAGAACAAAGATCATCGTGGCAATATCCTGGATAAGTATGTGTCCGCGATTGAAAGTATTATTAAAGGAAAAGTAAGCGAAGACAAGAATTTCTTTGCAAGCGAAACCGGAGGTCAATATTTTACAGAGTTAAAGCTTACTGCAACCGACAGAACGAAACTGTTATCTATCCTTGGTGCGCCAAACACATCTCCTGTTATTAAAGACAACCTCAAAGACTACGCAGGTGTAGATTCATATCTGCAACGACTGTTTGGAAACTATTACAGCTCGATCAGTAATCCGCTGCCAGCCGGAGCCAACTTAAAAGTTGTAACCACTTCGGATCTGAATACCCATAAAGGACAAACGGCTATCCAATTGGTGAAGGAAGAAGGAATCAAGGAAAATACTCTCCTCCTCGGTATGCATTTTATGAAGCCCGCGACAGAGACAGGCAATGTTAAAATAAGGTTCACTGTGCTGTATGGTTCATTATTTGACAATTATGTTCAGCAGGACCTTGATAAGCTCTGGCAGGATGTTCGATCTCTGGAAGGAAGCGATAACTTAAAGGATGCCGAACAAAAAATATTTGGAGATTTCATTGACGTCCTTACTTCGATTGATTTTTATCTCGGCAAAATCCGCATACCAGATAGCTGGTGGAAAAGTAACGAATGGTATGCAATGGACCCATTCCTGGCTGGAGCAATCAACGGCGTCTTGGATAACCTGGTTGGCATTCTCCAAATCTTAACGCTTGCAGGAAAAGCAACGTTGACTATTAACCATGCTATTTTCCAGGCTTGTCTGTATGCCTATGAACTTTCGAAAAATGAAGCAAAACGAAAACAGGTAATTGAGAAACTGGAGTACATCAAAAACAACTGGTTTCCGATAGCAAAGAAATGCGCCCTAGATACCATCATCTTCTTCGCATCTATTGATTTTTCGAACACCGATTACAAGGCGTTCCCAGGATTCTTTTCCGGAATACCCGCCGATAAGCAAATCGAGCTTTTAGCCAAAATTGAATATGCCACGACTTTAAAAGATCTTGCCATCAGCGCACAGCCGTTTATTACGAGTTTCATTCTGGACGTCCAATACTTCCAGGCGGTTGTAATCACAGACCTTGTCAAAAAAGGATGGGAGAAACTCGTGGTGGCCTTGAGTGATTATAAAGAGATTAGATATTTTGAAGGCTATGCATTGATTCAAATTGCATCTTTTTTTGTCGGTGTCGGTGAAGTAGTAACAGCCCTGCGAACGGCGAAAGCGCTGTCTACATCCATTAGAATAGTTGATGAAGCTTCTTCGGGTCTTAGGGGGCTCAGGGGATCTTTCGACGATATTATAGCGTCCTTTGATAACTTATTAAAGACTATTTCTAAAGCGATTGACAAAGAGGCTCTTGCCAAGCTTCGTCAAAGATTATTTGGAAAGGCAAATAATATAGCCAACCTACTTGACCTGCCGAGATTAAAATCGCTAACAGCACAAACGCCAACTGGAAAATATCTTACAAATTTAAACAAGAGTCTGTTTAACGAATCCGGTTATATTATTTCAAAGCCACCCAGCGGTACCATCACGGAAATCATTGATGACATTGTAAGAAATGGCGACGGTGCTGGCGAAAAAACTGAATCGATAATCGACCTCCTCATGACTTCAAAAGGGTACCAGAGGCTCGACGGCAAGTATGGATCTAATAATGGCTTCGATCATGTCTTCATAAAACAAGGAGAAAACATTAACAATCCTTCGGAGATCTTGGTAATGGAAAGCAAACAATTCAAGCATGACGTCATAAGCGAGTTCGACGAAATTGCGAATCAACCATTATACGACGCGACTTCGGGCACAAAGCTGAACGGCCCGAACCAAGCCTCAGGTTTACCAACACAAATGAGCGACGATTGGATATTTGTCCACGTTCAGGGAAAATTAATTGACACTAACGTTCAAGAAAAGGTTGACCTTGCGGTTTCTCTATTGACAAACAGAAGCAAAGTCATTAAGTATGTTACCGCCGTTGACAAATCTACAGGCGAAATAAACTTTCTAAAGCTTTCAACATTTTAAACCGATGGATGATTTAGAAAAAAGATATAGTGTCAGTTCAAGAGTGCTACAAGCGATTGCGTCTCAAGCACAGGCTAATGGAGTTGATAACATTCTTGCTGGAAACCTCTACAATGAACACCTTTTTCTTGCAATATATGAACTCATCAAGAACTCGAACGTTCATAAAGCCAAGCTTAACTTCTACATCTGCGGAAGGCTTGATGAACATCGAATCAAGAAATTTAATAATCGGCTTCTTGACTATGGCATCCCAAATATCTGCGGAGCTGTGTTGAGCGATTCGGCGGAACTCTGCTCATCGTATGCCAACCTTTCTTACCGAGGTGATGGCAAACATTATTCAGATATGAGCACCATGGTAGGGCAAGGCGAAATAGCTATTTACTGCCATACGATTCAACTCATTATCAAGGACGATTGGAATAACGTGGCTAGGAATCTGGAAATCATGGAAACCGTAACACTTCCAAAAACAAAACATCCGGTCATGAAACTTGATTTTGAGTTTTATAAGGCCATCTATGAAAAGAATCTAAAGAGAGCTGAGGAAATAATATCAGAGCTGGTAACGCCCAAAGTACACAAGCAAAGAAATGATAGCCCTTTATTGAGTAAATACATCTCGCAGCCAGCGCTGGGATATGCCAAGTTAGCCTGGATGAAGGGACTCGAGGTAAGAACGAATAGCGATCTGATACCGGCAGCTTTGCTTCCTATCAAACCTCTACAAAATTATTCTCATAATTATACATTCCTTAAAGAAACCGATTAACCTGGTGTATCGAATGAAGCCCCGATATTTAAATATAGTAGCTACATTTTTAGCCGCCTTTACGTTTACTAGTGTGAGCAGTTACGTTCGTGCCGATAGTTTCAATACCGACACACTTCTAACAAAACAACAAACCGGTCTGGCATATGTGTCTCATGATTTCTCAGAAGGCCTCCTCCCCTCCGCCGATCCCATCGACTCCGTAAAATACTACATCGACAAAGCCCAGGCGGTAATGTCGAAGATCAGGGAAACACAGAACTATATTTCAAATCTCAATGATGTTTCCTTGTTTCAATTACCGGTAGGCATTCCGAAGCTTGTGAATGGATTAAACTACGACATCGGCATCTACGCCATACGTTTATTGCCCACGCACGCCGAAGTAGACGTGCTCATGCAATTTGAAATGCCACAGAATGGAAAAGTGCTCACTTTCCAGGCAAAAGGAATCAAGTTCACGCGCGCAGGTGGTATTGTGGGCGATGCGAAGCTCAGTCTTGTAGGCGACTACGGCATCAATTTTACCGGCGACAAAGTTCAACTTATTCTGCACGGCAGTCTCGCGGGTACTGGTACATATGTCACCATGGACTGCGATGGCTTTAAGGAAATGGGTCTCGACGCCGAAGTGAAATTCTCCAGAGATATTCTTGTTCCCGAAGACGCATCCGGAAATGTCAAAGAAGGTAACGTCAGCGCGGCATTCAAAGCAAACCTCAGCAACTGGAACGATCTGCTGATCCAACTCAGCATGCCCGCCTTCCAGGTACAAAGTCTTAAAGGCTTTGGCTTTACCGCTTCTGATGCCGTATTTGATTTTAGCGACACGCGCAACGCTCCGTCTGTTGTGTTTCCGGAAAACTACCAATCTTCGCAGTTCTTACCCGGCAACCAAAATCTTTGGCGCGGCTTTTACATGCGTGAACTTTCTGTTCGCATGCCTGCACAGTTTGAGAAAAAATCGGGTGGTGGCAAAACAACTTTGTCGGCAACCAATCTGATCATCGACAGCGATGGCATCAGCGGTTTCTTCGCGGGCAGCAATCTGCTTCCGCTCAAGGAAGGCAATATGAACGGCTGGGCCTTCTCGGTCGATTCACTCGCGATAGAACTCCAGGCAAACGAGTTGATGCACGCCGGTTTCAAAGGTGATATTGTTGTTCCGGTGTCAGGAGAAAAAACGCCATTGAACTACCAGGCTGTGATCAGCGATGGCAACAATTATTTATTCAGCGTGTCGCCTGCTAAGGATATGGAATTCGATCTTTGGAAAGCCGGTAAGGTAGAGATCTACGAGTCCTCTTACATTGAAGTTCGGGTTCAGGATAAAAAATTTCTTCCCAAAGCGAGCTTGAATGGCCGCATGAACGTAAAGGCCAGCCTTAGCCAGGGTGGTCAGGGCGTAGAACTCGCCGACATCAGATTTGAAAAACTCGAGATACAGTCTGTTCGACCTTTCTTAAAAGTTGGAAGCTTTTCTTTTGGCTCGGAGGCAGCCCAGCAAAAAATGGCCGGCTTCCCGATCAGTATAAAAAATGTTGCTCTTAAGAATGTTTCAGATACCGAAGTCGCGTTGGACTTCAACCTGTTGTTAAATCTTGTGGGTGAAGAAGGTGGATCTTTCGCCGCCGACGCAGGTCTTAGCGTGATCGGCACCATGAATGCCGAATCAGGATGGCAGACCTGGCGATACAAAGAGGTCAACGTCAGAAGTATCAAAGTCGATATCAATGGCGGGGCTTTCAAGATCAATGGCAGTCTGACGTTCTATCGTAACGACGTATCGTATGGTGATGGTTTCAATGGTGTTGTCAAAGCTGAATTTACACCCAACATCAAAGTCAGTGCAACGGCGATCTTCGGAAACGTAAAAGGTTATCGTTACTGGTATGCCGATGCGATGGCATCATTCAAACCCGGCATTCCGGTGTTTCCGGGTGTTGCCTTCTACGGCTTTGGTGGAGGTGCCTACTATCGTATGAAAATGGATAACACCGGCGCGGGTAGTGAGTTAGGTAAAACGGCGTCTGGTGTGGTTTATATTCCAGACGAAAAATCCGGGCTCGGTATCAAAGCGATACTCAACATCGGTACTGCGCCTGATGATAAAGCATTCAATGGAGACATCACTTTCGAGATCTCTTTCTACAAAGGAGGTGGTGTTCGATTCGTGTCACTCACTGGTAACGGTTTTATTGCCACACCGGGTCTTGACGCGAGTGTGGAAAAACTAAAGGCGAGCGCCAGCAAGATGGCCGATGCTTTTGACGAGCTCGAAAAAACTGCCGCGAGCACAGGCGCCGGAAAGATTGCCGACCAGGAGTCCATGATGACAGCGATACATGGCGATCTGAAAAATTCAGGCGAGAAAGGCGCCATCTCAGCACGCATGTTCATCAGCTATGATTTTGAAAACCGCATACTTCATGGAAACTTCAATGCCAAGATCAATGTGGCCAGCATTCTGACGGGTGGCGGTGAAGCAGTTCTCCACTTCGCTCCGGAAGAATGGTACGTTTATATTGGAACACCAGACAACCGTTTTAACCTTAGTGTTGGTATCGGACCGATTCGTGCCGGCACAGACAGTTACTTCATGGTGGGAACCAAGATCCCCGGAAGCCCTCCGCCTCCTGCTAAAGTTGCCAAAATACTTGGCGGCAAGAACTACGACTATATGAAAAGTCTGAATGATATCGGCAAGGGCGCGGGTTTCGCTTTCGGCGCCTCGCTGAATATCAGCACGGGCGACCTTAAATTCCTCATGTTCTACGCCCGATTCGACGCGGGTGCAGGTTTCGACATCATGCTGAAGAATTATCCCAGCACTTATTGCGCCCAAACCAACAGACGGATTGGTATCAACGGATGGTACGCCAACGGACAGGCCTATGCTTATTTCGATGGATCGATCGGCATCAGGGTCAGAGTTTTTGGAAGAAGGAAAAAAGTTGAGATCCTCAGCATCGGTGCGGCAGCATTGCTTCAGGCACAGTTGCCCAATCCTTTCTGGATGAGAGGTGCTGTGGGTGGACACTTCAGTGTACTGGGTGGACTCGTTCGGGGTAACTGTAAATTTGAAATCACCCTCGGCGACCAATGTGACATTATCAAGAAAGAAAGCGAAGAACGCGCCGTTGACGACATCCAGGTCATTGCCCAGCTAACACCCGCAGCCGGCGAAACCGAAGTGAGTGTATTCAACACCCCTCAGGTAGTCTTCAATATGCCGGTGGATAAAGAATTCAAGCTGGTAGAAAACGAACAGGAAAAATCCTTTAAGATCAAATTAGATCATTACAAACTCGTTACCGCCTCTGGCCAGGTAATTCCCGGAACGATCGAGTGGAACGAAAATCACGATGTGTTAGCTTATAATTCTTTTGAAGTTCTTCCACCGTCGCAGGACATCAAGTCAATTGTGCAGGTGAGCTTCGAAGAAAAGATATCAGGCAATTGGGTGCCTGTGCAGGAAAGTGGCAAGATTGTACTCGAAACGTCCGAGATCTCTTACAAGACCGGTCCCGCTCCGGATTACATTCCACATAGCAACATAGCCTACAGCTACCCGATCATTGGCCAGGTAAACCTTTATCGCGATGAAAACCGCGAGGGTTATATCAAACTGATAAAAGGTCAGAGTTATTTGTTCGAACCCGGTTCAGAATGGAAACAGATCGGTCGCATGACCGACGCCACCGGCGGAAAGATCGAGCACGACTTTACCTACTCAAACAGCACGGTAAACTTTAACATCCCGTCCGATTTGAAGACCGGCTCTGTATATACATTCGAACTTGTGAATGTTCCAAGCCAGAGGTCAGGTGCGGTAGACAGAAACGTGAGCGAGGTTACCAACAAAATACAGGGGGGTGACGAATCGGTGAGCACAGAAGTGGCCACCAAAAAAGCCGAAGGTTCCATTTCTGACTTGCAGGAGAAATCCATTTTCAATGGGTATTTCAGATCAAGTACTTACCCTACATTAAATGCCAAGCTCAATGCGCTTACCAAGTCAAATGGTACGAGTTGGCAGATCTACAATGGTGTGCACGAGCTTAGCTTCCGGTACGCCGGAGCCGAGTTGTTTGACAAATACGAAACCGGGGCGACGTCGAATACAGAAAGCTTGATGAAGTTCGAGGCGGTATTGGACAACGACTGGTATACCGACAGAATAGCACCACTGCTTTATGAAGGCTATCCCGTAGCAGGATTAAGAATTAAACACCGTGCTGAGCAATCGCTGGGCGTACCTCCGATCATGGCTGTATTTTTCCGGGAACAAAGCGACATGGTGCTGAAAGATCCGGTGACGCCCATCATCATGAGCGCCGCGCAAGCTTCGGTGGTATATAACCTGCCGTTGGAAATGGCCCGCGACTATTCCGACCTAGTACACCAGGCGGCTAACTATTCTATCAGCTCGACCAATACACGAATAAATGCGTTGTTGACTACGCCTTATCCGAATCTTCCTGCAGGAGTGTATAACATCAGGATCCGGTATGTGTTGCCCGGCACGAAAAAAGTAACGACAGAAAGAATTATTCCGATCAACTATGTTTTCTAAAGCAAGCCCGACATACACTTGTAAATTATCCTTTTCGGTCAGAAGAATGGCTATGCTTTTGATCGCATTCAGCGGGCTGGAATTAGGCGTTCATGCTCAGAGCAATTCTTTTATTAAAGTTATAGCCAGGCCTGCAGGCGACTCCATCATGCTTCGATGGGCCCCGTCATCACCCCAGGCATGGACTCTATTAAATAAGTATGGTTACAGGATCGAACGTTATACGATCACCAAAGACGGGGCAATCCTGGAAAACAAGACACTGAAGAGCTTAGGAATGCAGCCGATCAAGCCCATGCCGCAGGCGGCGTGGGAGAAATTCATTGACAACGATGATTTCGTTGCTATGGCGGCTCAATCCATTTTCGGTGATTCTATGATCCATGAGAACGGAAAGTCGAATGTGATACAAATGATTCACCAAGCGAGGGAGATAGAGATCCGTTACTCTTATGCACTGTTTTCTGCAGAAGTTTCCACCGCGGCAGCGATGCTTTCGGGGCTTCGCTTCGTAGATCGCGATGTAGATAAAAAAGAAAAATATCTGTACCGAGTCTACTCCATGGTTCCGGCTAGTGTCTCAATTATCGACTTTGGATTTGTTTACAGCGGACTTGCAGACTATCAGCCCTTGCCTGAACCTCCTGCACCGGTGTTGGAATTTGCGGATAAGGCCGTGAGCATTACCTGGGGAGTCTCCGCATTAAAGGACACGTACACTGCGTACCACATCGAAAAATCTGAAGATGGCGGAAAAACATTTCGGAGGATCGACAAAGCGCCAATGGTGCCCATTGTTACGGAGAAAGACGATCCTAATAATTTAAAACTCACGAAAACTGATACGCTGACCACAAACGATCAGGTTGTGCATTACCGAATTATCGGGTTGACATCTTTCGGCGAGACTAGTCCCCCCTCTAAAGTTGCTTCGGGACAGGGCATTGTTTCTTTGAAAGGTACCGTATCTAAACTACAGGGAGTTCCCACGCTCAATGGTCCCGTTGCTTTACAATGGGAATTTCCTGAAGAAGATGAAAAAATGATCGCCGGCTTTGAAATGGAGCGTGGCCGCAAGGCCGATGGTCCATACACGGTCATCGGAAGTGTTCTGTCGACATCGAGAACTTATCAAGATAGCAAACCACTTCCTGTAAACTACTATCGCGTTATTGCTTTAGGAAGGGATAAAAAAAGAAGGGCAACGTTTCCGATCCTCGTTCAATTAGAAGACAGCATACCCCCCTCAGCGCCACAAATGTTGAAGGCAAAGGTCGATACCACGGGAATTGTTTCGTTGTCTTGGAAGGCCAACACCGAAGCTGACCTTCTGGGTTATCGTGTGTTCCGATCTAATTTTAGAAACAGCGAGTTCAGTCAGATCACCACCGATCCTGTGTCTTTCCCGGAATTCAAGGATACCGTCGATGTGAATACACTCAGCAGCAAAATATTTTACAAGATCGTAGCTGTCGATATCCGTTTCAATCCTTCCATTTACTCCACGGTATTGGAGGTTGAAAAACCGGATCTTATCCCTCCCGTTCCGCCGGTAATTAAATCGGTCAGGGCGGGGACACGCGGTATCGAATTGATTTGGGCGCGCAGCAGCAGCGAAGATCTGGCCGCGTATGAAATCTACCGCAAAAACGCTTCTACAGAATGGAAACTTTTGAAAGCACTTACGCTCAAAGACAGTGCCTACGTCGATAATTCAGACGACTTAAATCAGAAATGGGAATACCGGTTGAAAGCCATTGATAAAAAGGGGCTGTCTTCCTTCTCGGCATCTGTTACCGCCAGGGGCCGAAGTATACTCAGACCGGGCGTGAAGAATTTAAAATCAGAAGTAGATCGCACCAACAAATCGATCCGCATTCGTTGGAGTACTGAAGACACAGACATTACCAAGTATCTGATTTATCGGGCTCAGGGAAATGATGGTATCACGTTGTACCGCTCTATTGGAGCCACAGAAAAAGCATTCACTGATCAGAATCTTGAATTCAACAAACAATATACGTACAGGATCAAAACCGTATTCGCGAATGGCTCCGAAAGTTCATTTAGTGAAGAAATAAAGGTGAACTATTAGTGGCTCAAATGATCTGACTTATGAAAATGAAAATACTATTTTTTGCTCTGGCAATGACAAGCGCGCTGACAGCGCTCTCCGCAACGGAAACACCCCTGCCGACGGAGTACATTACTGGTACAAATTCAGTTTGCCCGAATACGCCTTATAAATACACGCTTTACAGCAGCGGATGTACGGTGACTTCCTATAGCTGGAACATCACGGGAGGATACGAAACCTCCGGTCCGGGTGGTGGCGGTGGCGGTGGCGAAGACCCACCAATAGAATCCATTATCGGGAAACCTTCACCCCCTACACCCATGGCAACCGAAATAGGGTTTATATGGATCATCTGGAACAGCAGTTCCATCGGTCTTACAGCCTCCATCAACACGCCAGATCCTTGTAATTCCGTGGCGACGGTTATCGGGGGTCTGAGCCTTAAGGTTCCAAATGCAAAACCAAATACGCCATCATCTATTACGGTGTCGGGACAACCAAGTTTGAAGTATTGCCCCGGTCAGTCCGTCACGTTAACTTCATCGGCTCCTGAAAACTCAAATGGTTCTACAACAGACAACGTATCGTTCATGTGGGAAGTCAGCATCAACGGTGAAGCTTACACTTACTTCTCGCTGACGTCGTCATCTACCACCACCTATACAGCGCCCAGTGCCATCTTCACCAACCCGAATCAGTCGCAAACCATGCGGTTCAGGGTGAGAACCCGATACAATCAATGTACGAGCGCGGAATCTGACTACACTTCGGCTAGCGCTCCTGTTTATTTGTACCCCACGGCGCCATCGATCACAAGTTCGGATTACACCATCGCGCCCCGGATCTGTACTGATGCCGGGTCGTTGACAATCAACAGCATAACAACGCAAGGCGATGCGTCCACAACTTACTTCCTGCAAGTACAGGATATCGGATCCTATACCTTCACAGGCTCCCAACTTCCTTTCACGATCCCGGTTGGGCTGACCAATGGAACTTACAACTATCAGTTATTTTACTACGATACACCCAACAGCACTCCCGCGCCTTGCTCCTCTTCAGGATCGTTTGTTGTCGCTGACGGAAGTTATGCGCTCAGTCTGACACCTGCAGTAACCAACGAAACCTGTTCGTATTCCAATAACGGAAGGGTTGACCTGACCCATGGCAACGGACTTGCGCCATACACTTATTTGTGGACGAATACGTCACAGACTACACAAAACATCACCAATCTAACAGGAACCGTGGCCGGTACATCTTACACGGCTACCGTAACCGATGATCATGGTTGTACAGGAACCGCGGTGGGTGTTGTTCACGAACCTCAAACACTGGTGGTTTCAGGAAGCGTCACCAAATCAATTACGTGTCCATCGGGTGATGATGGAGAAATCACATCCGTGGGCTTTGGCGGAACGGGCCCTTACACGTATTCTATCGGTTCCGGATTTCAAGGGCCCACAAATTTTCCGAACCTTGTCTCCAATAATTACACCATCACCATCAAAGACGCCAATGGGTGTACGGCAACTTCTGCCAGCATTCCCTTGGGACAACCAAATGCTATTGGCGCCACGTTCACAAAAACAGATGCAACCTGTTATGGCTACGCCGATGGTACCATCACTGTCACGGCTTCGGGTGGAACGGCAGGCTACACCTACTCGAAAGATGGCACCAATTATCAACCCGGAAATGTTTTCGTAGGACTTGCCGCCGGCTCGTACAGCATCACAATAAAAGATTCAAAAGGTTGTACGAAAAGTATTGCGGCTCCTGCAGTCGGTCAGCCCGGCGCCATTGCTATAACCGCATCGTCTGTGGCGGTAAGTTGTTCAGGTTTATCGAACGGAAGTGTAACCGTGACAGCGCCAACAGGCGCGGGCTTTACGTACTCGCTGGATGGCGAACCGTTTCAAAGTGGTGTGACCTTTTCCGGACTTCCCGCTGGCGCGCATTCACTCACCGCGAAGAATAGTGCCGGATGTACAAATACCATTTCTGTTACCGTATCGTCACCGTCTGCCGTTGGCGGATCCATCGCAGTAAGCAATCCAATCAGTTGTTTTGGCGGCAACAATGGCGCCCTCAACCTGACACCCTCAGGTGGCACCGGTCCTTATACTTTTGTTTGGTCCAATAGCGCGACGACAGAAGATCTTTCAGGACTTGTTGCGGGAACATACGCAGTTACGATAAAAGACAATAATAATTGCACGGGAAGCGCAAGTATTGTACTAGGTGAACCTGCCATTCTTTCGGCAACAGCAGAGCCTTCGGATTACAATGGTTCGGCCTTAAAATGTAATGGCGACAACACCGGCGCCATCACCCTGACTCCTTTCGGCGGAACGTCGCCATACACCTACACATGGTCAACCGGCGCAACGACAAAAGATATCAGCGGTCTGACCGCCAATAGTTATTCCGTTACGGTAAAAGACAATCGCAATTGCACCGTGGTTAAAAATGTGACGTTGACCGCACCGCCAGCCATTTCTCTGTCGACTTCTGCCGTGCAGCATGTAAAGTGTTCCGGTGGTGATTCGGGTGCTGTTACTTTGAGTGCGTCTGGCGGAACCGGAACTTATTTGTACTCTCCGGATGGAGGCGCTTCGTGGCAACCCGGCAACCAATTCAGCGGGCTGACAGCCGGAAGCAAAACCTTCCTCGTAAGAGACGTTAACAACTGCCAGGCCAGCATTAACGTGACGATCACCCAACCTGCGCCACTAAGTCTGACGGAAACTGTACAGAATACAACATGTGGTCAGGCCAACGGCGCTATACAAGTAATAGCATCTGGCGGGGCATCTCCTTACAATTATGCATGGTATAATAGTAGCGCTATGCTTATCGGCAATGGAAGCCAGGTGAGTTCGCTTGTCGCGGGCATCTATCAAATTCAGATCACAGATCAAAACGCCTGTATTGTATCCAAGGTCATCACGATAAGTTCTTCGAACGGTCCTTCAATCACATCCACATCTACGACAACGACTTGTCCCGGAGGATCGGACGGAACGGCCGAGATCAGCATTTCCGGCGGAACTTTGCCTTACACTGTCAAA
>JBMOKS010000398.1:12643-13942 GCA_049324355.1 Bacteroidota bacterium
GTTGTAAGGTTTTTACGACTGTCACAGTAACGTCGCCTCCAGCCATTACCATTTCACTTGCCGATAAAACTGATCCCTCGTGCGTCGGAAGCAAAAATGGAATGCTCACGGTTGCTGCCTCAGGTGGCAATGGCGGACTGACTTACCAATGGAACTCCGGACCGGCCACAGCCTTGCTCGATAACATCGGCGCCGGAACTTACCAGGTAACTGTTTCTGATCAGAAAGGATGTAGCGCTTCTGCTTCATTTACGCTTGCAGACCCCGTGCCTTTCACCGTAGATCTTGGACCCGACAAAGCGATTTGCACCGGTCAGGAAGTAGCCATCGGCGTAACCATCGCCAACGCAACTTATATGTGGACAGGACCCGATAATTTTCAGGCTGCTGCCGCTGTGGTAATTGCTTCGAAGACCGGAACCTATTCAGTCACGGTAACGAATCAGAACGGATGTACGGCTCAGGATCATATCACCATGGTGGCTTCCGATAATCTTCTCAAGGCCGACCTGCTCATGGTCTCGAAGGCGCATGTAAAAGACACCATTGTGGTTATCGACATCTCGTGGCCATTGCCCGAATCTGTGGAGTGGAGTTTCGATCCCAAAGCAACGATCATTTTTACCGAGCCAGATTACGCCGGCCTCACTTTCCATGAACCCGGGACTTATACCGTCGGCATAAAGGCCAGGCTTGCACAGTGCGTGAGCACCTATACACAAGCGATCGAGATCCTGCCAGAAGAAGAATCTTCCGGCGGACGTAAGGACAATGGTTCCATCATTACCGTATTCAACGCATTTCCAAACCCCTTCAACGATGAACTAAACGTTTCTGTAACGCTCGATCAGGAAGAATTGATTACCATTTCGCTGATCAACCTCGGCATCAACAAAGTTATATTCCGCGAACAGGTTAAGGAAGCTCGCTTTGAAAAAGTCTACGACTTCAACTCCCTCGATGCCGGGATCTACATTTTACTCATCGAGGCCGGTGGAGAGTCGAGGACCACACGATTGGTGAAACAATAGCTACCGGCAAAGACGGTTGACGTCTGCTGGAAGCATTTCTTTTAAGGCCAAAGCTCTCTGATAATGTTCGCAGGCTTTGGCTTTATCTTTTTTACCCATGAAAGCATCGCCCAAATAGCTTTGCAGATTTTCGATTGTAGGGTCAGATTCCTCTGCACGTTGCAACAAACGAATGGCGTCATCCCATGCGCTCTTCTTTAAATAATAAATCGCTTTGTTCCGGTAGGCCCATCCATTGTACGGATCGGCGCTGATGCTGGCGTTGACA
>JBMOKS010000399.1:0-13857 GCA_049324355.1 Bacteroidota bacterium
ATTGCGAAGGGTGGTAAGCAAATAGTTTTTTAGCATAGGCAGTTGCATTAGGTCAACCTGCATTCCCACAGACCCACTTCGCCCTTGACACAGATCAACCTATCGGCCATTACAATCGGGATGCCATATAAAGAGGCGTAAAAAAACATTGGAAATCGATGTTTTGATGCAAGCGTTGTACTTGTTTGAACAAAAGCGTCCGCGTACGAACAACCCGACGATGTTCGAAATACGAGGAACGAGGATGAAAGCATCGAATATTAAGGATCCGAGCAATCGAATATCCGGTCCTAAAACAACGCCTTCGCGATGCGATAGATAGGATCAGATTTTCCCATAGAATAAAAATGGAGCGTTGGCACGCCACGTTTGATCAACTCACGCGATTGTTCTATAGCCCACAGGATACCCACTTCTTTCACGGCAGCGTTGTCTTTACACTTGTCGACTTCATCGCCGAGGGCCTCGGGAATATCGATGTGAAATGTTGTGGGCAGAATGCTGCTCTGCGCTTTGGTAGTAATAGGCTTAATACCTGGAATGATCGGCACGTGGATGTCCGCCTCTCGGCATTTTTCCACGAAATCGAAATATTTCTTATTATCAAAAAACATCTGGGTAACGATATACTCCGCACCCAGGTCTACTTTTAGCTTCAGATATTTAAGGTCAGTCTTCAAATTGGGAGAAGCAAAATGTTTTTCAGGATATCCGGCAACACCCATACAAAAGTTGGTAGGCGTTGCATTCTGAAGATCATCGTCCAGATAGATGCCTTTATTCATACCACCTACCTGCTGAATGAGGTCAGAAGCATACTTATGACCTTCGGGGTCCGGCACAAAACGTCCTTCATTTTTGATCCCATCTCCTTGTAATACCAGCACGTTATCGATACCCAGAAAGTGCAGGTCGATCAATGCGTTCTCGGTTTCCTCCTTGCTAAAGCCGCCACAGATAATATGAGGTACGGTATCGACTTTATAATTATTCTGAATGGCAGCGCAAATACCAACGGTGCCGGGACGTTTGCGGGTGGAGCGTTTCTCGAGCAAACCATTCTCCTTTTTCTTATAGACGTATTCCTCGCGATGGTAAGTAACATCAATAAAAGGAGGCTTAAACTCCATCAACGGATCGATGTTGTTAAAAAGATTCTTGATATTATCTCCCTTCAATGGCGGAAGGATCTCGATGGTGAATAGCGTCTTTCCGTTTGCGTTCTTTAAATGTTCTGTTACCTTCATTTTACCTTGACATGTTTGTGGTCCTTCGATCCACTGTAAACTTTTATATATCGTACGATAAATTCGGTGCGAGCCAACGCTCGACCTCTTCTATGGGCATACCTTTTCGTTGCGCGTAATCTACTATCTGATCTTTTTCAATTTTACCGAGCCCAAAATACTTGGACTCAGGATGTGAGAAATAGAAACCGCTTACCGCCGCCGCCGGGTACATGGCAAAGGACTCGGTTAGCTGAATACCGACTTTGTTTCCATCCAGCAGTTCAAAGAGTAATTTTTTCTCGGTATGATCCGGGCACGCTGGATAGCCCGGTGCCGGTCGTATTCCGCTATACCTTTCATCGATCAATTCGTCGTTACTGAGGTTTTCGGACTTGGCATAACCCCATATCTCTTTCCTGACTTTTTCATGTAGCAGCTCCGCAAAAGCTTCCGCCAAACGGTCGGCCAGCGCCTTCGCCATGATCTCTGAATAGTCATCGTGGCTGGCTTTATACCGATCGATCAGTTTTTCCAATCCAATACCTGCGGTAACGGCAAACAATCCCAAGTGGTCTCTGCCCTGCTCGGGACTAATAAAATCTGCCAGGCAGAAGTTCGGCAGGTTCTGTGCCTTCTTATTCTGCTGACGGAGAAAATGAAAAGTTGCAAAACCTTTTTGATCTCGGAATAATTTTACGTCGTCGGCGCCCTCTCGCGAAGCTTCGAAGAAAGCCACGACACCATTCGCCTGCAGGCTTTTGCTTTGAATGATCTCATCCAGCATCTTGTTGGCGTCATCATAAAGCTTCTTTGCTTCCGAACCAACGGCAGCGTCCTTAAAGATGCCAGGATAGCGACCAGCCAACATCCAGGTTTGGAAAAAGGGCGTCCAATCTATAAATTTTCTAATCTCGCCCAGAGGGTACGCCAGAAACTCACGTCTTCCCGTAAAAGAAGGTTTAGTAGGCGTTGTGGTACTCCAATCGATCTTCACCGGGTTCTTTCTGGCTTCTGCCAGCGTGACATAATTTTTAGTGGCCTTTCTGCTCTCGTGGTCGTTGCGCAAAAGGCGATATTCCTGTTTTACTTTTTCCTTGAATCCTCCGCGTGTTTTTGGATTGATCAACTCGCTGGCAACCGGTACCGAGCGTGAAGCATCGAGCACATGAACCACAGGCCCTTCGTAAGCTACGTCTATCTTTACAGCGGTGTGTATCCTTGAGGTTGTGGCGCCGCCGATCAGCAGCGGCAGGTTGAGTTTTTCGCGCTGCATTTCCTTGGCCACGTGCACCATTTCATCAAGTGACGGCGTAATCAGGCCACTCAGGCCAACGACATCCACCTTCTCTCTTTTTGCTGCTTCTATGATCTTTTCGGTGGGCACCATGACGCCGAGGTCCACCACATCATAGTTGTTGCAGGCCAACACCACGCCAACAATATTTTTTCCAATATCATGCACGTCGCCTTTTACGGTGGCCAATAATATCCTGGCTGCAGCCTGATGCGAGACGCCGTTTTGCTTTTTCTCTTCCTCCAGGAAAGGAGTAAGATAAGCCACAGACTTCTTCATCACCCGGGCGCTCTTCACCACTTGTGGCAAAAACATTTTACCTGCGCCGAACAGGTCACCTACCACGTTCATGCCGGCCATCAACGGTCCTTCAATGACATGCAGCGGTCTTCCATATTTGACACGAGCTTCCTCGGTGTCTTGATCGATGAAATCAATAATGCCTTTTACCAGTGCATGCGCGAGGCGATCTTCTACCGAGCCTTTGCGCCACTCATCGTCGGTTTCTTTTTTCTTGGCCGCTCCCTTCACGGTTTCGGCAAATTCCAAAAGTCTTTCCGTTGCATCGTCGCGACGGTTGAGCAGCACATCCTCAACCCGCAGAAGAAGCTCTTTATCGATCTCGTCGTAAACTTCCAACATCGTCGGGTTAACGATTCCCATGTCCATACCATGCTGAATAGCATGATACAGAAACGCCGCATGCATGGCTTCACGGACCTTTTGGTTTCCGCGGAAGCTAAAGGAAACGTTACTCACCCCGCCGCTCACATGGACGTGCGGAAGGTTTTCCCGGATCCACTTCGCGGCACGGAAAAAATCGAGGGCATAATTCCGGTGTTCGTCGATGCCGGTTGCCACGGGAAATATATTGGGATCGAAAATAATATCCTGGGGACGGAATTTTATCTTCTTCACCAGAATATCATAAGCACGCTTGCAAATGGAAATCCTTCTATCGTAAGTATCTGCCTGCCCCTGTTCATCGAAAGCCATCACCACAACGGCCGCTCCATATCGCTTCACCAGCTTGGCCTGACGCACAAATTCTTCCTCGCCTCCTTTAAGACTGATGGAATTGACAATACCTTTTCCCTGCAAGCATTTGAGTCCGGCTTCTATTACTTCCCACTTGGAAGAATCGATCATCACCGGCACTCTGGCGATCTCGGGTTCGGAGGCCATTAAGTTAAGGAACCTGACCATGGCCGCCTTGGCATCTAGCATACCCTCATCCATATTCACGTCTATCACCTGAGCGCCTCCGCGCACCTGATCCAATGCCACTTCAAGCGCATCTTCAAATTTATCTTCTTTGATAAGCTTCAAAAACCGGGCAGAGCCGGTCACGTTTGTACGCTCACCTATGTTGACAAAGTTCGACTCGTTGGTAATGGTGATGGCCTCCAGGCCACTCAATTGTAGATACTTAGACATGCTCCTCTGCCGCGACCTCCCGGGGTTTATATTTCTTAGCGATCTCTGCGATCCGGCGAATATGATCGGGCGTTGTTCCACAACAGCCGCCAACAATATTTACCAGACCCTCCTTTAGATATTCTTCCACTTGCGCCGCCATCTCCTCCGGTGTTTGGTCGTAATGACCGAACTCGTTGGGTAAGCCGGCATTGGGATACGCGCTTACGAAGAAGGGCGCCTTTTCATTCAGCACTTGCAGATAGGGCCTGAGTGCCGATGCCCCTAATGCGCAATTCAATCCAATACTTAGCAGCGGCACGTGCGATACCGACACCAGAAAAGCATCGGTTGTTTGACCCGAAAGCGTACGTCCACTGGCATCGGTAATTGTGCCGGAAACCATCACCGGCAATGTTTTACCTGTTTCTTCAAAGAGTTCCTGTATCCCGAAAAGCGCAGCCTTAACGTTAAGGGTGTCGATAATGGTTTCGAGCAACAAGAGATCTACGCCGCCATCCATAAGTCCGCGCGCTTGTTCTTTAAACGCAATAACCAGTTCATCGAAGGTAATAGCACGAAAACCCGGATTATTTACATCGGGTGATAGAGACGCCGTTTTGTTGGTCGGTCCCATGGCGCCGGCTACGAAACGTGGCTTGTGGCGCTCTTTTTTGGTAAACTCATCAGCTACCTCTTTGGCTATTTTCGCCGAATAAAAGTTGATGTCATAAACGGCATCTTCAAGATGGTAATCTGCCTGCGCAATCGTGGTACCGCTAAAAGTATTGGTCTCGATGATGTCTGCCCCTGCCTCAAAATACTGGCGGTGAATGTCTTTGACGATGTCGGGCCTGGTAATGGACAGGATATCGTTATTACCCTTTAGCGTGTGGGCATGGTTTTTAAAACGCTCGCCCCGGAAATCAGCTTCCTCCAACTTATGACGTTGGATCATCGTGCCCATGGCACCGTCAATCACCAGAATACGTTCTTTTAATATGTCTTCGATTTTCATTTAGCCCTCCGCTTTACGTTTCTTGCGCTGTTCCAGAGAGCCCGGTAAGATGGGTGACTTATCTTTTCGTCGCGCCATGGCGGACGATGGGATTTAGCACAACACCCTCACGATATTGGAGGATAGGATGCTAAGACGTCATAGGGCCCAATCCCTCGGTCTTTCTGGATAAGCAATGCAAAGAAAAGCAATAAGTACTTAAAAAGAAAAATCAATGGCTTAATTTTGCATCCAATAATGAAATTAGCCGCCATCGACATCGGATCAAACGCCATTCGTTTTCAGGTTTCTACAGCGCTTGATAATAGCCCTTCTCTTTTGTTTAAAAAGCTCGAATACGTTCGTTTCCCGCTCCGACTGGGCCATGATGTATTTACTACAGGCAAGATCAGCGCAAAAAGCATCCTGAAGTTTAAGAAACTAATGACAGCCTTTAAGCTGCTGGTGGAATTGTATGAGGTAGATGATTATATGTTTTGTGCTACTTCAGCTATGCGGGAATCTGATAACGGACAAGAGCTGGCCAATCAGGTCTATGAAGAACTGGGCATCACCATTCATGTCATCGATGGGAATCGTGAGGCTGAACTCATCAACAAGGCCATCAGTTCTTATCTAACGGAGAAGACCTACCTTCACATTGACGTCGGCGGTGGTAGCACCGAGCTTAACCTTTACGTCCAAGGCAAAAAAATAAAAACTCGTTCGTTTAAAATTGGTTCTGTGCGGGTGTTGGAACATCACGACTCTCCCGTCATGTGGCAAGACATGGAACACTGGGTGAAGGAATATGTAAAAAAGGAATACGGCAAAGTGACGGCCGTAGGGACCGGTGGAAATATCAGTAAGATCTTTGAACTGGCAATGATGAAGCCCGGCAAGACGTTATCCATCAGGCGGGTTAAACAGATCCGCCAGATGATTGAAAGCTACACCCTGGAAGAAAGAATCTATAAATTACAAATGAACCCCGACCGGGCGGATGTGATCATTCCGGCGAGCGACATTTACACGAAGGTGATGGAGTGGGCTCATGCGGCCAGCATTCTGGTACCCGAGGTAGGTTTGAAAGATGGCATCATGATGTATCTCTACGAAAAGAATATCATGCAGAAGAAAATTGAATTTAGTAAGTAAGGCCAATTTTTGATATTCCAAATTGGAATATCAAAAAATTTATCTCTTAGCTATTAGTCTTCTTCCTTTCTTTTAAATCCAATTTTTCGCATAGGCTGCGCCTCCTCGCCCAACAACTCTTTCAAAACAGTAAAAATCGTTTTCATTTCCTTTTTATGGCGCTTCAACTGTCCATCATGCTTCAGAAGTTTTCCTTCCATCTGCCTTAGTTTTACTAGAATATCTTTATGAGCCATCAACATCTGCTTCATCCTCGCGAATACCCTTATGATGTGAATATTAACCGCCACGGCACGCTCACTATTTAAACCGCTCGACAGCATGGCAACGCCTTGCTCGGTAAAAGCTTAAGGCAATGACCTCGTTCCTCCTTGTTTTGATATTCCATTTTGGAATATCAAATTTTTAAATTCCTTGCTATTCACCCTGAACATAAAATCTTTAGGGAAGCGTTTCCTGTTTCTCTTAACGGCTTTGTTTAAATTACCCGTAGTCACACCATACAAATCAGTGAGATCTCTATCCAGCATTACTTTTGTGTTTCTGATCAGTGTATCCTTTCTATTATTGCCTCGTCGGCGACCGTGATTGATCTGCTCATAATTTTTTACTAGTTCTTACGAAACTCGAACCTGGTGGGAGTAGTAAAGACCTGAAAAATAAATTACTTTGCACCCCTAGGAATACGGGAATGAAAACTTCGTTACGTCAAGCGCCTTGAGACGAATTCTGTGCTCGATAAAACATGTCAAAGATCCGCATCGACACTTCTTCAGAATACCATTGCCATGTCGCGAATGGCGATCTTGCAAATATTCTGCCCTCTTCTTCCAAATGAACGCTCAGACGCGTTCCGGTTCCCTCGCAATACTTGGTAGCATCATCAACAATTATTTTGCAACGCTGTCTCCAGTAAATATTGATCGGTTTGCATGGACTCATCAGGACTTTTGTCGAGATAAATTTCATATCAGCAAAGCCTTCTCCACCTTCTAAAAAAAATGACCGGATTTGTAAAGTCGTTACAGCAACTCTGTCAACTTAAAACTTTTGAGCCAATTCAGGGCGCTTCCAAGGTCAAAAAATGATTAGTGCGCTGAAAGTATGATCGCCTACAATTAGCTTACCCATTGAAGGGAATGACGTGCTCATGAAAAGCTATCGTTTGATTTAATACACGAAAGGGGTCAGCGTGATTTTAAAGCCTCTTCTTCTTGATGGTACTCTTTCCTTTTTTACGGTCTTCAACCTTCAAGTCTACGAGGTAAGCCAGGGACAGCCAAAATCCGTTGTTCCTGACTTGCAAGACATCTTGATATTTGTCAGTAGAAGAAAAAACACCCGATCCCGTTTTACTTAAGAAACTGTGGCCAAGTTCAAACCGGCCTGTGAGCATGAACTTTTGATAACCAAACGGCTCGAAGACAATACCCGCCGATAAATTCAGCCCAAGTTGAAGTTTGTTAGGATCTTGAACGTTCATTTCGTCAAAAGGCAAGGCATCGGTCTCTTTATCAAATACGATTTTATACTTGAGAGGTGTTTGACTGATGTTCCTTTCGTTGATTCCCTCCTCGTAGATCTCTCCCCTGCCACCCAACCAATAACTGATGTTTGGGCCTGCGCCTAAATACCATTTAAATTCTTTTCCGCCTTTTACATGTCCTTTGAATTCAACCGTGTAAAGCATCGGCACTTCGAAATAGTTAAATCTTGCTTTGTGCTTTAACAAAGGATCTACCTCGCCCTTGATAACCCTTCCCTTTTGAGAGTAGATAAAAGATGAGTGAAGGAAGAATCGCTTTCGTACACGGAAGGATAAATTCATACCCGCGTGAAAGCCCCACGTAGGTTCAACTTTATAAAGGGATTTATAATCCTTATCATCAAAGGAAGTCCAGGTAGTTTGCGCCCCTATTACGGGGCCAACTAGAACTTGAGCGATGGAAGTGGGGACCGCCGTTGCCAGCAAGGCAAAAAGTAGTATGATTTTAAGTCTCACTTGGGCTAAAAAATAGTCAATTCACCAGCAAAATAAGTAAAGTGTGTTAAGTTACCCATACAAGAATGTCTGGAAAAACTAAAAAACGCCGTATATTCGTAAGTTTTCTTTAAGTTAACTTAACAAGTTGATGACCTTTAGGAAAACACCGTCAGACAAAGACGAGTTTTTTGAGTGTCATACGGGTTGGCAAATCCGGTTTTTTTTGAAGTGACCTTCAATACTTTTGTCATTATTGATGTAGGGATGCGTAATCTTTTTTACGTTTTAACAATTGCACAAATCCTTATTTGCTGCACTAGCACAAGTGCGCAAAATTACGCTGTCTATAATAGTTATGCGGTAAATCCCTACTTATACAATCCCGCCGAGGTAGCCACCGATTACACGTACCTCTTCGTCAACCATCGCCAGCAGTGGATGGACGTTGAAGGAGCCCCTATGCTGAGTACGATCAACATCAACACACTACTCAACCAAACCCGGGCTGGAGTAGGCGCAAAAATATCTTCGTTCAAGAGAGGTATTCTCAACACCACTGATTTGTCACTTACCTATGCATATGGTGTGCCTCTTTCTCAGAAAAGCACCATGTTTTTGGGACTATCCGGAGGCGCTATCACTAACTCGATCAATCTCACAGAAGCAGATCCCGACGATCCTGCCATCGCTAATTATCTCGCCAATAATATTCAGCCAGCAGCAAACTTTGGTATGCTATTGAAATCAGGATCGGGTTTGAATTTCGGTGTGGTACTACCCCAATTGTTTACCCCTAAATTCAACAGCGCGAACACCTTTGAAAACACGGGTGTGTCTCCTTTTGACAATGTTATTGTTTCAGCTTATTACCGCCGCAAAGTAGAGGGTAAACTGGTTAACCGCAGCAAACGTGGCGTCCGCGCTAAGGTGAAGACTAAAGAAGCCTACGCGCCCCTGGAGTTTTATCTGCTGTATAAGCATGCCAAAGCAGGTAACAGCCAGTTTGAAGCTATGACGAAACTGAATCTATCTGAAAATATGTGGCTTGGCGCTTCCTATCGCCAGTCGTATGGATTTACAGGGCTCATTGGCTTCACCTTTAATAAATTTTTATTGAGCTACTCTTATGAGCCAGGCAATCAACCCGAGCCTGTATTCTCCAAGGGCACCCATGAAATACAACTCGGGCTGCGATTGGGCGACCTTAAGAAATTCAAACGTGTGGCTCCGGTGCTCCGATCTACGATCCAATCAAATGTAGGTGAGCATCATACCGCGCGATTCCAGCAGACCAATGAAGACATCGATAATCTTCAAAAAGAAGATCAATCACGCAAGAAGTTCTATGTGGTGATCCGGGCCTTTGCTGATTTCAACAGCGCCGATGCTTACAAGAAAAAACTGGTAGATCAGAAGTATAACGCCAATGTATTTTATTACGAGAAAGACAGAAAATACTACGTACATGTACTGGAGACCACTAAGCAAGGCGACGCCCATGAGGAGGCCAAAAATCTGAAAACTTTTACGAAATTGAAAGATGCCAAGGTGCTGACTGTTATAGAACCCAAACAATAAGCCCGGGATTGTCTTAAATTTTAGCGGTTACAAAATGAATGGTTTGATTGATTTATGAGCATGACTGGTAAATTTGTTCAAATTCAAAAAGTACTGATGGCAGTCATTTTTTCCGCTATCAGCATCATTACCTGGGCACAAAAACCCGTTATCCGTTCACTCGACAAACTCAAAGGCGGCAACGGCGACCTCGTCACCATCAATGGAAGCAGTTTCGGCACCGACGCCACCAAGCTAGCCGTATTCTTTGGGGCATCAAAAGGCACTATCGACTTTACATCTGATCAATTTATCGAAGTGCGAATTCCACCCGGTGCCACTTATGATAATGTTGCTGTCACCCATACAACTTCCGGTTTATCCGGCTACAGCCTTGAACATTTTCTGCCGAGCTTCGGCGGTGTGCATGGACTGTCGGCCACGAGCTTCGAGGGACAGAAAGATTTTACCGCAGAAACCGGCCTCTACGACCTCTGCTCCTGTGACCTCGACGGAGACAAAAAAAATGATATTATCACTGCCAATGACAATGCAACTTCTATTTCCATTTTAACCAACACCACATCAGGTCCCGGTATCGCCAATATTACGTTTTCCAAAATACCTCTAGGCATAACAACACGGTCGCTGCATATCAAATGTGGAGACTTGAATGGCGATGGAAAACCTGACGTCGTAGTTACAGAGGGAGGCGCTATTGGCGACAGGATCTTCATTCTGCAAAATACCAGTTCGGGAATCGGTAGCTTTACGTTCAACTCTCAGATTGTTAAACTCACAGGAAAAAAAGTAAAACGTATTGACATGGCAGACCTCGATAGAGACGGTAAGCCAGAGTTGATCATCTCCAACCAGAGTGGCAATAACCTCACCGTTTTGCTCAACCAAAGTTCAGTAGCTGCAATCGCTTTTTCCCCCACACCCCAATCAGTCACGATAGCGGGCGCCGCAAGCACCGACGGATTGGCAGTAGACGATCTCAATGGCGATAACTTGCCCGAAATTGTAACGAGCCAATTCCTCACGGCCACCAGCAATGTTTATGTCATCGAAAATAAAAGCACGCCAGGTAGCATTACGTTTGGCGCCATCACCACTTTAGCCCTGAGTGGAACAGTTGTCAATCTCAAGATCGGCGACCTCGACAGCGACGGCAAACCCGATATCGCGGCAATCCAGTTACTAGGCAACACGGTCTCCATCTTTCGTAACCAGGGCTCGCTTAGCTTTACTGCACCTACAGCCATTATTACAGACGACAAGCCTTTTGGCGTTGATTTCGGCGACATGGACGGCGACGGGAAGACCGACCTTGTTATCGCCTCGTTAACAAAAAAATCTGTTACTGTACTCAACAATGAAAGTACTCTCGGGTCACTGACTTTTCAACGACTGATCCTGCCCACCACCTTTATCAACCGGCACGTGGTTGTTGGCGACGTGGACGGCGACGGCAAACCTGATATTGCGTTTACCAGCATCGACGACAATGCCAATAGTATTCCCGCATCCAAGGTCTCGGTCTTCAGAAATAAGGCTTGCCCTTTGCCTGAAGTTACACCTGCAGGCCCACACACCATTTGCGCAGGCTTTCCGCTTCGTTTGAAAACAACGGCCATACGCGGCACCATTTATGAATGGCGAAATGGCGCCACCGTTGTCGCCTCCGGAACAGATCCCTTCTTCGATGTCACCGCTTCGGGAAGTTATACTGTTACGGCAATCGCCGAAGGAGGTACGTGCTCTCAACTTTCCAACTCCGTCAGTGTAACGGTTGCCGCGGGATCTGCTTCAGGACCTGCTACGCCTACGAACAATGGCCCTGTCTGCATTGGCAGCACGCTCAATCTTTCAGTGAACAATGTAAGTGCCACGCAGTATAACTGGACGGGCCCTGAAGGTTATACGGGCACAGGACTCACACCAACACCCGTATCTAATTTTCAATCCAAAAACGCAGGACGATACTACGTGGAAGTGGTGGTTGGGACTTGCATTGCTCAACGTGCGTCTACTGTCGTTGACGCAGTAGATGTACCCGAATTCCTGGTTACCTATAGCGGATCTACAGTAGTTTGTCCACCGGATACAAAAACCCTATCGGTTTCGCCTAACTTAGGAACCTTCAGCTATCAGTGGTTTGAAAAAACTACCGGCCTAATTGCCGGGGCAACCTCTCCCACCTACACGCCAGCAGTTTCGGGAGAATACTTTGTAAAGGCCCAGTATACTGTAAATCCCAGTTGTGCTACGGTGGAATCACAAGCCGTAAAAATCGTTTACACCTCGTCTCCGACTGCAGCGTTTACCGCACCCGCAGAAGCCTGTATGGGGCAAAATATTACCTTCGTCGATCAGTCGACCATCGCCCCTGGTGTTGATTCGTTTTACAATTGGGAATTCGGTGACAGCGGCACGTCAACCGATAAGGATCCGGTTTATAAATACAACAGCGCCGCTACCCGCAACGTGAAACTGACCGTAACCTACAAGGATGGGGCATGCGCCAATTCGGTCACGAAATCTATACTGATCAAGACCGCGCCGGTGGTTTCCATTACCAATCCAGAGAACAAATATAAATTATGCGATGGCGATAGCCTGAAACTGGAAGTACTGGGATCATTCACCTCATTTTCGTGGAATACCAATGCCACCACAAGTTCGATATTCGTGAAGGAGCCTGGAACTTATACGGTTGATGTGGCCATTACCGGATGTATTCTCAACGCCAGCAGGCTCATCGAAGAATTGCCTGAAGCAGAGGTCACCGTCACGGCCGATCCGCCACAGATCGATGAAGGTCAAAGCGCACAACTCGATGCTTCCGGTTTGACCTCCTATACCTGGGAGCCTGCGGAAACATTGTCCAATCCTTCCATTGCTAACCCCATCGCATCACCGGTCGCAACCACGGCTTACAAGGTTAAAGGCAAGAATGGCAATGGTTGTGCGGGGGAGGCCATTATCGAAGTGATTGTTAAGGGAGAGCCAATCGTCAATAAACTAAAGCCCCGGAATTTCTTTTCACCAAATGACACCGACGACAAAAACCCCACCTGGAAAGTCGAGAAAATAGATACGTTTACCCAGTGTGGGGTGGCCATTTACGACGATAAGGGTATTAAAGTTTTTGAGGCTAAACCGTACCTGAATGACTGGGACGGCACTTTTAATGGTAAGAAATTGCCTGATGGCGTATATTATTATATCATTCGCTGTGATGGCGAGGAAAACAAGCCCAGGAAAGGTAGCATAACCCTGCTCCGGTAAAACATTTTATGCTAATTGTCGCTTATAACTGCCGGTAGTCGACCTTCCCGAACGGCCCCCATACGATACGACTTTAAACCTTACACGACACGGGTTACTACCCAATGTAAATACAAATAAACGTTCGGTATACTGCATATTGACGGTTGTTTATTTAATCTTTGCAATCTAATTTAAACCTATATGAACAGGCTGACTTTCCTGCTGGTTGTTCTGATAAGCTTTATGGCCGTTCAATCATACGCCCAGGAGGTATGTAACAACGGAATTGACGATGATGGCGATGGATTTATAGACTGCTATGATGGCAGCTGCTCTACCGACCCGGCTTGCGATGGCTTCTACCTGGGTAACGACGCGGCCTGCCAGGTGCCACCCCCTACGTTCCCACAATTCACCATGGCACTTGATTTCTCCTCTCCCAACGAGACGACCAATCACCTATCTCGTATCGCGATAGGTGACCTGGACCGGGATGGTGTGCCCGAGATCATCACCATGAACAAATACACGGACAGGATTTTTATCCTAAATGGAAATAATGGATCCATCAAAGTGCAAAAAACGGTCTCCTGGGATCCTGCCTGGGAAATCGCTATTGCCAATCTCGATAACGATAACTGTGCAGAGATCTTCTTCCTCAGCACCGACAACCGCATACGAGCCTACGACTGCGGGCTTAACCTGATCTGGACCAGCACCGCTATGCTGGGCGACCCGATCAACTATGGCCTGGCCGATTTTGATGGCGATGGAAAAGTTGAATTGTATTGCAAGGACCAGATATTCGATGCACATACAGGAACCCGGATCATTAAAACGAAAGCCACCAAATCCGACAACTCCATTGATGACGACAACTGGAGAAACATTAACGGCGGACCTGTGGCGGTTGACATTGTTGGCGACTCCAAACTCGAACTGGTAG
>JBMOKS010000400.1:0-13672 GCA_049324355.1 Bacteroidota bacterium
GGCTCGTTGTAAAACTTAGTGCTATTGTCGCCGCTTAGAATAAAGTGATCTATCTTACCCATGTTATACAGATTGGCAGCAGTTTCAATCCGGTTGTGGAAAAAGGGATTGGGACCACCACCTGCGCTGCGATGGCTAGTCCCTAGCACCAGGGCCACGCGATGATCGGGAAGATCAGCAAGGTCGCTATACACCTTACCCTCCGTGCTTAACACAATCCAAACGTTACAAATGCTCATCACTGCTGCAAATACGATCAGCAATGTCAAAACAATTCTCTTCACCCACCGCTTCATATTGTATACTATAGACAAGGGAGTTTTTAAGGCAGTCCCAAAGTTACTCAATTGTGCGCATAAATTCGCGCTCAACGATGTCCGAACGTTTTACTATTTTTCGATACCATTCCAGCCTGATAAAATCTTTCTCATCGTCTGTGAGACCTGTGGGCTTCTCCAACTGCCTGATCTTCGGCAGGAGCGTGTTGAGGCAGATGGCTGCGCTCACCGAGATATTCAAGCTTTCGGTAAATCCAAACATGGGGATCTTCACTTTCTGATCACAATATTCCTTCGCATAGGCAGATGCACCTCTTAGTTCGTTACCAAAAACAAGCGCCATTTTGTCCTCTTCAACATTAATCTTGTCAATCGATATACCGTCCTCTGACGGATCTGTGACTAAAATCTTGTATCCTTTTCTTTTCAGCTGCTCGAAGCACGCCTTGGTGTTGTTTGTATCCTTGTCGCGATACCGGTGCAAATCGAGCCACTTGTTTGAGCCCTTGAGCACTCGAACATTGATCTGGTATTTGGAGGTGGTTTCTGCGATATGAACATCCTGAATGCCCATGCATTCGCAGGTCCGAATCACAGCGCTGGCGTTTTGCGATTGGTAAATATCTTCCAGCACCACGGTGATATAGCGCGTGCGCTGATTCAACACCTTATCAACGAACTCTTTTTTATGATCGGAAACAAACTGGGAAAGGTGATGGAAGAGTTTTTGTTCGTGACTCGTCATACGTCAATGAGAGGTAAAGGTATGCTTCCTGATCCATTCTTCTATCAGGGCAACACCTTCTTTGTGGATCTGTTCGCGACCGATCTCCGGCATGGCGATGGCAGGATCAACAGTCTTCATTCTAAAAACCAGGATAGACTTATGGGGTTCACCGGGAACGATGTCGTATTGAAGATCACCTGCCCCCCTTCCTGCCGCCACCGGCGGTTTGTTCACACCGAGATGGCCCGGGTCTTTTTCGTCGATGTCGAGGAAGAGTCCTGAGGTGCTGGCGGGCCCCATTCTCGAGTGACAGTGGGCGCAGTTGGCATCGAGGTAAGCACGGGCACGGTTATCGAGCGTTCCGCTGGACGGATCATCCCAAACGGCGAGTTTGGGAATGGCATTTTCTTGGGGCAAATGTTTGAGGATGCCGAGTTGTTGCCAAAATACCAGTTGATTTTTGCCGTCTATTTGGGTATTCAGTTGCCGCGCCGAAGGGCCGATGGGCATTAATTTCTGACCCCTGATGTGACAACCTTTGCATTGATTCTTGTTGGGAATGGCGTAAGGTGTTGTGATCTTTTTCCCTGATGAATTAATGTACGCTATCGTTTGCGTTTCACCTGCGGGATCATAGAATGCTTCTGTCTGCTGGGCGTTCCAGATATACGGAAACGCTTCCCATCCGGATTCGGTGTGGACGAGCAGCCGGGTCTCGATGATCTTTCTTCCTCTGGCGGGCTTTCGAAAATCTTCGGGGTAATAAAAATTCTTGATGAGCACAGTTCCCACCGGAAGATCAAAAGCAATGCTGTCATTGTAGATGATGTGTGATCCTTCAGGAACCTTAATAAATCGAAGTTTTTCTGCGTAGTTGCTAAACAACGGTGTGTTGAGGGTGTACGGAATTACACCCGGTGTCGGGCTCAGTGCAGAAAGCTGGCCTTGAAAGAAACCATAGTCTGAAAGTTTGTCTTTTCTTTCCCACACGTTCCTGCCCCTGAAGCACAGCATTATCAACAACGCAGCGCCAATCAACAACGAACTTTTCATCATATCACTGACGGGCCGTCAACACCACCGGACTTATAGGTTGCTGAACGCAGTCGTGAGGTGTCATATCCCGTGATTTATTTTTAAAACCATTCTCCGCATCAAAGTTCACAAATGAGGCGTTCTGATTATTCTTGATGCAGATATTTCTGTCTTTCATTTCCTTGTCTACAATGCCATCGAACAAAATGTGGGGCACGTTTTTTCCGAAACGTAGTTTGAACCGATACATTTTTCCCATCCGTCCTTTACTCGTTGCTCTCACGCGGGGGCGTTCGTAGTAATTATCGTGGATATAGATATCGCTCGGAAATGGTTTATAACTTTTATCGTTGATGGGGTTCTCGGTGATGTAGTAGCTGACGATAGCGGTGCCTGCTGAGATATTGTTCACGATCTTATTTTCGAAGACTTCGACATGACGTGTCGCCAGGATCATCAAACCGGTACCTTGCGGCACTTTACCCACCGTGTTCCCCTTCGGTGCGAAATTAACATGGTTGTTGTCGTGGATATTGTTCTTGAATACACGCACATATCCGCCCTCCTTTTGGATCAGGTCGGGAAGATCGAAGACGAGTATTCCGCCGGTGTTATTGTAGGCCTCATTGTCGAAAACATCGGCATACCATGAATTCTCTATCTCGATGCCGGCCACATTCATGTAGGCTTTCGAATTTTTAACGATGATGTGCTTGGATTGTCCAACATAAATTCCGGCGTCGCTGGCTCCTACGGCAGTACACTGGTCGATCAGTACATTGGTGCACTGAACGGGGTAAAGTCCATAACCGCCATTATCCTTTTCTCCGCCATTGGTCCATTCTGCCTTCACATTCTTCATCGTGATGCCATCCACCAGCTGCGCTTTTACACCGTCGCCCTTAGTATCCTGTACGGTGAGATCCATGATGGTGATGTTGGTGGCGTTGGTGACCTTAATGCCTTCGGCGCCTGAGATTTGATTTTTGAAACTAAGAATGGTTTTATCTTCACCCGCACCTTTGATGGTTACATTCTTTTTGCCATCGAGCCAGAGGCTGGCGTCAAGCCGGAAGTTTCCGGCAGGAATATCGATCACCGATCCGTCCTGGGCTTCAATGAATTGGGTTTGAATTTTTTTCTGAATATCTTTTTGCGCCAGCACGACCATACTGGTTGCGAGCACGAACGCGAGGGTGGAAATCGTTTTCATAAGCATGCTACAAAAGTTAAGCAATATTTTACGAAAGCGTTAAGCTGCCAGCGAGAAAATCTTGAATTAGCCGAATAAAGCCCCCGCGATAGTGGCGGTCATCATGGTGGCCAATGTAGCAGCAATCATGGCTCTCATGCCAAGCCTGGAAATATCGGCCTGACGGCTAGGTGCCATACCCCCTGTACCCCCAATTTGAATGGCGATAGAACTAAAGTTCGCAAAACCGCACAAGGCATACGTTGCAATGAGCACTGATTTTTTGCTAAGCGCTCCCGAAGCTTTTAAAGTTCCCAGATCATAGTAGGCAACAAACTCGTTGATCACCATTTTCTGTCCCAGGAGGCTACCCACGTGCAGGGTTTCGCTCCAATCCACGCCGATGAAAAATGCAAAGACACGGAACACTTGTCCAAGAATATATTGTAGCGAGAATCCGTTGAAGGCGCCATTTGTGCTGGTTACGACAAACTCATTCAAGCCGGTATATTCTCCTATAAAATCCACTAATACCCAATTCACGGCATAGATCACCGCGATAAAGGCGAGCAACATTCCCCCGATATTCAGCGCGAGTTTCAGACCGTCTGCAGCGCCGATGGCGACCGAGTCGATCAGGTTCACGCCGACGTGATCTTTTGTAAGTTTTAAAGAGCGGTCGACGTCCTCGGTTTCCGGAAGGAAAAGTTTAGCCAGCACCACGGCAGCTGGCGCACTCATGATGGAGGCGGTCAGCAAATAGGTTGCAAACTTAGTCTGTTCGGCGGGGTCGCCTCCTCCTAGGAAAGAAACATATGCGCCAAACACACTTCCCGCGATGGTCGCCATTCCGCCTGTCATGAGGCAATGCAACTCGGACTTTGTCATGCTCGGAATAAAAGGTCTTACCAATAGAGGAGCTTCTGTCTGGCCCATAAAAACATCTCCGGCTACCGAAAGACTTTCAGCGCCTGACATCCGCATGGTTCGGGTCATTACCCAGGCAAAACCATACACTATTTTCTGAAGAACACCCAGGTGGTACAGTCCGGCGGTGACAGCCGAAAAGAATATAACCGAAGGTAACGTTTGAAAGGCAAACAGAAAGCCGAGGTTGTGCTTGACGTTGGGATTTCCAGCCGAGTTCTTGGAGAGATCGCCATACAGGAACTCTGCTCCTTTTTGCGCGAAGCTGAGGAAGGTAATGAACTTAGCGCTCACGTATTCGAAAGCTGTTTGTACGGCGTCCACCTTGGCGATCAGCAAGCCAAATATTATCTGCAGGACGATACCTACGATCACCAATTTCCAGTCTACGGCTTTCCGGTTGCTGGAAAAGAGGTAGGCTATGCCGACGATAAATACCAAGCCCCCCAGGGCGCGCAAGTAATCCATTCAGGTCAGGTTAAAAAACACACAAAGCTAAAGGCATAATCCAGAATATAAAATCTGAAGTCTCTTATGCCTTTAGCTTATTCTTATTTATTTGATCAGTTTCTTTTGCTCAGTTCGTCCCGGATCTTGGCCGCACGCTCATAATCCTCCTTTTCGATAGCATCTTTCAACAGGTCATTCAATTTTTCGACGGAGTAGTTTTTGAAGTCGTCTTTACGTACCGTTTCTTTTTTGGCCTTTACTTTTGCTTCTGCCTTGGGTTCAGTTTTCTCCTCTTCGGCCTCGTCTGTCAGTACGATGCCTGCTTCTGCCAAAATACTCTCGTAGGTAAATATGGGTGAATCGAAACGTAGTCCGATGGCTATCGCATCAGACGGTCGGGCATCGATCTCTGTTTTCTTCAAGCCATCGGAACAAACGATCTTGGCGAAGAACACACCTTCTTTCAGGTCGGAGATAATAATTTCTTCGACGGTAAAGTGAAAATTGTTGGCAAACGACTTAAAAAGGTCGTGTGTCATGGGCCTATTGGGAATGATCTTTTCAATTTCGATGGCAATCGCCTGAGCTTCAAACATTCCAATAATGATCGGCAGTCGTCTGTTACCTGTTGTTTCACCCAGCACCAAGGCAAAAGATCCAGTCTGAGATTGGCTGGACGACAGGCCTAATATTTCAAGCTTTATTTTCTTCACTTACTTCGCTGCTTTGATCGCCTCGGTCAATTTAGGAATAATTTCGAAAGCATCACCAACAATACCATAGTCAGCGGCCTTAAAAAATGGTGCCTCGGCGTCTTTGTTAATGACCACGATACATTTTGAGGAATTTACGCCAGCCAGATGTTGAATGGCACCCGATATGCCCACCGCAATGTATAGTTGTGGAGCTACTTTTACGCCGGTTTGGCCCACGTGTTCGTGATGTGGCCGCCATCCCATATCGGAAACGGGTTTACTGCAACCGGTGGCTGCGTGTAAAGTTTTAGCAAGATCTTCCAGGATACTCCAGTGCTCAGGCCCTTTCATACCGCGGCCACCAGAGACAACGATGTTGGCTTCGGGGAGCAATACTTCGCCCGTTGCTTTCTCCGAAGAAATGATCTTAGTTGAAAAATCAGTATCGGATAGTGATACATTATAGGGTGTGATCTGCGCCGCGCCCCCTACTTCTTTCAATTCGGCGGCGTTCTTCTTAATGGCAATTACCTTTTTTTGATTCTTCAATTCCACCCACGAAAATGCCTTTCCGGTATAGATGCTCCGCTTCACTACGAAACCGGACGAGGTGTTGGGCAGTTCAACTACGTTGGTGGCAAGACTTGCACTTATTTTGGTCGCTACCCTCGCGGCGACTGGCGTACCCAACGAAGAATTTGCCAACACCAATGTATCGGCCTTCTCATCCTGCATAGCTTTGGTGAGAACCGTGGTGTAAGCCTGAATAATTCCCTGATCTAATTTATTGTCGGCGACATGTAAAACTTTTTGTGCACCATATTTTCCTAAACTTTCTAATTCAGCACGATCAACAGAACCCAATGCAATAGCAGTGACGGCCTCCCCCAGGGCATGAGCATAGGCAACAGCTTCGAGAGACGTTTTCCGGATCTTTCCTTCTGCACTTTCGACAAAAACTAAAATTGACATGTGAATTTGGTTATGGGTTATTGATCTTAGTTTACAATACTTTGGCTTCGTTCTTCAGCAAGCCAACAAGTTCTTTAACGTTGTCAGCCGCAATCATTTTCACAGCACCTTTTGGGGGAGGCAACTCAAATTTTTGGAGTTTCACGCCGCTGTCCACCGTTTTGGGTTCCACCACTTTCAAGGGCTTTGTGCGTGCCGACATGATGCCGCGCATGTTAGGGATCTTCCACTCGGCGATCGGCTCCTGACACCCTGCTACGAACGGCAGGTTTACTTCCAGGTATTCTTTTCCTCCTTCTATTTCGCGGGCAAGCTTGGCTTTATTGCCATCCAACTCCAGTTTCATGACAGGAGAAATGGATGGCATTCCCAACATCTCGCCTACGATACCGTGAACTACTCCGCTATTATAGTCAATGGATTCTCTCCCCATTAAAATGAGATCATATCCGCCGGCCTTTGCCTGCTCGGCTATTTGCGATGCCACAAAGAACGAGTCTGTAGGCTCGGCGTTGATGCGGATAGCATCGTCTGCGCCGATGGCCAATGCTTTTCTTATGGTAGGTTCTGTATCGGCAGTGCCTACATTTAATACAGTGACTGTGGCCCCGGAAGACTCCTTTATTTCTATGGCGCGTGCTAACGCGTAGTCATCGTAAGGACCGATAATAAATTGTACACCAGCTGTATCGAACCTGGTGTTGTTGTCGGTGAAATTAATTTTGGAAGTTGTGTCCGGTACGTGACTAATGCAAACTAAGATCTTCATCTCATTCTAAATCAATAAGTTCAAAATTCATTTTTTAGAAACAGGGGTGAAGATACCAAAAAACCAATACTCCACTCCCAATTCCCAAAAATTTTACCGCAGGTATAAAAATCGCAAGCGGTAAAATAAAAACACATGTTGATGATTTATAACTTGCGGTTGGCCATTAGATAATTTACAAACATGACAACCAGTCGTTTGGAGCGCCTACTCGAATTTTATAAGGAGGATCCACAAGATCCGTTCAACCTTTATGCCCTGGCGCTGGAATTTCAAAAGTCTGACCCTAACCGCTCGTTGGAGTGCTTTGAAAAGCTGTTGGCGGAACATGAAAATTACCTCCCAACCTACTATCATGCTGGTAAATTTTTCCAGGAGTTGGACCAGAAAGAGAGAGCCCTTGAAATTTTTCAGAAAGGTATCGCGCTGGGGAAAGAACAAAAGAATATGCAGGCTACTCGCGAGTTGCAGGCTGCTTATCAGGAACTTATGTTTGAATGATAACTAGCTGCAAGCTGCCGGCTATAAGCTTCAAGTCTTTGTGAGTTTAGGCGGGGGTTTGAATACCGAACAAGGAACACCGAACAAGGAATGTCGAAGTGGTTTGACCCGAAGGCTTTACCGCGTCGACAAAATTCATCATTCAATCATTCATTCGAAATTCGATATTCCTTGTTCCTTGTTCGATATTCAAATGGCTTGAAGCCAGAATTCGTGGCTCGCAGCTTCAGTTCTCCGGAGCTCCGTCATCCACCCAGCATGCGATGAGATCTATCTTATTCTGGGGCAGTGGACCGTTGAACGGCATGCTTCTGTCTTGAGTTTTTTCTTTAATGACATCAGCATATTTTTTTACCTCACTGTAAACTCTCCAATCAAGCCGGGAGATACCATCATGGCAGCCTGAGGTTGCACATGATGAAACCATTATCGGCAAGATATCATTTTGCCAGCTCGTGCCGGTATTTCCACGCGGGATAGTCACAGGTGATATTACGACGCATCCATCTTTATCCTGAATGGAAACAAAATGTTTTCCGGCGCTGACATGGGAAAAAGAGGCGTTTGAAGTAAACGCTCCGTTATCTATGGCGAAAGAATACGGCCCATTAGTTTCCTGAACGTTAATATTTACGGTTCCATCACTATCGAGACATAGGGCATCGGGTGTGGTGTCGAATTTGACTTGGAATGTTTTGGCGCCAACGAAAATACTGTCTACCAAGGCGATACACCCGTTCTTGTCTTTTACAGCAACGGTGTAAAGGTTGGATGGAATGTTTTCGAAGTGTGGGTCAACTTGCCATTCCGCACCGTTCAGTGAAAATTGGTAAGGTTCCACCCCGCCTTGTGCTACCACGCTGATCTGTCCGTCGGCGATATGGCAAGAAGTTGCATCGGTGATAACGTCAGCGGTCAACGATAAACCAAAGGTATCGCAATTGATTTCCACTGGCAGGTCATGATAGACACAGGATGGGAAAACGAACAAAATGAAGATCAAAAACTTCTTCAGCATCGACCAGATTCAAAATAACCGAAGCCCGAAAGTTAAGAAGCCCTTAATAAAAATGACACAGGATTCTTTTAATGAATAGAAACGAGGTATCAATGTGCATCAGAACGGTGTCTCGTCGTCGTTGCGTGGAGGCATCGGCGGTTCGTCGTCGGTATTAAAGGCATTGAGGCGGCTTTCGCGCGTGACCATGCCAGAGAATGGATTCTCGTATGACGCAGGCGAATCGAAGTCCCCAAACTTGGTGAACTTGCCGATAAACTTCAGTTTGGCGGTGCCGGTAGAACCATTTCTATGCTTAGCGATGATCACCTCACCCACGCCTTGTGTAGGCATACCATCTTCGTCGACCGTGATCTTGTAGTATTCAGGGCGGTACAAGAACATGACGATATCAGCATCCTGTTCGATGGAACCGGATTCACGAAGGTCAGAAAGCTGAGGGCGCTTGTCTCCTCCCCGAGTCTCAACACCACGACTTAACTGTGAAAGGGCCAGGACGGGTACACTCAATTCTTTGGCGATGCCTTTCAACGCCCGCGAAATGGAGGCGATCTCCTGTTCGCGATTGCCGGCCTGATCACCCCGCATGAGTTGGAGGTAATCAATGACAACCAGCTGAATTCCATGTTCGGCCTTGAGCCTCCGACACTTCGCTCGAAGTTCAAGAATAGAAAGCGCGGGAGTGTCGTCAATAAATATAGGAGCCGATGAAAGCCGGCTGGTTTTATGAACAAGCTGCGCCCACTCATGGTCGGCGAGATTTCCTTTTTTGATTTTTTCGCTATCGAGCTCGGCCTCGGCGGAGATCATCCTGTTTACTAACTGAACAGAAGCCATCTCCAACGAGAAGATCGCCACAGGGATTTTAAAGTCAACAGCTGCATTGCGTAACGCTGATACCACAAACGCCGTTTTACCCATGCCAGGACGAGCGGCGATGATAACAAGGTCAGATTTCTGCCAGCCCGACGTAATCCGATCGAGCGCGGTAAAACCGCTGGGTACGCCGGTGAGTCCGTCTTTATGGTCTTTCAACACCTGCAGTTCCTGTATGGCGCGGGCCATGAGGTTGCGCATGTTGTCGTAGTTTTTACGCAGGTTGGAGTCAGATATCTCAAAAACAGACTGTTCTGTTTTATCAAGGAGCTCGAATACGTCTGTTGTGTCTTCGTAGGCGTCGGTGTGGATCTGGGTGGCGATGCGGATCAGCTCCCGTTTGATGGCCATCTCAATGATAACGCGGGCGTGATACTCGATGTTTGCTGCGGAACTCACTTTGGCAGTAAGTTCGGCAATGGTGTATGCGCCGCCGATCAGTTCGATCTTGCCGCTCTTGCGTAGCTGGTTGGCCACGGTGCGCATGTCCACGGGTTCGGAATCTTTGAAAAGCTCGATGATAGCGGCAAAAATCTCTTTGTGCCGTTCATCATAAAAGTGCTCTGGCTTTAAAAACTCAACGACCGCATTGAGTGCGTTCTTTTCCAACATGAGCGCACCGAGCACAGCCTCTTCGAGATCAAGTGCCTGAGGGGGCAGCTTACCTAAACTCTCCGAGATATCTCTCGGTAAGAGTTTGTTAGGTTTACTACTTAACCTCAGGGACGTTGATCTGCCTTGCTCCATACAGTGGTTGTTGTACGTGTTTTTAAATTTGTAAGGGCGACAAACGTACGTACATCATTCATCACTCTACCCACAACTTATTAACAAATAATTCACACGTAAAATGTGAATAAACTAATTCGCTTTGACAACGACTGACAATCGTCATTGTTTTCGATGAGTCCATGTGCAACTTGGTCAAACGAGTGATCCGAATGCTATTCATTGAGCATATACTCATTGATTACATTTGCACATTAATTTGTCAATAAGTTTCTAGTTGGACGTTTTTTTAATGACTATGGGACAAAGCCGATGAACCTTGCTAAAATGGTGCTTAGCAGGCGGGCGCAATCCAAATTGGAAGAGTTTATATGCCTCAGTCGGGTTTTCCGCGAGCTTAAATTTTCAAACCACAAACATTTTCTTTTATTTTAGCCGGGAATTTCTTTACTCATGCAGCAAGGAAAACAGAAGATTCATTTTATCGCCATCGGCGGAAGTGTTATGCATAACCTGGCCATCGCATTGAAAAATGCTGGTCACGTAGTCACTGGATCAGATGACGAGATTTTTGAACCCTCTCGCTCTGTATTGGCACAGCATGGGTTGCTTCCAGAAAAAGAAGGATGGTTTCCGGAAAAGTTGGATGCCAGCACAAACGTGGTCATCCTGGGCATGCACGCAAGTGCCGACAATCCGGAACTGGTTAAAGCCCAACAACTTGGAAAAAAAATATACTCCTTTCCCGAATACATCTACGAACAGTCGCGGGACAAGCAACGCATTGTGATCGCCGGAAGTCACGGCAAAACTACCATTACGGCCATTGTGATCCATGTATTGAATTATTGCAAGCGGAAGTTCGACTATGCCATCGGTGCACGGGTTAACGGGATGGAGAATACCGTTAAACTTTCCGATGCCCCCGTGATCGTCATTGAAGGCGATGAATACTTGTCGTCGGCACTCGATCCGACGCCAAAGTTCCTCAAGTACCAGCATCACATCGGATTGATCAGCGGCATCGCGTGGGACCACGCCAATGTTTTTCCTACCGAAGAAGAATACGTCAAACAATTCGACCTCTTCGCGGACCAAACGCCAAAAGGTGGTATTTTGGTTTATTGCGAACAGGACGCCATGGCGCTGATGATCGGCAAAAAAGAAAGAGTTGACGTAACGGAAATTGCGTACAAGAGTCACTCCCACGCCTCAGACAACAACGGTCACTTTTTCCTGACCGACGGAAAGGCGAAGCATCCGGTAAAAATATTCGGAAGTCACAATTTTCAGAACATCAGCGGCGCGAAAGAGGTGCTTAAAAGGGTTGGTGTCACCAACGAACAATTCTACGAGGCCATGGCAAGCTTCAGCGGCGCCTCGGGAAGACTGGAGGTGGTAAAAGAAAATTCATCCTCCACGGTGTACAAAGATTTTGCGCATGCCCCATCAAAGGTGAAGGCCACCGTGAAAGCAGTTAAGGAGATCCATCCTTCGCGGGAGTTGGTGGCCTGTGTGGAACTCCATACCTACAGCAGTCTAAATAAAAAATTCATCCCTCAATACAAAGACAGCCTGAAGAATGCTCAATTGTCTGTCGTTTATTTCAATCCCGAAAAGATAAAATCCAAAAAACTCGAACCCCTTTCGGAACAGGAGATCCATTCCGCCTTTGCAAACCCTAATATCAAGGTCTTTAATGACGCCGATAACCTGGAAAAGTTCCTGCTCCAGCAATCGTGGAAGAACAAAGATCTGTTGATGATGAGCTCCGGGAATTTCGGAGGCATCGATGTAAAGCGATTGTCGGAGAAAGTACTATCCTGACGTTTAACCGTAGTTACCTGACCACCATTCAATATCATTCAAGATCACACTTCTTAATTCGCCATTTTCATGAAACTCAACCTTCGCAACCCAATTTGTTTTTTTGATCTTGAAACCACCGGCACCAACATCACGCATGATCGAATCATTGAGATCGCGGTGATCAAGATCATGACCAATGGTGAGGTGCTTCGTAAATCGAATTTGCTCAATCCAACAATACCCATACCACCCGAAAGTTCCGTATTTCACGGCATCCGTGATGAAGATGTAAAAGATAAGCCTACGTTTAAAGAGGTTGCCAAAGATTACGCACGCTTCCTGGAAGGAGCCGACCTTGCGGGATTCAGTATCGTAAAAATGGATATCCCCATGTTAGTGGAGGAGTTCTTGCGCGCTGGCGTGGATTTCGACTATCAACGAAAAAAAATCGTCGACGCTCAAAAAATATTCCATCTCATGGAGAAGCGCACGCTGGCAGCAGCTTATCGGTTTTACCTGAATAAAGAGATGCAAGATAGTCACACCGCCGAAGCAGATGCGGAAGCTTCTATGGACGTATTGCTGGCACAATTGGTAAAGTATGATGGTTTAGATGTAACGGACGGCGCTGGGAAGAAGCTTGGTATTGTCAAAAACGACGTGGATGTGCTAAGCAAGCTCACCGCTTCCGATCTGGTTGATCTTGCCGGCAGGATGATCAAAAATGAAAAAGGAGAAGAGGTCTTCAATTTTGGCAAGCATAAGAATAAACGTGTAGTGGCAGTATTTAAGGAGGAGCCCTCCTATTACGATTGGATGATGAATGGAGATTTCCCTCAGGATACCAAGCGGAAACTGACGGAGATTAAATTGAGGGAGTTTAAAAAATAATCATGGCATTGCCTGCAGGCGGCCTCGCGACGAGATCTCTCGTAGAATAAAGTCAACGTCTCCATCCAACCCACGAACTGATTTAACACCACAACATACTCAGCAACAAAAAACCAGCGCGAAATATCACGCTGGCTTTGAAGATCATATCAATCCAAAAATCAATTCCCTTTATAATACTTCATTGCTTCCGGCATCGCTGCATTCAGATCATTCACCCGTGTGCTGTGCGAGGGGTGCGTCGACAACCACTCCGGTGGCTGATTTCCACCACTCATTTTAGTCATACGCTCCCAAAAACGCGGCGCTTCGTGCGGATCATAGCCCGCCATCGCCATAAATATCAAACCAATTTTGTCGGCTTCCGACTCGTGCTGCCTCGAAAACTTCAGCATCCCTACCTGTGCTCCCACACCAATAGCTTGCATAAAAATCTGCTTGGTCAAAGTAGGGTTTTGTCCCAAGGCAGCACCCAATGTGCCCAGCAATCCATTGGCAACCAATCCCTGGCTCATTCTTTCGCGTCCATGATTGGCAATAGCGTGCGCTACCTCGTGGCCCATGACCACAGCCACACCAGCTTCATTTTCACATATCGGCATAATACCAGTATAAAATGCCACTTTACCGCCAGGCATACACCAGGCGTTCACTGTTTTTGGGTCTTCGATCAAATTAAACTCCCATTTGAAACCGGCTAACTCCGAAGAGGCATTGTGTTCTGCCATATACTGTTCTACCGCCCGTTGGATTTTAGACCCAACTGTTTTAATCATAGCCGTGTGCTGCTGGTTGGTTGATAA
>JBMOKS010000401.1:0-13666 GCA_049324355.1 Bacteroidota bacterium
CGCGAAACAGAGACCCATTGGGAGCTTACTGTAAAAAGAAACTCTTACGACATTCTCATGAACAGTTTGCCGTTTACCCTGAGTCCATTCAAATACAAATGGATGAAAAAGATGATGATCGTGCACTGGTTATAGAAGTTTGAATATGAACGCAGATACCGTAAAAATTTTGGAACAGGAAATAGCATGGTTTTCAAGAGTGCTTGACTATCAGTTCAAAACTTATTTTGGCCAGGAGGTAAGTGAAAATGAGTTTGAATTAATGGCTCCGCCGGATGTATCGCGCGATACTTCTCCGTATGGTACTTTGGTCAACACTCATTCATTGGAGTATAGCGACAGGCTAGCCCTCATGCTCGCACTAATGCCACACGTACGTCCGCAGCTTCTGGACATTTTCTTCACTAAAAATGCGCACTTCGACCGTGCCTTCACGGAATTCGGAGGCGTGGTGAACAAAAGACATACGGGTTTTTTACCGACGGGCGAGACCTTGCAATTTCTGTTGCACAAGACTTCATTGACAGGTCGTATAGCCGTAGAAGAAATGTTAAGCGAATCTGGCAAACTTGCGCAATGTGACTTGCTGCACATTGAAAGTACAGAGCGTGGCGAACCTTTCCTTAGCGGCTTGCTGGTCATCACCGAAGAGTGCAAGAGCTTGTTGTTCACCGGCAAGGCTCATATGCCTGAAACCAGTGAACGTTTTCCTGCGCGAAAAATTCAAACCAATCTTGACTGGGAAGACCTCGTGATCAACAGTGACATACTCGAAGAAATTGACCAGATAAAAACCTGGGTGCAACAGGAACATTCGCTGATGCGCTGCACAACGTTCAGAAAACACGTGAAGCCGGGGTATCGAGCATTGTTCTTTGGACCACCAGGCACGGGTAAAACCCTTACCGCTTGTTTGCTGGGTAGAGCTACCGGATTAGAGGTATACAGAGTGGATTTGTCGCTAACGGTTTCAAAATATATCGGTGAGACAGAAAAGAACCTTGCCCGCCTTTTCGAGTCCGCGCAACGACGCCGCTGGATTTTATTCTTCGACGAGGCAGACGCGCTGTTCGGCAAACGTACGCAGACCAACTCAAGTAACGACCGATATGCCAATCAGGAAGTATCCTATTTGCTGCAGCGTATTGAAGATTTTCCGGGCATGATCATCCTGGCATCTAACCTTAAGTCGAACATGGATGAAGCTTTTTCGAGAAGATTTCAATCGATGATCTACTTTCCAATGCCTACGAAGGAACAACGGCTGGCTTTGTGGAAACAATTCTCTTCAGGTGCCATCACCTTCGAGCAAGCGATTGACCTTCATGCCATTGCCGAGAAGTTTGAACTGTCGGGCGGCTCAGCGATAAACGTTTTTCGTTTTGGCGCGCTGCGTGCGGCTTCGCGCCGATCTAACGTTGTGCGTGAAGAAGATTTACTGCTTGGTATTCGCCGCGAGTTTCAAAAGTATGGTAAAACCCTTTAACAAAACGAGCATGAAGAAAAGTCAGCAATGGATCAACACAAGCTAGTATCCTGTACAACATTACAAATGGTATAACAACTCAGATTTAAAATCAAATAAACCTAATTCATCATATTATGAGCAACATTTATAATCAACAGTTAAGCCAGGCCTTAACCAATGTGGACAATACATTGAATCAAAGTGAACTGACTGAAGGCAACACCATGCAAAGCGCGAAGGTAGCCTTGTATTATGCACACGGGCTTACCGTAAAAAACGAAAATCAATTGGAGGAGCATCAGCAACAAAGTAAAGTGGCTTCTGAACAGAGTAAGGTTGCCTCCATTGGAGTGACGGCAACACAAAACATCGTGACGGCATCTAATGCCGCAGTGCTCGATGCTTCCAACACCACGAGCAGTGCCTCGGCCACTGCGGCAAGTATTCAAAAAGCTGCGACAGCACTCACAAATCTTTCAGGCAATGTGGCCACCACCATGGCTGTTGCGACTTCGCTTGACAAAGGAAGTAAGATTCAATTCCTCGTAGACAAAGCGAATCGTGCTACGAAAGAAGCTGCGCGCCTGGCCGAAGAAGCCAGCCTGATTGCGCTGAACCTCACCATAGAGGCGTCGCAATCGCGGGCGGCCAATGTGGTAGCACAAGCCGGCACAGTTAAGGGCAATATGGTGACGCTTCAAAAATCCCTTGCCGATACTTTTGCCAAGTTGCAAGATCAGGTTACCGAAAATATGACCGACGTCAGTACCGCCATCAGCGAAGAAAGTGTGGAAGCCGGTACCTACAAAACTGCCCAAGCAGAAGATACCGCCTTGCGTCAGTCGGAAGCTTTTATCAATCAATATATCAATCATGACCTGGCCATCACAATTCCCGGATTGGAAGACGGGCAACCCGTTGACGTTGGCCCCGAAGGAGACCAGTTTACGCTCAGCTTCAGCGCTTTTCAGGAGAAAGAAAACGACAAATGGATCATCAGTGAATACCGTCTGATATTGGTAAAGGAAGATGACGCCGCAGGCTTTAACACCGAAATGGCCAAAGCTACGCCGCTCGATAATTGCGTAAGCATAACACCTAGTGGTTTGGCGAGCTACAAGCAACCCTATGTAACGTCAGATTTTGTGATCGTCAATTCTGCCAAGATGGTGAAACTCGGTGTACGGATGGCGCGCGACTATAATGGCGCCCCGGTTACGCGCGGTACGCCCTATACATTCTTTGTGTACGTAGTGTACACCCAGGATTATCAAAGTGACTACAATAATACCAACGGGTTGTTGTCGCAAGCTGCTCCTGTCTTTACGCTGGAAACCAGTTTACCGGTGGTAGACGCCAGGCAAACATCTATGATCTTTTTTAAAGAGAACGAACTGGACGCCGTTCAGATAGCTTTTAAGATGACCGATGAAAGTATGATGATTGGCAGCGATATCGACCTCGATGAACTCATGGAGTTTCGGGCATTTATTTTCAGCTCAAAGGATAATGAGGCTTTGGCTTTGAACCTACAGATCGATAAGGCGACCTCCATGCTTTTTAAACTCGAGAGAAGCTATCGCTTGAGTGAACAAAAATATCAGGATGCAGAGCAGGCCTACAATACTGCCATTGCGCAAGGGGCCGCGCCGGCGGTTATCGATGACCTGAAACAAAGATTGAACATGGCCAAAGCGCAGAACCAGGAAGCCAAAAAACAATACACTGCACAGGTCACTGAAGTAGAACAGCTGAATCAGGCGAAGATCAGCGACTTCATGGTGGATGAAAGCATCTTGGAATCTGTGCCTGTAGCCAATGGTTTGCTTGCCAAGCGTAATGACAGCGTGATCGAAGAATTAACTAACGAGATCAGTAAACTTAACAAAGAACTGGATCAGTTTAACGCAGAATTTGTAGCCAACGATTCAAAACTTCAAGCTTTGAATAAGGAGATGACTGATCTCAACAATGCGCTGCAAGAAAAGTTGAAAGTTGAAGACACCGATCACAGTGCCGAAGATGCGCTGAAAAAAGAATTGGCCGAGAAGATTGCCCAGTTCGAGAAGATGCACAACACGCCCGTCTCGATCAAGACTGAACAAGATGCGAAAGATATTCAAAGCAAATTGAACGATGAACAAAAGGATGAAGATCTGTTATTGGTGGCCATTCTTGACTTGTTCCGCCGCATTGACGTGATCGAAGTTCAGCTTCCGCCGCTCACCAACGAGATCATCGGATTGCGCGCGAAATTGAAAAACGCCAGCACCGAGGTGATTTTGCTCGACGCTAAGCAAAGGATCTTGCAGGATCAGCGCGATCAACTCCCTGTACTGCTAGGCAAACTGTCTACACAGCTGCAGGCTTTGGGAACGTATGATAAAACGTACCGGTACTATGTTGCTTCCGACACAGCCGGAGCTTTCACCGATAACTATGGTGAACAGCTGATGCCCGGCAAATCTTATTGTGCGGTGTTGTTGTCGATCATCAAAGATAGTGAGCCTGATGCCGCGGGTTTGTACATGAACCGTATGTCGCGTTTTTCAGCCGATGTAGTCTTTAATTAAACCAGTTTATTCAAAACACAACTAATAATCAAATCATATGAACATAACAGCCATTAAAACCTCGACCCTGCAAAGCTTGAAGAGACAGGCAAACGACGCCACAACAATCGCCGCGAAAGCTCAGGCGGCTTACGATTCGTTCTCCAACAAAGCACAGTTCTTCAAGGACCTCTACACTCAAACCACCAACGACCTTGGAGTTATTACAGGACAGTGGACACAATTTCTTTCATTGAAGTCAAGTCTTAGTTCATTGGAAGACACGTCAGATGATTGCAACGAAGTGTCGCAGGTTACCTACGAGAAGATCAAATTGCTGGTGCGCAAGTGGGACGAAGTGGTGCACCAGGCATTGGAGGCAGCGGATGCTATTAACCTCGCGTCAGACTACATTAACAAACGCAAAGCTTCCAACGCGCTGATATCGGCCGACCTGGTGACCGATGCAACACAAGCCGCCAACAACGCCACTGCGGTTGTTACATTAGTTATCAATTCACTCACGGCTGCGCTGAATACGCTGACCGTGGCGAGTCAGTCAACCAACTCTTCGAACCTCACAGGCGTGTATATCGACCTGGCTTCTGCGGCGCTGATTGCTCCTAAGGTCAATGCCAAGACCCCGGCATCACAGCCTGCTCACATTCCATTAGAAGTATCGCTTGGCAAACAGTTACAGAATGCCAAACAACGTCAAACGGCCGCACAGGCTGCCTTAAACGATGCAAACGAAGAAATGGCAAACGCTAAAGAGCAACTCGATACCGCCAATGCCAAAGTGGTGGCAGCACAAGCGGCACTCACAGCAGCACAAGCGGCGGTGTCAGCATAGCGCAATGCGCGGCAGGGCAAAGTAAAATAGCTCTGCCGCTTTGAATATTGTAATTGAACTGGTTTGATCACTTCACTTTCCACCTATGGATGTACTTGAAAAGGCCCGTGTGATGTATTATCACCGCCAAAGTATTCAGGATACACAAGACCCTGCGCGACAATTGGGCTGGACAAATCTCGAAGCGCAGCAGAAACGTTTTGAAGCCCTCTGTCATTTCCCTCAGCTCGATGGTAAAGTGGTGCTGGATGTGGGGTGCGGCACTGGCGACCTGAAAGTTTTTCTGGACGAACGGTATCGGCACGTCACCTACCTTGGCATCGATCACCTTCCGGAATTCGTAAATCGCGCCCGACAACGCTTCGATGGTGTTGCCAATACTTTTTTCATGCAAGCCGATTTTATTACCGACGGACTGCCGGAAGTAGACTATGTTTTCGCCAGCGGTGCCCTGAGTTATCAAACCAACGACATGCTGTTTCCTTATTCCATATTAATGAAGCTATACTCCCGCGCACGAAGAGGAGTTGCTTTCAATTTGCTGGACGATAGCAACTTTGTTTCCTCCGATTGGCTGAAAGCCTACAACCGGAATGAAGTGTTTCAGTTTAGCCAGAATCTTGCCTCAAGAGCAGAACTCATTACAGGTTATTTGCCCGACGACTTTACCATTTTAATGTTTAAGTAAAAACTATGAGAGCAAACCGAAAAAAAGAGAAGGAGGTATTGCAAAAGAAAACCACAACGGGTGGTAACGGCAAAAAAGTAGACCCGCCTAACTACGGTCTTTCGTTCATCGATAAACCTATACAAAGGAAAGTGAATAAGACAGGGTTGCCAGATCATGTTAGATCAGGTGTTGAATCGCTCTCGGGTATCGATATGAGCGATGTGAGGGTGCATTACAATTCATCGCAGCCTGCCCAGTTAAGCGCTCACGCTTATGCGCAGGGGAATCAGATACATATAGGCCCAGGACAAGAAAAACATTTACCACACGAAGCCTGGCATGTGGTGCAGCAAAAGCAGGGGAGGGTGAAACCAACGATGCAAATGAAAAACCTGGGCGTGAACGACGATACTTCACTGGAAGCTGAGGCCGATACGATGGGTAGTAAGGCTGTTCAGCGGAAGGCAACTAACAGGGCTTTGAAAAAAGAAGCCGCTCAGGGAAGCGCCGTTCAGCGATATAGCTTCTTTAATCCGGGACGCAAAATTCGCGCTGCTCCAGTCATAGCGGCGATTTCTAAAAACGACTGGGATCAACAGGTAAAGAATCAACTCAGCAGACCGGGCAGAGTTTTTAACGGTGATCCGGCGCAGACTATCCAGTTGGTAGATGAAGTCTCCACGGAACTCGGAAGATATGAGGCAGCCGCCGGAAGACCGATAGAACAACTTATGCTACTGGGAAAAATTCAGACCAACATCACCGATTTGAAAGGAACTAACACCAGCGAACCCTGGACGGGTTTCCTGGCGCGTGGGGAAGTGTGGCATACCGTTACTACTTTCCATACGTTAATTCAAAATGCCATAGCTGCACACCTTAATTACGGATATCAGCCTTTGTCTGCACCTGACCCTGTGGGAGCACCAACCAATACGGTTTCCGACTATCACTTCGGATTGAACGAAGCGGGTGCCGTTCACGATCTTGGTCACCGCATGGACCATATACTTAACCAGGGTGGAGGTACTGTGGCGGAATATGATTGGAATGACCCGGCAGATATTGGCGCTCCGCCGGCCCACGTTCCTCCCGGAACACACACCCGGTTATCCGGAGGCATCGGTCTTGGACAATCAGCTCCGAGTGCCGCGCCAGGTATTTCCGCCGCTCGTCACAATGCCAGCATCAACAACACTGTTGTGTATCCTGATAAATTTCAGCAACATACCCGGGCTCGAAAACAATACAATAATCCGACGGCAAAACCGGTACGGGAAACCAACTGGACTGATGTTCACGTGGGTGTCGATTATTCGAAATCGGCATTGATGGATCAGCTGGTACAAGGGAAAACAATTCATTTTCATCTTACCGGATTGCAATCAAGGTGGAAAGGAGGAGCGAACGTGATGAATGGGCAGGATTTCAGAGAAACGCTTGCCAAGAATGGCGCTTATGTGCCGACGCCAGGTTCTGGTCCATTTGGCACCATCAAAGATGACGTGACCTTGAGAGAACTGCGATTCATTTATCGTTTCTGGACACGTCCGTTGGCGCTGCAACCCGACCCGACGGCATTGGTGCCCAATCCGCCAACCCACAATTACACTTTCCAGGGGCATGTCATATTTTATTACAAACCGGCTGGAGGCACTATCAAAAAGGTGCCGCCGCCATGGCTCTGGGGTAATGCTGAGACGGGCGATTCGATAACAGGTATGGCACCCGCCGACATCACTAATTTCCATAATCGAAGATGATGTGATGGTTTAACTTTTACGACGATGAGGACTATCCAAACGAAATCAACCAACGTATTCACGGCCGCATCACCTGTGAAAAGCGGAGATGGAAAATCGATGAGTCCGCCGACCTATGGTCTTTCATTTATTGATAACAATCCGGTTCAAAAGAAAGAAGGTGACGCGAACTCAGTGACCTTGCCGGCAGATATCGGAGGAGCGATGGCACCGCTGCAGAAAAAATCTGCTGCATCAGAAGTAGTACAAGGTTTCTTCATGCACAATGGCCTTCGTGTATCTGATGATGGAAGGTTGGCGGTAACCCAGGAACAAGGACGCGGAGGGCACGCCGCCTATGCCGAGGCAGGAGCCGCTGCGGCATCTAATAACAGCCGCCCAAACTCAAGAGTGTTGTTATACAACTCGGCGGCACCAACTGTCCAGTTTCCTAATCGAACTAATACCGCTCACCATAACCTCAACCAGGTCTTAGCGCGAAATACTGTAACCGGGACCCAAGGCGATAACATGACGCTGGAACGTGACTGTGGCGTGTCGTCATCGCAGGTAATGGGTGGATATAACCACGCCTATGCCAATGGCAATATTGCGGGCATGGGACCGCGACGTGGCGTGCATAGTGGAAATCAGGTAACGGCTCAAACTGGCGACCCGGCACAAATGCAGTTAACGATCATGGAGACGGTGTTCAATCGAATGTTAGCTGATACAGTGCAGTTCATTCAACAAGACAACGCGCGCATGTTAGCGGCACAACAAGAGGAGGCAAGACTCGGCCTGTTGATCAATCAAATAACGGCCTTGATCGGTAATGTCAGAAATCAACTGCAGGCCAGTCAAAATCAGGCCCACGCCGCAGGCCAAACCCTTCACAATCTGTCTCCTTTATATCAACAATACTCCAACCTGGAAACAGGATACCGTAATGAAAGAAACTATTGCGGCGAGAGATTGAATGAATACCGCAATAGGGTAGGTAACCGCAGGTATGATCAACGTGATGTTGAAGATGGAATACGCCACTACCGAAGACGGTTGGATGACGCCCAAGATGCGCTGGACAACTTCTATGCCTACCGGCTTGCCGGAGGAACTGTAAGACAGCTTTTGAATACCTACGAAGACACCCAGCGTGACTTTCAGCAAAATAACCAGCAAGTTTTTCAGTTGCAGGCCCAGATCATTCAGTTGCAGCACAATTTGCAACAGGCGCAGCAGAGTCTCGCGCAAGAGCAGCAAGCGAGACAACAAGCAAACAACAGAATAACCGCAAACCGGCAATGGGAATTGCAACTCCGGCTCACCATTCTGCAGTCTGCCATGCTTGCGGGTAACGCTGAGGCAAAAGCAAATGTTTATATTAACGTATTCAGAACTCTCCCTGCCAACTTCAGGGATCAACAATCGCAAGCATCGGAGATCAATGAGTTTGCCATGCCCGATGTGGGTGAGGCTTATGTTATTGCCCGGGGTGGTGTTGCCGGAGGCGTAGGAGGAGGATGGAATTTTCATTGGGGAGGCGTTGTGTTGAAAAGTGGAAACGACACCGTTACCCTCGAAAACGACGCGTCAACCATGCCTGTCGGTGCTAACCGAGGATGGCGATTCCAGATGTACGGCACACATCAGCAATCGTTCCACGCGCAGAACAACAATGGCGTTACGTATAATTCCGATCCAACAACCATCCGTGTAAGGCTCTGATTTTTATGGAAAAGATTACAACCCTAAATGATATCAGGAGAAACCATTCCCGCCAGGTGATCTGCACCGGATACTATCGTCAGCATGATGTTCGCAAAGGTCGCGATCGCCATGGCCCGGAAGAGTACTATGGTCATGTTTTCATCGAACTTCAAGATGGCACCACCGTGATGCTTTACCCGATATGGCACGAAAGCTGTATCAGGTCAAACGATGAAATACTTGCTTTCGAAGGAAAGCTTGTGGATGTTACCGGAACCATTTTTTTAGAAGCGCCAAATATCTCGACTGAATTTCCAGCCCAGAACTTAATGCTGCCATGCCTGACAGAAATTGTTGAGATCAGGCTGGCAAATTAGTTGCCGATTCGATACATCGCCCATCTCAATCCCGTCCAGGTTCCGGCTCGTTCAGCACGGGCTATTCGGTGGTTTTGCAATAAGAATCAAACTAGGGTCGTCCTGGGGGTTACCCTTTCTAATTATAAGGAAGACATAAAATTTTTGACCGGCTCAGGAGCTATTGGCGGCGGTAAATAGAATGAGGCGGGACTCAACGAGCCCGTTGCCCGAAATCTCCAATGTTAAGGGAATGTTAAGACAATTAAGTAATTGTTACCGGAATGTTAAGCCCGGGAGGGGCTACAATTATCATATTGTTAAGTTACTCCAGCGTTAAAAAATTGTTAAGTAATTATTATTTTCTTTGCGGCCGATTCGAAAATGCCGCTAGAAATAACTAATAATGAAAAAAATAGTTTATTGTTTACTCTTTTTGATATCAGGTTACACTGCATACGCACAATCCACCAAGCCTGTACTTAACGCCTTCGTGAAGAAGGGCAGAGGTATTGGAGTCGTCACGGCGGACAGTATTTTTTCGGTGAACTTTCAATTTAGAATGCAAAACCGGGCGGCATTCGTGTCGAAGTCGAACGGGCTCGCGCCTGAGTCGTTTGAATTCCGTGTGCGGAGACTGCGCCTGAAATTTGAAGGCTTTGTCTACGATCCAAGAATCACATATTATTTTCAATTATCGTTTTCAAGGGGAGATATGGATTGGCGCTTGACGGATTCGTCGAAGAACAATCACAGTCCCAACATCGTGCGCGACGCGGTGATCTACTACAGCCTCACCAATAACCTTAAACTTGGCTTCGGCCAAACCAAACTTCCGGGTAATCGTCAGCGCGTGGTTTCTTCGGGCGACCTCCAATTTGCCGACCGGTCAATTGTCAATGCCACTTTCAATATCGATCGTGACTTTGGTTTTTTTGCGCACTACACAGGCAATTGGGTAAATCTCCGTGGAGCGATCACTTCAGGCGAAGGAAGAAATTCTGTTTCGTCGAATAATAAGCTGGCCTATACCGGTAGGCTTGAATTTCTTCCGTTGGGGAAATTCACCGGTAAGAACGATTACATCGAAGGTGATCTCGAACGCGAGCCGACACCGAAAATATCTATCGCTTCCACGTACAGTATTAACGACGACGCGGTCAGGCAGAGCGGACAGTTGGGCAACGACCTGTATGAGCCGCGCGTCATCCGAAACTTCGAAGCAGATGTTCTCGTGAAGTACAATGGCTGGGCCTGGTACAACGAATACATGCAGCGTAACGCCAGCAATCCGGTTACTTCAAATGGTTCCAGCAGCTCAGTGCGATATATTTATGTGGGAAGTGGCTACTTGTCGCAGCTCAGCTATTTGTTCAAAAATAATGTTGAAGTGGCCGCGCGTTACTCTACAACTGTTCCATTTAAGGCTATCTACAACGACCCTGCCTTTCCGTCGGTTGCTGAAAAGAAGCTTGAGCAAATAGAGTTGGGGATCACCAGATACCTCGTCGGTCATCGCTTAAAAGTTCAAGGCAATTTACTCTACGGAAAGAGAACCAACCTGCTGACAGATTCGTACGACAGCGATTTCTGGTCTGCAATTTTTCAGGTGGAGTTGGGTATCTGAGTTCAGAAAAGAACCTGCCGTTTTCAACTTCAATGGAATTGCTCAATCACTTTTTTGATAGTATACAACCGCCTCATGTTATTACGACTGCGTAAATTAGTCCTTCCATAGGCTGGATCATCAGCCCGGAAAAGGTAAGGTTGGTAAGGTGAACAAACATGTCTTTCTGAATTCGACGGTTTATTTGCGCCGATCGATTTTTTACCACTTTGGCCGGGTGGCATTGACGGACTTTTCACTTGCTCAGGCATGACCATCATAACCGATCGAGAACTTGTATGGTCTGTCCGTCGTATTCCGGACTTCGATTTCAAATAACCTTATGACTTTGCCGTAGCATCTTACGAAGCCGGAAAAGGAAGCGCTTTTTATGTGGCCATCGAGCTCCAATAAGTATAAACTTTTACCATTCATCTGCAATACAGACTCTTTCAATATGTAACTTAGTACTGTATGCCGGTCACGAGAATCCTCTGCGTTATTTTTATGCTGATATCGAGGTTGGCGATGTCTCAGGAACAAGCCGACCGCATCGGCGAATTGGAGGAAAAAATAAAAGGGCGTGTGCGGGATACCGCGTATGTCAATACCTTGAATGAACTTGCTCTTCAATATTATTCCGCAAATCCCGAAAAGACCAAAGTTTATGGAGCTCTTGCCAGGCACCTTGCGGATTCGCTAAAATATGAACGCGGACTTGCCGATGCTTATTTTTCGATCAGTTTGATCAGCAAATTAAAGGGTGATTACACGGATGAATTAAACTACCACATCAATTCACTTAAAATTTATGGGGCGGAGTACGACACCAATCGTATAGCCCGGACCTATGACGCCATGGGGGCCGCCTACACACAACTGTTAGATTTTTCATCAGCTCGTGAAGCACACCAGAAGGCCATGGAGCTTTTTAAAGCAACCCATCATCAACGTGGTTTTGCGATGGCCTTGCGCAGGATCGGAAATATTGAATTAGACAATCGGAATTTCAAGAAGGCCCTTCAATATTATATGCAGGCGCTTGAAAATGAGAGGGCCACGAACAACGATGCCGGGATTGCCAGTTGCCTGAATAATATCGGGGTCACCTATTATGAGCTTAAAAAATATGACAGCGCCCTTACCTGTTACCGTGAGTCATTGGCTATCATCACGAGAATAAATAATGTTAACCGCCTACCGGCCGCATATCACAATCTGTCGCGCGTATATCTCGATCAGGGGAAGGTTGACGAAGCATTGGCGTGGGCACAAAAGGGTCTACCTATTGCGCTAAAAATCGGATCACGGCCTGCCCAACGTGAATCGTATAAATTGCATGCCGACATTTTTGAACAAAAAGGAGACTTTAAAAAAGCGTATCAATATCACCTGCGATACAGTGAGATCAAAGACTCCATTATCAACCAGGAAAATACGCTGCAGTTTGCGAAACTTCATTCCGTTTATCGTCTGGAAGAAAAGGAAAAAGAAATCGCGCTGCTGAAAAAAAATCAAGAGCTATCCAATGTTCTTCAAAGAATTACCGTCGGTGGCCTTGTCGTGTTTGTGCTGGTTGCCGGATTGATCATATATTTTCAGAGAAATCGTATCCTGCATAAGAAAAAATCATTAGAGCTGGTGGAACAGCACAGTAAGTTTGTTCAACATGTCAACGAGGAGCTCAGAACAAATCTCGAAGAAATTGAGGCGAAGAACAAAGAAATAGTCGCACTGGCGGGACACCTGGAACAGGTCAATTTGACGAAAGATAAGTTATTTTCAATCATCGGTCATGACCTGAGGAGCCCAATTCAGACTTTGCAAGGGTTGCTATCACTCGTTACCAGCGATACCATTACCAAAGAGGAATTTTTTAAATTTTCATCAAAACTGAAGGACGGCGTGGAGTATTATAAGTTCACACTGGACAACTTGTTGCAGTGGGCTAAAAGTCAGATGGAAGGCTTTCAAACTAATCCACAAAAAATTGACATGCATGCACTGGCCAACCAGACCATTAATTTTCTGATGAAAAATGCGAAAGATAAAAATATAGAGTTGTGCAACCACATAGATCTGTCGGTTCGGATACTGGCAGACAAGGACCAGTTGGATATCGTTGTCCGAAATCTAATCAGCAACGCCATTAAATTTACACCCTGCGAAGGCAAGATCACCCTGCATTGCAAACCAACACCCGACAATGTCGCAGTCATTGCCATTGCAGATACAGGAATAGGAATGGATAGTGAGATTATGGACAAGGTTTTCAAAAAAAATATTCACGTTACCTCCCGGGGCACGCAAGGAGAGATCGGGTCGGGGTTAGGGCTGTTGTTGTGCCAGGAGATGATCGAGAAAAACCAGGGAAAGATCTGGATTGAAAGTAAACCTGGATCCGGAACAACGTTTTATGTACAATTGCCCCGCGCCTGAACTGCCAGTAACCAGTAGGGATAATTCAGAATTAAGGTTTAGCACAAATCCGAAGATGGCTCTGCAACTTTACAGCCGATAAGTTTTTAAATGATGGGTTTTAACAAGACGGCGATCAGCATTTTTAATGCAAAAAAAACATTTGTGCCAACGGTTGATAACCATTGCAAAATGGCAGCATTGTTCCTAACTTAATAGTATAATCCCACAAGTATGTCGTCCGATAATAATGAGAACAAGGACCCCAGGTCCGATGCGCCAGGTTCCAAG
>JBMOKS010000402.1:0-13604 GCA_049324355.1 Bacteroidota bacterium
GGCCCGTACGAGGCGATGTACTTTTATTTTCTTTTCGGTGCCGTTGGCTATTTCTTCAAGACTTAGTTTTAGCTTGATCCGCAGATTCGAACCTTTGCGCTGGCGTCTGCCGCCGCGCGTTCCGCCGCCACCGAAGAAACTGTCGAAGGGGCTGCCACCACCGAAGATGTCGCCAAACTGGCTAAAGATGTCTTCCATGTTCATGTGATGGCCTCCATAACCTCCCGCACCCGGGCGTGAGTGTCCAAAGCGATCGTATTGCGCACGTTTATCGGCGTCGCTCAGCACTTCATAAGCTTCTGCGGCCTCCTTGAATTTTTCTTCTGCTTCTTTATTCCCTGGATTTTTATCGGGATGGAATTGTATGGCCACTTTGCGATAGGCCTTTTTGATTTCCTCTGGAGTGGCAGTTTTGCTTACGCCTAATATTTCGTAGTAGTCTCTTTTTGTGCTCATTGGTGTTGATCCTGCAGGGTTTTGGGTTTTATTTTCCTACCACGACTTTAGCGAAACGAATAACTTTTTCATTTAGCAGATATCCTTTCTCAACTACGTCGGCTACTTTGCCGCTGAGTTCTTCAGGGGTTTCAATCTGAGTGATAGCTTCGTGAAAGTCGGGATTGAAGTCTGTACCCTTCTGAAGGTCCATCGGTTTTACACCATATTGTTCGAGTACCTTTTTGAATTTGTTTTGGATCAGGAAAAAGCCCTCAGCATCCTTGTCGTTCTTTTCCTTGAAAGACTTTTCAGCGCGTTCAAAATCGTCGGCCACAGCGAGGAGAGCGCGAATAAGCTGCTCGTTGGCTGATTGTACCAAGTCTAGTTTTTCCTTGGCCGTCCTTCTTCTGAAGTTCTCAAATTCTGAATAAAGACGGATATATTTATCTTTTGCGGCAGCCAACTCGGCCTGCATTTTCACCATCTCCTCTTGCGCGCCAGCGCCTTGATCCTCGTCAGTGGAGGGCGTTTTGCTTTCATCACCGGCTGTTTCCGGGGTGGTACTTTCGGCTATGGTCGTATCCTTGTTAAGCTCTTCCTTTTCGTCGGTATGATTTTTCATGTGCAGTAAGTTCGCAAATTGAATAAAACGCAGTTGTCAATAATTCTGCCAAAGGGGTTTCGTGTCAAACTGGCATTTAAGTGGCCGGTTTCATTACATAAAAGCGGCTTTTTGGGCATAAATTAATGAAGATTTTTCCAGATCAGGTCTTTAAGCTCCCAGATGCCTTGTTCGGTAATGGCTGAAATAAAAGTAAATGGTATTTCAGCCGGCAATTCTTTTTTTACCTCTTCTTTCAGTTCATCATCCAGCATATCGGATTTGGAGATCGCCAGGATTCTTTTTTTATCCAGCAACTCGGGATTATATTTTCGAAGTTCATTCAGCAGGATTTCATATTCTTTTTTGATGTCGCGTGCATCGGCGGGGATCAAAAAAAGCAGGAGCGAATTTCTTTCGACATGACGAAGGAAGCGTATACCGAGGCCTTTTCCTTCGGCAGCGCCCTCGATGATTCCTGGAATGTCGGCCATGACAAATGACATGTCGTTGCGATAGGCCACGACGCCGAGATTGGGGGTGAGTGTGGTAAAGGGATAGTCAGCGATCTTGGGCTTAGCAGCCGATACAACCGAAAGCAAGGTTGACTTACCAGCATTGGGAAATCCTACGAGACCCACATCGGCCAGCAATTTTAATTCAAGGATGATCCATTCTTCCTTTCCGGGTTCGCCGGGTTGTGCGTGTTGGGGTGCCTGGTTGGTCGAGGTGGCAAAGAAGGCGTTGCCCTTTCCGCCCCGGCCCCCTGGGGTTAGAATAAACTCTTGATCGTGGTCGTTGATCTCGCACAGCACTTTTCCGGTCTCCGCATCTTTGGCGACGGTGCCGAGCGGCACATCGATGATTTCATCTTTGCCGTCGGCGCCGGTGCAATTTTGTGCTTCCCCAGGCTCGCCGCTACTAGCGATAACGTGCTTGCGGTATTTGAGGTGCAATAAAGTCCAGAGCTGATCATTGCCTCGGAGAATAACGTGTCCGCCGCGACCGCCGTCGCCGCCGTCAGGCCCGCCCTTCTGAATAAATTTTTCGCGATGAAAATGTAAACATCCCGCGCCGCCGCTGCCGGAGCGCGAATTGAATTTTACATAGTCGATGAAGTTGGGTGACGACACGCTGAATGAGGACTTACTTTAACAACAAACTTTTATCGATCTCGCGACAGACGTTGAGGAATATTTCGTTGACATCGCCTACGCCTACGACCGAAGCATACTTGTTGAGTTTTTTGTAATAACCTGCTACGGCAACGGTTTCGGCTTTATAAACTGAAATTCTGTTTTCAATAACTTCGGGCTTCGCGTCATCGGGACGATTCTCTATGATAGCGCGTTCGGCGAGGCGTTTTTTCAATTCCTCTTCGGGTACCACTAGCTCGATCAAGATCTTGATAGGTGCATTTTTTGTGGCGAGCAGTGCATCGAGTGCTTCTGCTTGCGGAATAGTGCGCGGGAATCCGTCGAAGATAATGCCCTGGCTCTTCGCTTCGCTTTTAATCTTGTCGTCTACCATGTCGATGACAACTTTATCGGGTACCAGGTTGCCCTTGCTCATGTAGTCTTGAGCCAGTTTACCTAGGGGAGTTCCTTCCTTCAAATGTTTTCTGAACAGGTCTCCGGTAGAGATGTGGGTGAGAGAGTATTTTTCAATCAATTTTGGGCTTTGTGTGCCTTTACCAGCTCCCGGAGGGCCAAAGAGAATAATGTTGATCATTTCGTTGGGTAATGTTTTGCGTTACAAATGGCTTTCGAACAATTATAAGATGACGAAGATAAAATAAATAATTGAAGTATCAGGCCAGGGCTCCGGGCCTTGGAGGTTGACTACGGTTCCGATTTATATATGTCTTTGTAATTTCTTCCCAGGCCGTCGTAGTCGAGACCGTACCCTAGTGCAAACTCGTTTTCAATTTCAAATCCAACATATCGCACATTGATATTACGATCGCGCGCGGGCTTCTTGCGAAGAAGGGCAACAACCTCAACCGATCTTGTGCCCAGCGCCTTCAATTCTTCAACAATTTTTTGAAGTGTGAGACCAGTATCGACGATGTCTTCAACGATGAGAATATCTTGATTAAACAAACTTTCTTCGAGGCCGATCAAAGTCTTCAGCTGACCTGAACTGGCGGTGCCGGCATACGATGAAACCTTAACGAATGACACGCGGCATGGCAGTTTTACTTTCTTAATGAGATCTGATGCGAACATGAATGAGCCGTTGAGAATAGGAAGAAATACCAGTGTTTTTCCCTCATAATCCCTATTAATCTGCTCTGCTAACGATTGAACAGCCTTTTGGATCTTTTGCTCATCCAGGAATTTTTTGAAATCAAGATCTTTAATCTTCATAGCCAGCCAACTTTGGGACCGCAAAAATAACAGAATTTGGGAATTCTATTTTTGGTAGCGGTAATGCCCGGTTATAGTGTAGGTAAAGAGGCAATCGGATATCTCCTGGCCATTGCCGATGTTGTGTACGATCAGATTTCGCTTATCATCGGCTGATCTTTTGTCAATGACGATGCCGATGTGTGTTACGCCACCGCCGAGGTCCCAGGTTACAATGTCTCCAGGCATATAGTCACCGGCATTATTTCCTTTTTTCAACACTGTTCCGTGACGGGTAAAAAAAGTCATGAGGTTAGGCACCCTGCGATGGTCGATATTTTTATCTGGTTTCTGAAGCCCCCATTTTTTCGGGTAGCGACCGAAGTTCTTCTTCATGTCTTCGTGGACTTCTTTCTGCAGATCGATACCCAATTTGCGGTAGGCGCGAATGATCACATCGGTGCAAACACCTTTGTCGGCAGGCACGTCGCCATTGGGAAATGAGATCTTGAAATAGGCAGGATCGTATGTTACTTTTTGGCGCGTGAGTTCGATCGCAGCAGAGGATAATTTTGTACCAAAATCAATTTGTGCGAAAGTCGAAATTGAAACGATGACAGCAACAGCACAAGTGAGTAAGAATTTTGTTTTTGTCATGTCGGTACTTCTTGGTCGTTCCTTTGCGTCTTGGTTTCTTTGCAGCGAAAGAGAATTCTTGCCACAAAGAAACCAAGCCCGCACAAAGGAGCATAAAGGATCAATAGGAGTCGTTCAAAGCAAAATCATTTTTGCGAAGCATCCATTGGCCTTTGGTAAAATCAGGGAAGTCTACGGTTTCACCACCGAGCCGGATAGAAGTTTCTGACAATGGCGTGATAGCACTCCAGGTCACGGCGTCGTAAACGTCTTGTGGTGTATTTGTTTTTCTCTTCGCGGCTTCGATAAAAGCGTTCAGCACAAACCAGTCCATGCCGCCATGGCCCGCGCCGGCTGCATCGTTGCCATATTTTTTCCAGAGCGGGTGATCGTATTTTTCAAACCACTCTTTGGTGCTGTCCCAGCGATGGGGTTGCTTGCTTTGCCCTTCAATGTAGAGCGATTGATTCAGGTCCATCCAGATACCTTGAGTTCCCTGTACGCGGAAGCCGAGCGAATACGGGCGGGGCAAATTGGTGTCATGTTGTAGCAAGATGGTTTCTTCGTTGGCACATTTGATCATCGTGGTGACGATGTCGCCCAGCTTGAAATTTACTTTCGCGTTAGGGTGATTTTCGCCGCCGTTCTTCACAACATAATCATGAAGACCGCGAGCTTTTGACGAATATGAAACGAGTTCGGTAAAACGATTACCGCGGTTGATGTCGATCATCATCGCCACCGGTCCGATGCCGTGGGTAGGATAGAGGTCGCCATTGCGGTTCACGGAATGCAAAGTTCTCCATTGTGCTTCAGAGAAACCTTTCTCGCCGAATTCTACACCGCCACCGTAGGGACTTTTGCCATCATTGAATTTTACTTCGCGAAGATCGTGCTGATAGCCGCCTTGCAGGTGCACGATCTCTCCAAATAAACCTTGTCGCACCATGTTCAGCACCGCCATTACGTCGCGGCGATAACAAACATTCTCTAACATCATCAGCGGCATGCCGGAGCGCTCTGATGTGTGTACAAGCTCCCAGCATTCTTCTACCGTTGTTCCGGTAATTACCTCGCAACCCACATATTTTCTGGCGTTCATAGCATCGATGCACATGGTGGTGTGCCACTCCCATGGTGTTGAGATGATCACGGCATCGATATCCTTATTTTCGAGAAGCTTGCGGTAGCCGTAAGGTCCTTCTAAAATGATCTGCGGCATGGTCTTGCCCGATTTTTTAACGAGATCTTTGCTCATGTCGATCATGCGCTGCTGCACATCGCAAATGGCGACTACATCTACGTCGGTTCTTCCCAGTGCCAGGTCAAGATGGTTTTGTCCACGTAGGCCCACGCCAATGAAGCCGAGCCTTACTTTCGGATCTTTGTCTTTACTAAAAAGTACTTTCGAAGGAAGGATCGTCAACCCTGCCCCGGCCAATGCCGTTGTTTTAATAAAATCTCTGCGGTTTGTTTTGGTTGTCATAGTTGGTTTAGTGATGTTTATAAGTCTTTCATGAGGTGATGGTAAAGGTCGATCATACTTTGAATATCATTCTTGTGAACTTTTTCATGTGGTGTGTGCGGATGTTCTTGCGGCGCACCCACGAAGCACCAGTCGAAGGGATAAGGTGAAGTTTGTAATTCGCGGCCGTCGCTGGAGCCCACACCTTCTACTTCCAGCTGAAAATCGATTTTTCGTTTTTTTGCGATCGCGATGATCTTATCGAGGTAACTTCGTCGCGGCAGATTTCTGTCGCGGAGTGAGATGACAACGCCCTTGCCGTGTTGAACGCCATCGGTGGTCCAGGTGATGTCGGCGATGAGGGCCTGCTTCACATTCCACTTTTCGTAGATGAATTTAGCCAAATAGGGCACTGTGCCTCCACCGTGCTCTTCCCAGCAGCTGAAAACGATGACGCCGTCTTTCAACTTTTCCGCCAATTGAAGCATGACGTAAACGCCTAGACGATTGTCGAGGTAGGCTGATTCGATAAACGATTTGCTTTCTTTGAAATCGACTTTATAAGTGAGCGTGGTACCTCGCTCGATCGGCCGTCCGAAATGGTAGATGGCGTGGTTTTCTTTATCGAAATCCAACTCGCATTCGATGGTGCCAAGGCTGTCTTCGCCTACGAGTTTGGCGCCCGTATCGGCATCAGGGCTTCCAATAGGCAAGAGTTGATTGAAATAACGCACAGTAAAGCCAATGCTATCCATGTGTGCGAAAACGGCCGTGCGCGGTTTTCCGAATTTTAAGATAATACAGTCCTGGAATTCTTCGCCATGATAAATTTCAGGCTTCACTTTCCAGTTTTTCATCTGCTTTTGAATATACTTCAATAGAAACTCTTTTAGTCGGAATTCTTCGCCGGAAGGAGCGTGTATCTCGCAGAGTTGTTTCAATAATTTCATGTTCAAGGCCTTTTCGCAAGGTTCTATTGCAAAAGTAAAATTTGTGTCAAGCTAAGATGGCTGTTTACGCAACTTTATTCTTAAATTTTGATTAGAAAAAACTTACTATGCCATTTATACTCAGCGAACAGAACACTCTAGCCAATCAATTTCTTTTGGAATTACGCGATGCCAACATTCAACAAGATCGGTTACGCTTCAGAAAAAACATGGAAAGGCTGGGTGAAATCATGGCATATGAAGTTTCCAGAAAACTAAAATACGATGAGACCCAGGTAAAAACACAACTCGGTGTTTCGACTTTAAATGTATTAAAGGAGCAACCAGTCTTGCTAACTATCCTTCGTGCGGGTTTACCCTTTTTTCAAGGGTTTCAAAATTTTTTTGATCAGGCGGATTGTGGATTTATCGGCGCTTACCGACTTGAAGATGAACACGATGTGACAATAAAACTCGAGTATGTGGCGACTACTTCACTGGAGGGTCGTTGCGTGATCGTGATCGATCCGATGCTGGCAACAGGGCGTTCGGTGTTGGATTCAATTCACGCCGTGCTAAAGAACGGTACTCCGGCTTTTTGCCATATCGTATCGCTGGTGGCGGCACCCGAGGGAATAACATTTTTAAAAACGAATTTGAAGATCGCCCACGCTCTGTGGACATGCGCTCTGGATGAGAAATTGAATCAGAAATTTTACATCGTACCAGGATTGGGTGATGCGGGCGATCTGAGTTTTGGCGAGAAGATCTGAAATTGTTTATAGTCGGACTTTATGTGGGAAGAAATTCTTAAAGCTATTCCAGTTTATTTCTCCAGTATGCTCAAATTTATATTTGGGCCCATTGGTGGTTATGCTGCGGGACTGACCCTTACCACTACCATACTGACCACAGTTTTTGGAATGATGACCGTAGTATTGTTCATTACCTATGGTGGTAATTTGGTGCGCGAACGGCTGATGGGCAGATTCTTAAAAAGAAGGAAAAAATTTACTGGCGGGAACAGGCGGTTTGTCACCATCTGGAAAAAATACGGATTAGTTGGCGTGGCGTTGCTTACCCCTTTGGTGCTCACACCGATCGGTGGCACTTTGCTGGCTGTAAGTTCGGGAAGCCCGAAGGATAAAATCATTTTTTACATGTTCGTCAGCGCGGCTGTGTGGTCAGTATTGTTCAGCGGCGCGATCTATTTTTTCGGAAACGAGATTCTGCCTGATTTTATAAGATGATTCTCTTACCCCAAAAAGTGCGATCAAAAAAAGGATGATATTAAATTATCATTTGACTTCTTCGTCGGGCAACACTTCAATATCGCGGATCAAAACCTTTTTGGAGATCTTTTGTCCTGTCGGTGTTGCTGCAAGCCCGCCGAGGGCAGTTTCTTTGTACCGTGTTTCCATACTGGCGCCAATTTCACCCATGGCATCGATAACTTCGTCGACCGGGATAACGCTGCTGACGTCGGCTAAACCAATTTGTGCGGAACTATTGGCGATCGCCGCTGCGCTGGCATTCCGGACCACGCAGGGAACTTCTACGAGCCCGGCCACCGGATCACAAACCAAGCCCAACATACATTGAATGGTAATAGCCACGGCGTTGAAGATCTGGTCGGTATTTCCACCGAGGCAAAAGACAATAGCACCTGCGCCCATAGCGGCAGCGGTTCCTGTCTCGGCCTGGCAACCTCCAACAGCGCCGGCAATAGATGCTTTTTGTTCGATGATCAGGGCAATACCGGCCGCGAGGAGCATAGCCTCTAGTATTTTTTTATCCTCTATTTCGTGAATCTCCTGCAAGGTATAGAGCACGCCGGGCATAATGCCACTGGCACCCGCTGTTGGGGCGGCAACAATTCTGCCCATGCACGAATTCACTTCCTTGGCCGCGAGCGCGCGAGAAATAAGGTTTTGAAATTCTTTTGACAGAACAGCGGCAGGATAACGATAAACTTTTTTTGCGCCATTGTTGATCATGCCCGAGCGCGAGGTCATATCCTCTTCCAATCCCGTGCGCACGGCGTCTTTCATCACGCTCCAGGCCGTGGACAAACCATTCCAGATCTCTTCGGTGCCGCGCCCTTTCTGCTCGCATTCATACTCCAATACCACGTCTACCAGCGACAGTTTGTTGGTTTCGCTGTATTTTTTCCAACCTTCAAATGATTCGAATAAGAATGCCATAATATCTTCGGTGCAATTGCGAAATAAGAAGTTTTATTGCTCAACGACAAGCAAATCGACACATTTCAAACGATTGAACCACGAATTTGGTTCCTAGTACCTGGTTTCGTATTCTGTTTATGAGTTCTTCGGTCATCCATGAGGTGGGTTTCAAATTCCAAAATCTCAGATTTCAATTTTCGTTTGTAGTTTTGAAATGACCTGTAACTCCGGGTTCCAGTTCAACAGGCAGCAATTTGGAAAATGAAAATCAGAAACCTGAAATTAATTGAGAACGTCGAGCACAATCTTCCAATGTCCACTATTCTCTTTTTTCCAGATGCGCATGTAGTTGCCGTCTTTGGATAGGGTTGCTCCGTTTTCTGTTGTCTCGATCTTTACGGTGCCATAGACAAAAGCCATATCACCTGATGAGGCTGCAGCACCATTCACCGGTGTATACACAATTTTTCCGCCTACACTGCTTACGAGTTCGAGGTAAGGGCCTGTTGATGGAAATTTATTCTGACGGTAGAACCGCGCTTCGGTTGAAGTTAATGTCTCGTATGCCTGGATGCCTTTTTCGACGTAGCTGTTGATGAATTTTTTTTCTTCTTCCAATATGTCATTGAAGGTAACGGGCGATTTTCCGGCGCTACGCTCTAACGGTTTCGACGAAGTTGTGAGGGCAGGCGTGTTCTCAGGTTGTGGATGGCTCACGCCGATATCGATCAGGGCTTTCCATTCTCCGTTGGTTTGTTTTTTCCAGACGGTGATAAAATGACCGAAAGCCACAGCTTTTTCGTCGGTTTTTTTGGCTCTGAATTCCCATGGGCCGGTGTTGAACCCAAAATCTCCGGAGCCGGCGATGTCGCTGTAGGTTGGTTCCCACTTCAACCACGAGTCATTTGGCTTTTGCGCTTCGAGATATTTTTTGCCTATTCTGAGACCAGGCCCGAAGGTAACGGCGTCGTCGGCAAGAAAATACATGAATGCATCGCGTGTGTTTTTTTCTTTGGCCATGTTGATGAAGGCCCATTCGGCTTCCACCAGGCTATGTAATGCCGGGTCTGAAATTTTTTGAGCGCCAAGGAATCCAAAATAAAAGCAACAAAGTGTGGCGAGGACAGCTGATTTCACAGTGTATGTTATTTATGTAAACCTATCAGTTGGTCTCCAATATTCAATACCATTGCCGACGGTATTTTAAAAATCAGCTGTTTCGGAGATCGTTGCGTTCTCCAGGATGTAGATCATCTTATCCGGATCCTTATCATTCAACTTCAATACTCCGGTGACTTCAACGGGACGCTCGGTGTAACGTGCCTCTTCTCTCAAAAATATTTCAACCACTGTTTCTGGTCCACCCACGCCGCAGAAGAAACAAGCGTTCAAGGGAAGTGAGCTTAACATAAAGTGTGCTCCTTTGATCCCATTTTCAAAAGGTACCATAAAACCGGGAAGTGTTACACTCTTGCCGTGCAGCGACCTGGCTCCGCCGCTGAATATCGGTTTTTCATATTCGCCCGAAGCGTCGGTAGCTTTTTCAAACTGGATGTCGTAAAGCTTGGGCCACACGAGCGAGGGAAATCCCTTGTAAGCGCGTTTACTTTGGCCGATAACGGCGCTAGCTATCAGCAGCAACAAACACAAAACAGATATCCCTCGCGCCGTCATCTAAAAAAATTGTTGATAATTCACGGACAATTTAATACTTGACGTCCGGATTCCTTCCGGCTGGTATAAAAAATATAACTGAGCAGATCTCCTGAACTATTGGCGGAAACGAACCGCAGCCACACTTTGTGCTCTCTTTGACGAATGTTGCAAGATTAACTATACAGGTTTACTGTCTGTGGATGTTCCGCTAGTCTCGTCACATCAGGAGTGGTAAAGCGAACATCATGCCTCAACTCCAGGAGGTTTATTGTAGTGTTTACAGTTGGTGGACCGGAATTCTTTGGGACAGGTTGCTCAGGCTGACAACGAAGGTACTTCCTTTTCCATATTCCGATTTTACTGAAATATTTCCTTGAATTTTGTTTGCAGCTTCGCGCGCGATATAAAGCCCTAAGCCGGAGCCTTTGGAATTTTCGGTTCCACGATAGAACATATCGAAAATTTTTCCCAGGAATTCCGGCCTTATACCCTCGCCATTATCTTCAATTTCAATGGTGAGATTATCGCGCGTGGTGTGCGACGAGATACGGATGTAAGGCTGATGACCTGGAAATCTTTTTTGAAACTTGATGGCGTTGGTCAATAAATTATTCAGGATGATCTTGAGCCTCATTTTGTCTTGGCGTATTTCATGTGGCTGAAGGTTGGCCAGGTCGACCGTAATGCGGTTGAAATCTTCGAGATAGCGAAGGTTGTCGAGTATCTCTGCGCACAGGTCTTTTAATTTTATTTGTTCGACAATTACCTCCTGACGTTTGTTTCTCGAATAATCCAGGATTTCGGCGATGAAGAGCTCGAGCTTGCTCACGCTCGACTCGATGCGATTGAGATAGACGATGTGCTCCTGTGGCTCATACGCGATCCTGCTGATGTTTACCAACCCCAGGATAGATTTAAGGGGGGCGCTGAGATCATGCGATACGCTATATACAAACCGGTCTAATTCCTTGTTGGTCTGATCCAGTTCTTTGTTTTGTTGTTGAAGTTTAGCTTCGGCGATCCTCACGTCGCTGATGACTCGTCCGGTGATTGCTGCGAAAACGAATAACAGACTGGCGCCCAGAAAGACGTTAATCACTTCGGTATAATCCCGAGCTCCTTCGAATCCGAATCCGCCAAGAAATTTTGGGAGAATGTAGGTGATGAGAAAAATAAAATAATTGGTAATGATGGCCGGGCCGAAGCCAAAGCGTATGGCGGTGTATAGTGAAAATAGTCCATAGATGTACCAGTATTTTTCGAACTCGATGAAGAAAATGAAGGATAATAGAATGAGGAAGATTATAAAAAGCTCGCCCCGGTGCTGCTTGCTCAGCAGGGGCACATCTTGTATTTCTGGGTGAGGCCGCTCGAGCAGCCCGATATTTTTCACGAACGGTGTGAAATAATATAATATGGGCAGGGCCAGGCCAAAGCTCGAGGTGAACTCACCAAGCCAGTTTCTGGCAGCATACGCCCAGAATGTTTCCATGGGCTGATCGCCAAATAAGACGAGCAGCGACTGCAGCATAAAAATCTCTGGAAGAATGGGGATCAATATGCCGAGTGTGAGGAACAAGGTCGTGTTGCGAATATCGGGCAGCCAATATTTTCCATGACAAATCACGCGGAACAAGTACCACGATAAAAAAGTAAACAGCGTTTCAGGTACACTGTAAATAAACCACTGATACCATCGATCTGGCGATATACCCCATAAAAATGTGCTGAAGGTAGCATTCAGATACATCATGGGCAGCACTCGCTTGGGTCCCCACCAGTTGATGAGTATGATCGACAATGCCGTGGGCAAATAATAATCGGCGACGCCTTGCGAATATTTGAAGATCAAGGACAGGTGAGTGCCGATGTGAAGAATCAGAAAAGTTGCGAACCACGTCCACCACGGCAACTTCTGTGGGGCAATATCAACAGAGGATGCACTCATTTTAGAAACCACGCACACCAAATTTAAGGTTTTTATCGAAGGCTAGATAGATAATAAAAAAAGGCCTTAACGTGGGTTGAGGCCTTCTTGAATTATAAACTTTTTCCGATTATGATGTAATTGATTCCTCTGACTTGGAATAGATCTCGATCGGCAAACAGCTGCAAACCAGGTTGCGATCGCCATAAGCATTGTCCACGCGGCTCACGGAAGGCCAGAACTTGGCGTCTTTCACAAATGGCAGCGGATAGGCTGCTTTCTGCCGGGAATAGGGTCTGTCCCATTGGTCGGCAGTAACCACAGCCGCAGTGTGAGGTGCATTTTTCAACACGTTGTTTACTTTGTCGGCTTTTCCTTCTTCCACCTCGCGAATCTCATTTCTGATCTCGATCAATGCTTCACAGAAACGATCGAGTTCTTCTTTGGGCTCGCTTTCGGTCGGCTCGATCATGAGTGTTCCGGCAACGGGGAAAGATACTGTGGGAGCGTGGAAACCGTAGTCCATCAGGCGTTTGGCGATATCTTCTACTTCGATACCAGCTTTTTTGAAGTCGCGACAGTCAACGATCATTTCGTGAGCGCAACGGCCTTTGGTGCCAGTGTACAAGATCTTGTAGTGGCCTTCCAGTCTTTCTTTGATATAGTTCGCGTTTAAAATGGCGTAACGCGTCGCGTTGGTCAAACCGTCGCCGCCCATCATGGCAATATAAGCGTAGGAAATGGTGAGGATGCTGGCACTTCCCCATGGTGCTGCCGATACGGCGTGAATAGCATGTTTTCCGCCGGTTTTCACCACAGCATGACCAGGTAAAAAATCTTTTAGCTTATCGTTCACGCAGATAGGTCCCATGCCAGGACCACCACCACCGTGCGGTATGCAAAAGGTCTTGTGCAAGTTTAGGTGACACACGTCGGCGCCGATGTTGGCAGGTGATGTAAGCCCGACCTGTGCGTTCATGTTGGCGCCATCCATGTATACCAGTCCACCGTTTTTGTGAATGGTCTCACAAATTTCGGTGATCGACTCTTCGAACACACCGTGAGTGGATGGATAGGTTACCATCAAACATGAGAGTTTGTCTTTGTATTGTTCCGCTTTTGCTTTGAGATCTGCTACGTCGATCTTTCCTTCTTCATCAGATTTTACAACGACCACATCCATTCCTGCCATCACCGCACTGGCAGGGTTGGTGCCGTGGGCCGATGCAGGGATCAACGCTATGTTGCGATGCCCTTCGTTTCTTTTCTCGTGGTAAGCGCGAATCACCATCAAGCCAGCGTACTCACCTTGTGCACCACTATTGGGTTGCAGCGATACGCCCGTGAAGCCAGTGATCTCTTTCAACCAGTTTTCGAGGTTGGTGGTAAGTTCCTGATAACCGAGTGCCTGATCTGCC
>JBMOKS010000403.1:0-13602 GCA_049324355.1 Bacteroidota bacterium
AGCAGATCGATGCCGTGGCCATGTCGGTCTATAACATCGAAGAGCGTGGTGTCGGCATGATCATCGGAGACCAAACCGGGATCGGCAAGGGCCGCATCGCCGCCTCCATCATCCGTTACGGCGCCGAACAAGGGTTGAGGCCAATCTTTATCACCGAAAAAGCCAATCTCTTCTCTGACATCTATCGTGATCTTGCAGCCATCGGATCGGAACATCTCGTTCCGTTCATCGTCAACTCACGCGAAAGCAAAACCGACATCAAAGACGAAGATGGAAATGTAATATACCAGGCATTACCTGTAGAGGATCAGAACCGGATTTTTAGCGGGCAGCGCATTCCCGGAAATTTCAATTTTGTTGTCGCTACTTATTCGCAGTTCAATTCACCCGACAAGAAACCTGCAAAGCCAGCTTTCCTCAACGCCATTGCCGAAGATAACATCGTCATCTTAGATGAAGCTCATAACTCCTCCGGCTCCGGCAACACCGGGAACTTTATGCAGTCGGCGTTATCAAATACCCGTGGCGTTGTATTTCTTTCTGCCACATTCGCTAAACGTCCCGATAACATGCCCATTTACGCGATGAAGACCTCCATCCGCGATGCAAGCATGTCCAGGGACGCGCTCATCGAGGCCGTCACCAAAGGTGGCGTAGCCTTGCAGGAAATCCTGGCAAGCCAACTAGTGGCCGAGGGGCAGATGATCCGCCGGGAACGTTCCTTTGAAGGTGTGGAAGTGAACTACATTACCCTCGAAGAAAAAGAGCAGGAACATAAAGCCATCGCCGACAACATCACTTCCATCATCCGCGATATTATCAGGTTTCAAACAACGTATGTGGATAAGATCGTTGACGAGCTGGATGACATCGCCGTAGCGGAAGGAAAGCAGGTGACAATCCGTGAGGGAACCTCGCAAGCCGGAGTTGATAATCTTCCTTACTTCTCCAAAGTCTTCAATGTGATCAATCAGATGCTCTTCAGCATTAAAGCCGAAGCCGTCGCAGAGCGCGCTATTGCGAGGCTTAAAGAAGGGAAGAACCCAGTCATCGCGTTTGCCAGCACGATGGGAAGTTTTATTGAGCAAACAGAAAACAATATGGGCTTACCAGTTTCCGATGGCGATACAATCAACGCAGACTTTTCTGTTGTACTCCGAAAGGGACTCGACGGGATCATGCGCTACACCGAAACCGACGTTGACGGGAAGAAAGTTTTTAAACAGTTTGAATTATCAGAATTCCCTCCAGATGCCCAGGCGGAGTATCACCGGATCAGTGATCGCATTAAAGATGCAGCCACCGGAATTACCATCTCTCCCATTGACGTCATCGTTCGTCGGCTCACTGATGCCGGGTACAAGGTTGCCGAAGTGACAGGGCGCAAGTATGAGCTTCAGATCAACGCAAAGTCGGGCATGGCGCTGGTCGTCACACGAAAGCGCGTCAACACCAACGATGCCTTTCGTCAGTTCAACAACAACGAAGTCGATGTTCTCTTGATCAATCAATCGGGCAGCACCGGCGCTTCCGCTCACGCCATCGTTACGCCGAAAATTCCGAAAGAAGAGGTCAGGCAAAGGGTCATGATCGTATTACAAGCCGAACTAGACATCAACACCGAAGTGCAAAAGCGTGGAAGAATCAACCGCACGGGGCAGATCTATAAACCGGTCTACGATTATTTGAACTCAGCCATCCCTGCCGAGAAGCGGTTGATGATGATGCTTCAGAAAAAACTAAAATCGCTAGACGCGAACACGACCTCCAATCAAAAGTCATCCACCAAGATCCTCGACGTGCCTGACTTTCTCAACAAGTATGGTGACCGCATTGTGGCCGAGTATCTGAAAGAAAATCCCGAAGTCAATGCTCTGCTCGATGATCCTTTGGCCATTGCCGACCGGGAAATTGATGCCGTAGGCTTGGAGGATGCCGCGCATAAAGTTTCAGGTCGCGTGGCCGTGCTTTCCACCGCTATGCAGCAGGATTTTTACAACGAAATATCAAGTCGTTATAATGAATACGTCGAGTACCTCAAGCAGATCGGCGAGTACGACCTTGAAGTGGAAGCAATGGATCTCCAGGCTGAGACCCAAAGCACTAGAACGGTCATCGTGGGCAAAGGCGGCACAAGCGAGTTCGGAGATGACAGCATCCTGGAGACAGTAATGGCTAATGTTTTAAAGAAGCCATTTACAAAGCAAGAACTCAACAATCTTTTAAGCGAATCCCTTCAAGGCAAAGACGGTCAGGAATTGCAGAAGGAAATCAAGCAGGAATACGAAAACTTTGTGGAAGAGCAGCTCAAGCGGGAGATTGGCGACAGCACAGCGCACTACGAGGAGCTAGTGCAGAACATTCCGCAGGAAAAGAAGATTGCCAGGATCATTGAAACCGCAACGGCAGCCGACGCACAGCAAGCCATCAAAGCACGCACAAGCGAGCTTCACAAGGCAATGGCGGAAACTGAAGAGAGAATCAGAAAAACCTTCGCAAACCGGAAGCAATATCTTGAATCGATCTTCGAATCTTTCTATGTCGGCAGGAACCTCAACTATCCCGCGAGCACCCTTGATGGTGGTCAGGAGCTAGTGCCCGCAGTTTTTCTTGGCTTCATTATCGACAAGAAAAACCTGCCTGCCGGTTTACCTGCCATAACGCATGGCAAGGCAGGTAAAAATCCATACGCGCCAAGCTCTATCCGCCTGCGCTTTGCCATTGCCAGCTCCAGCAAGTACATCGCTATTCCTGCTAGCTATGCCAAGGACATTCGTGCAATCATCGGAGCCAGCGTCGGGCTGCCCCAGCTTGATAAAGAAACGTTGCTGACCAAGTGGGAAGCCTCGATCAAAGAGAGCACTGTCGATCGCAAGATTCGTCACATCATCACGGGAAATGTATTGCAGGCATTCAGCACCTACAAAGGAAAGCTCGTAAGCTACACCACGTTTGACGGAAGGATCAAGAAGGGCATTCTTATGCCTGAATATTGGGAGCCGGGAAATGAGGTTCAGCAGAAAACAGTGGTTCCGATCTTAAGAGCCCTTAAAATAATCCGCTCTCTGACAGTCGGAGCCAGCCTGACGACAAAGAATGACGTGTCATTTTTTAGACAACCTGAAAAATTCAAGATCGTGGTATCTGCTTCCAGGTCGTGGGGAGGTGATGTTTATCTTGATCCGGATATTCTCAATGTCGTTGACAGAAACACCTTTGAAAAAATATCGGACAAGATGATGGCCACACTCGGCGTCGATAAGATAGACCGGCTTGTGGAAATCCTGCAAGAAAAATTTAACGACAGTGTTTCTCTCTCGGCTTCGCAATTTGAGCTGATTAAAACAGAGATACCCAAGAAACAATTGCAGGCAAAACCAAAGCTATTTGTGCTTCCCAACAATCCACCTGCACAAACTCGGATCAACGACCTGGAACTTGAAGCAATGGCGCTCGAACTCGAATTGGAACTATTAAACTTTGCAGCCTAATGATCACAACCAATAACTATTTCACCGAAATTGAACGTATCGGCACAGAAGCTTTACCGGAGACCTTGAGAAAAGGACATGAGCTTGTTGTAAAAAGTACCAACAACGGTTCTAGTTGGGCTGCTTACCAGAGCAGCGAAAGCATCCGCAAGGTCATTGACTTGTATTTTCAGAAGCTCAACGATTATGTGTCGTCTATCGCGAGTAAATCAAGGGTATCCGCTCCGGAGTTGAGGACTGAAAAGACTCCATCGCAGCAGACAGCTGAATCTGTAGTCAATAAAAAGCCGAAATCAAAAGCAGAACCCCAAGGCGTTAAGCTGGTTGAAAATCTTCGCGAAGAAGTAAAATTTATTCGTCGGTATGTCGGGCTTCACAATAAAATGAAAACTCCCCATGCTATCCTTGCTTTCATCAAAGCCCTTCAGCGTTCGATCGTCCAGAAATTCATTCGAAAAACTTCGTCGCTGTCCGACGAAATCGAAATGATCCAGAAAAAGCTCGTTCAGGCGTATAACAAGATGAAAGGCGAAGAGTCCTTTGCCATCAATGAAAAAGATTTAAGCCGCCTGGTGGCTATTGCCGGTGGTGAAAAAGTATATCCTTCTATCACGGCTATCAAACGATTCATTGGCCTGCAGGGCAAAGATGATAAAAAGAAGATCAACGGTTTTCTGAAATATCTCGAAAACCTTGTTGAGAAGAAAAAACTGACCAAGGACGATCCTTACGCCGATAAAGTCAATACGATCTATAAAAGTATAAGGCAAAGGACGGGCAGTAAAATCTCCATCAGCAAAGCCGAGCTTAACGGACTGGAAGGGATTGTAAAATCGTGCGGTTGTAATTTGGAAGCAGGTGCCCACAAAAAACAGCCGAAGCATCATGGGAGAAAAGCCGATTCTCTAAAAGGAAGCAAGACCAAGGCATCGAATCGGAGCGGGTCATTAAACGGAGTGATCACAGCCGAAGAGATGGCCAACCGGAAGTTGGACCTATTAAATTTCTTCTCTTTCTGGTTTACACTCTTTGGAAACCCTGCGAAGAACTTTACGCTAATGCTGCACGGCGAGCCTCACAACGGAAAAACAATTTTCCTTCTAAAGTTCGCTCAATATCTGGCTGAAAACTTCGGCAATGTACTGTATGTGTCCTCCGAGGAATTTGCTTCTCCCACAATGACCAAAAAAGTGAACGAGTTTTTGACTCCGTTACCTGGGCGATTGCACTTTGCAGAGAACCTGCAAGATCCTGACCTATCACAATATCAGTTCGTCATCCTTGACTCAATTAATGACCTGGGCTTAAAGATCAATGAGTACAAGGAAATCCGGAAAGCAAATCCCGATACGGCGTTCATCTTCATCTTGCAGCATACCAAAGCAGGTGATTTCAGGGGTGGCAAGGATTGGGAGCATATGGCCGAAATAGCCGGCGAAGTGTATAAGGGTGTTGTTACCATCACCAAAAACAGGTATGCGCCCAAAGGTTCGCTGGATTTTTTCAGACAGATCGGGATCGAGTGGGCTGAGCTATCACCTAAGGAATATACAAACTAATTGATCATACGAATATGGAGAACTCCATTAATTTAAAAATAGAATTACCTCAAGATGTCATTAAGAAACTTGAAAGTATAATTATTGAGACGGTTACCAAAACTATCCAACAGCACGTAGGTGACATCAAAACAGAACCCAAAATGTTTACACGAAAGGAAGCTGCGAGCGCTCTACGCATTACTTTGCAAACGCTTCGTGTGTACGAAATACAAGGTCGGTTGTTGCCAAAACGTGCTGGCAAACGGGTTCTTTATAAGCAGGAAGACATAGAGGCTTTTATTGGTTCATTGCGTCAATGATTTTCTTGGCGGGCATTTTTTTGAATTAGATCCAAAGGACAAAATTTTACTATCATAATAGCTTCGCTACACACCTGCCGGAACATGGTACAGATCGGGAATCTAAAAGATACCCATCTATCCAATTTCTTTAAACGAATTGCCTTTCAGAAAGGAAGGACATCGGCCCGTTTCAGCCACAGCTAGAAAACCGGCACCTTAACCTTAATTTCTTGCTCGACAAGTGAAATTAAAAAATTCATTGACAAAAATGAAATTACCTGGACCGGTTCAGAAAAGTTTGGAGAACCAAAAATTGTAATGAAGAAAGTCACCCCAACGAGCATGGGGAGAAAATAAAAAGCCCCCAGTTGCTATACAGTCAAGTCTAAAAAAATAAATTTTGTGACACTGATTGTGACACTGCTAAAATGAAAAACCCCGAATACGTTTTGTATTCAGGGTTTTCTGCGGTCCGGACGGGACTCGAACCCGCGACCTCCTGCGTGACAGGCAGGCATTCTAACCAGCTGAACTACCGGACCTTTTTATTTACTTATTCCAATTAATCAGTCAGAACAGCACCAATTCTCTGTACCTCCTTCAGAACGGAGTGCAAAGATAGCTTTGCTGCCGTTTTCTCCAAAAAAAACACAAAAAAAAATGCCTTAGTGCAAGGTTTTTGAATCAATATGGAGCTTTCCGAGCATTCCGGGGCCCAATATCTGGGCATACGCGCCGTAAGCATCTACCAACAAGCCTCTCTTTCCGTCGGTCGACGAAATGGCAAAGAGCACCGAACTGTCGTCGGGATCTGTCATACCTTCAAATCGGTATACGCCGTCTACATGAAACTCACTGGGAGCATATTGAGAATTCAACGACTTGCACTCGATATACTCGGGATGAAGATTAAAATCTTCCTGATATCCCTCCTTCTTCAGCACATCGATAGCTTCTGAGAGTGTTTCAAATGTTCTCATCTGTTTTTTATTTTTTGTTGAGAAATGAAGAGTACATCCAAACGGATTTTTCCTGCTGGCGGATATAGTCGCTCATCAGCGCATTGGTTCCTTCATCATCTGCCTCGCCGGAGAGGCGCAGAAGTTCCCGTTCCTTCATAATAAGGATCTTATATCCATCCAATATAGATTCAACAGCTACCCTTCCATCAGAGACTCCTGTTCTTTCTTTTACCTCCGAAATTTTCAAATAGTCTGAATAACTGTGAATGGGTGTATAGCCGAGTGTCAGAACACGCTCTGCAATCTCATCGATCTTCAATAATGCATCGGCATACAGTTCTTCAAATTTGACGTGTAGCTCAAAAAATTTCTCCCCTCTGATGTTCCAGTGAAAACCGCGAACGTTCATGTAAAAGACCTGGTAGTTTGCCAGCAACTCATTCAGGAGTGTTGCCAGTTTTTCGGTCTCTGTCTTGTCAAGCCCGATCTGATTTGTGCTCATAGTTCAAATAGTAATTTTCTGTCGTAAAAGTAACGACAAAAATCGACGCGTTAAGCCGCCCGCCGGGCGAAGGTATCAGAACTTAAAGTAGAAATCTCCGATAATGTTCGAGCTGTCCCACGTATTTTGCTTATCACCTGACATCCTGAGCACGTTGATGCGCACTTCCTTAAAAACCTGCTCGATGGTGAGTCCGGGTTTGCGCATAGCCTTGAGAAGCTCTTGTGTATAAAGTCCGTTTCTTCCGGAACCATCGGAAGCGACAGATCCCGGCGCAGTGGCATAAGCAATGAAAGAACCTCTCGCACGCTTCATCTCGCCCAGTCCCGCCTGCCCGGCCGAGCGGGTCAACGCCGGAAATGGGTTATTCCGGCAGGCATCGAGGATTACAATATTCATACGACTGTTTGATCGTTCCATATTGGCCAGTACCATGCGCTGCACGGCAAAACAATATCTGGCGATATCGTCTTCATACTCCACCATGGCGTCAATTGGTACGAGATAGTTCTCGTCTTCATGCTGCAAACCGTGACCCGCATAGTAAAACAGTGCTACAGTCTTATCACGTTCGCCGGCATCGACCTTTTCTTTAAATTTCAGCATGCTGGCCCGCATCTGGCCATAAGTGGCATCGGTGAGCAACAGCACTTCGAAATTTGATTTACGCAATTCTTCTGCAACATCGGTCGCATCGTTCACAGGGTTCTTCAATACACCCAATGTTTTAGGGTAGGCTGAATTACCAATAACCAGCGCATATCGTTTCTCTTCTTTGTAGATATCCGACAACGTCGGTTGCGTGTTCACCGGTTCAACCACGGGCACGACAGCATCTTTCTTGGGCTCGATTTTATCGTCTTTTTTAGCTACTTCAGTTTCCTTTTTTTCGGAAACTTTTTGCTCTTCGGTGGCCTGGGGCTTATGACTTTCGGTGGCGCGTGAAACTGCTTCCTTTCCCAACTTGTCGTATTCCCGCTTAAGATCTTCGTTGCCCTGGTGAGCCGTGTAGCCATTGACAATATCGTCTTGTGCCAAAGCCGTATTGCCGACTTTAGCATGAATCAGGCTTCGCTCATATAACAGCTTAGCCTTCACATGACGGTCTGCGCCCAACTCTCGGATCGCATTTCCATAATTGTCTATGGCGTCGTTATAAAATCCAAGCTTTTCGTGGCTCTTCGCCATGAACCAGTAAACATTTCCCTTGTTGGGGTGATTCAGAAGGGCCGCCTCCTCAAAATCTTCCACGGCATGTTTGTGATTGTCTTTTTTGAAGTATGAAAGCGCCCGATAATAGTGAGCGTCGACATCAAATTTTTTATCGCGCGTAGATTTAGACAAAAACTCAGTGAGCTTGTCGATGCAAGCGTCGTAATCCTTAGTCTTGTATTTGTTCACACCATCTTCATACAACTTATATTGTGCAAACGTGACCTGCGTTAGCAAGATCAAGCCAAACAACATTATAATTTTGTTGAACGTAGGCATTTTCTTAAAAGTTAAAAGCCAATCCAAATTTTAAACTGACCGCACTAAATCCCTTTTTGACGAGGGGAAAAGCATCCAGGTACAGCGAGTTTTGGGTATCGTAGTAGTATTTTTTAGGAACCGAGTTATCCACGTAAAGATCGTCTTCGTGGAGATACTGCCTTGTACCCACGTAGTTTACCGGCAGGGTATAACTGAAAGTGGCCTGGCCGAAGATCGAGACCTTCCCGGCCGGGAGTATTTCAAATCCAAATCCAGCATGCAGTCCTCCGGTCGCACTCGATTCTTTATTGAAACCGTCGACATCGTTGCCTGTGAATTCGGCGGTCCACTGATAGTCATCGTACACGCCAGTGCCGTCGTTGGCATAGGCGTCGATAGTTCCGGTCATGGCAGATTTACCGGCCACGGCGAGATAAGGTGTGGCGATTCCATAAATGGTAAACTTCGTGTCATCACCTACGGGTATAAGGTTGAGTTTAATATTGAAGCCAACAGAAATAATAGAAATGTCGCCTCCGGTAAAGGCCAATTCAACGGCCAGGTCATTTCCGGGGTCGTAATAGTACGGATAAGTCTTGGTTGCGTCGTAAGAAAAGAACAAATACGAAATATTCGGCCCGAATGAGATCACTTTGTTCTTCCTCTTCAAAAATCCGCCTTCAAAATTAAAACCGGCAGAGTAATCGCCCAGATTCTTGCCCAGGGTCAACGAAGGGCCCACGGAGAAATAAATGCTTTTGCTTCGGGCAAATCGTTGTTTCACCACAACCTCTCCTTCGTCCTGGGCAATGGCAGATCCGAATACGGCAAAAATAAAGGCAAGAACGTATAGACTTTTTTTCATACAAGAGGGTTTATGTTGAGTACTAAAAATATCAGAAAAGAACTGAATCTAATGCCCCATAAAAATGGAGGCGAGTCTATTGGAATTTAAAATAGAATTCTCCCACAATATTGGAGCTATCCCAGGTATATTGTTTTTCTCCCGACAGGCGGAGAACATTCATTCTCACTTCTTTAAAGACTTGCTCAATTGTCAGGCCGGGCTTGCGCAGCGCCTTTAGTAGTTCCTGCGTATACAACCCGTTCCGTCCCGCGCCGTCGGATGCAACGGAGCCGGGCGCCGTGGCGTAGGCGATAAATGATCCGCGGGCCCGTTTCATTTCTGCCAGTCCTGAACCCACTGAACGCGACGTGGCGGGAAAAGGATTGTTACGACACGCATCGAGTATCACAATATTCATTCGTGAGTTCGAACGTTCCATGTTGGCCAGCACCATGCGCTGCACAGGGAAACACATACGTACGATATCATCTTCGAACTGAACCTTGGCATCAATAGGAACAAGGTAATTTTCATCCTGATACTGAACACCGTGGCCAGCGTAGTAAAACAATCCTATCGTTTGGTCACGCGGACCGTTGACCAGATTTTCATGGAATTTCCTGACCGCCTCCCGGATTTGGATGTAGGTCGCATTGGTCAGCAATTGCACTTCAAAATTGGAGTTCCTTAACTCAGTTGCAACGTCGGTGGCGTCGTTCACAGGATTTTTTAACACGCCGATCTCTTTGCCGTAGTTGCTGTTGCCAATGATCAACGCATAACGTTTTTCATCTTTGTAGGCTTCACCCAACGCCGGGATCATGCTGGTGGCCTTCGTTTGTGTTTGCACCGGAACTTGCGTTTCCTCTTGCGTTTCTGTTTTTTTCGGCAGCACAGCCACATCCTTCTTAGGCTGTGTAGCTTCCTGCTTCTGATTATTCTTTACGATGATTTGAGTTTTCTTGTCTTCACCGGCAGTTCGGCTAGCCACCTTGCCACTATTATTCGGATCTATTTTGGCGATGGCGGTATTGTTCGGATCAAGTTCTTTGGCTTTGGCAAGATCTTGCTGAGCCTCAGCTGATTTGCCGCGGCTTTTGTTAAACTCGGCGCGGTCGGCCAGAATTTGAGCCGAAAGCTTTTTGTTCTTCTCAGAAAATTTAAGAGCCTCATCATAGTTATCCACAGCCTGTTGTTGGTTGTTCAGCTTATCATGACAACGGGCCATGTACCACCGGATAGTTCCTTTATTATAATTGTTCAGCGTCAGGCTTTGCTCAAGGTCGCTCAGTGAACTTCTGTATTCGCCCTTATGGAAATAGGATTGGCCTCTGTAATAGTATAAGTCTTCATCAAGCCTTTTGCTGTGATCTTTCTTATTCAATATTGAGGAGAAAATGTCGATCGCGCCATCATAGTCTTTGCTCTTGAATTTTGCTATGCCCTCTTCGTAGCTGGTAAAGTCATCTTGCGCAAACGCGCTTAGAGATATAATGACCAGGGTAAATACGCCGAGTAAAATCCTGCCGTTCATTTTATATTGAATTTCAACTTAAAGGTAATTAAACGGCCAAAATTAAAGAATCGTTGTGCAACAGGTTTTGAGACAGACCACAAAAAAGTGCTATTTTTGGCCCCTGACACACTCATGAGAAGAGCACTGCTTTATTTTATTCTCTTTATACTGTTCCTTCCCTCTTGCAGTAAAAGCTCAGGCCCGACCATCACTGTGGTTAAACCCAAGTATCATCATCGGTGGTACGACCGCAAAAAAGACAAGCATACCTCGCGCGTCAAGCGGGTGCGCGTAAAGAACTGATCAACAGTTTATTGAAGTCCCTTTAGTAAATTATCAAGATTTCGCCTGAAGAATATTTTGAACGAGCTTTGCTGACTCAGGTGCGCGGTCATGATCGAACCCAGGAATATGGTATTGAACAAATTTGTGATGTCGCGCGTGGAGCTTGTTTTGGTGATCTCTTTTTTAAAGATAGCCTCCAGCGTAAATTTTTCCAGCATTTGATCCAGCGACAGGATCTCGATAGCACTGATCTCATCGTGGTCCGGAAAAAGAAGGCGTTTCTCTTCAGGTTTTACCGGGAAAGGCTTGGGTGGCCGCTTGAAATCCGACAAATAACCGATCAGACTGAGCATTAAACCGGGATGTGCCTCGCATTCTTCACTCAGCTTGTCCAGCAGATAATAGATCCCTTGCAATCCTTCCTTCGGTTTTTGGTGGAGTTCCACAGAACGCGACAAACACCAGATTCGAAAGTGATACAACAGCACGTCTTCCTTCTGTGGAAAATACTTAAAAAATGTCACCTTAGATATTTTAACTTTCTCGCAGATGTCTTCGACATAAATATCGTCGAAGGCTTTTTTTCCAATTAACTTAAGTGTATGTTCCAACACTTGAACTTTCAATCGGGCTGCTTTTTCTTTTCTAAGGCTCATGTAGTCGTGTAAAGTTTCGATTTGAAGTAATAATTTTATGTTGACTTAACCAATGTTAATAAAGATGAAACGCATTTTTCCGCTTTTACTTGTCGTAAGTTTAGTTGCCTGTAAAACACGTGAATCCAAGGAACGGATAACTGGAACGATTGCAGATTCGGCAATGGTTGTTTCAGCGCATAAGCTCGCCTCGCAAGTGGGCTCAGACATTATGCGTAGGGGCGGCAATGCCGTGGATGCTTGTATTGCGACACAATTTGCACTGGCGGTCGTCTATCCTGCCGCAGGTAACATTGGTGGAGGCGGATTCATGGTGGTGCGCTTGAAAGACGGAACGGTGGCCACGCTGGACTATCGCGAGAAAGCACCTGCGGCCTCAACCACCAACATGTACCTGGACGCCAACGGAAATGTAGTGCGTGGACTAAGCGAAAAAGGGCATTTGTCTGCCGGTGTGCCTGGCTCTGTTGCCGGCATGGCTGAAGCGCATAACAAATACGGCTCACTTCCGTGGAAAGAACTTGTACAGCCAGCCGTTGATCTCGCCTTAAAGGGGTTCACACTCACCAAGCGGCAGGCTAAAAGTCTTACAGACCTTCAGGACACTTTGAAGAAGTACAACTCAGTTCTCCCTGAATTCCTTATCCGTGAAGAATGGAAAGAAGGAGATACCATTCGCTGGACAGACCTCGGTCACACGCTGGAACGGATTCGCGATCAGGGCGCAGCAGGATTCTATGAAGGAAAAACTGCCGACGACATCGTGGCCGAAATGAAACGTGGAAACGGACTTATCACGTATGAGGACCTCAAGAACTATAAGGCGGTGTGGCGCAAACCCGTGGTGGGCGATTATAAGGAATATAAAGTCATTTCGATGGCCCCCCCCTCCAGCGGAGGGGTGGCGTTAGTACAATTACTGAAATCGGTGAAAGAATACCCCATGGACCAATGGGGCTTCAATACGGCAAAGACTGCGCACCTGATCACGGAAGCCGAAAGACGGGTGTTCGCTGACAGGGCCGCGTACCTCGGCGATCCGGATTTCTTCGCGGTTCCCGTCGAAAAACTGGTCAATGACCTATATGTAAATGAGCGCATGAAATCTTTCGATCCTGACAAGGCAACACCCAGCGCGGAAATCAAAGAAGGATCGCTGGAAATCGCCGAATCGCATGAGACCACCCACCTTTCGGTGATCGATCAATTCGGCAACGCGGTAGCCGTAACCACTACGCTTAACGATTCTTATGGCTCTGGCGTGATCGTGGCCGGATCGGGTTTTTTACTCAACGACGAAATGGACGACTTCAGCATCAAACCCGGTCAACCCAACATGTACGGTGTTGTGGGAGGAGAAGCCAACAAAATCCTTCCCGACAAAAGAATGCTGAGTTCCATGACACCTACTATCATAGAGCGCGATGGAAAACTATTCATGGTAGTGGGAACACCGGGAGGCTCCACCATCATGACCTCAGTCTTTCAAACCATATTGAATGTCATCGAACATAAAATGACCATGCAGGAAGCTGTTTCGGCCAAACGTTTTCATAGCCAGTGGGTGCCAGACGTTATCTTTCCTGAAAAAGGTGCATTCTCCATAGACGATAGCGCCGCCCTGGTTTCCATGGGCCATCACTTCAATACCGGTTATCTCAGCGGCATAGGACGCGTCGATGCAATTCTCGTTCTTCCGAACGGTAAACTCGAAGGCGGAGCCGACCCGCGGGGCGATGATACGGCCGTGGGGTTCTGATACTAAACTGTGTCGTTTTTTTTGTTTCCAGGATGGCGTGTATTCGGGCTCGGAGTTTTATGGCCTCACTTGACATTGAAAAACTTTGAATTGGTTTTATCTTAATTCCAAACAAATCCAGTATCTTTGCCGCCAAGATCCTAAATCCGCCCTGTAATAGTATCTACGGCTTTAATTGTTCCATCATCTCACTTCTTCATGAAAAAAATCTTTTGCGTAATGCTACCCGTCGTTTTATTTAATAAAAAAATGTGGGCTCAAAGTGTCG
>JBMOKS010000404.1:0-1527 GCA_049324355.1 Bacteroidota bacterium
TTGTGGGTCACTTTTAAGCACCAGAACTCCGTCTTGCAGATCGTCTTTAAATTCAACTGTATAATCACTCAAAGCTCTCTGGAGTCCGACATCGTTAATTTCAATCCTTGGAATTACGTAGTGATTTTTCGGCCTATTTTCAGTACGCTCTTGTGCAGAAATTAATCCAATTATAACGGCTATGAACATTTTCATGGTTTAAGTATTAATTTTCCACTGGCATTCCCTACCGCGGCCTTCACGGTTTGAGTGCTGAGGGTGAAATTTGATGTAGGATGTAGGCGTGAGCTGGGCTGTTGATTCGGCGCCGGTTGAAAAAATCTTTTTCTCGTCATCAACAACAATATACGACCTTCTTCGTGCTGTAGAAATTTGGCTCGGTTATTTTCAAACGCCCATTCCGCCAACGTTTTTCGGCCACTTTGAGCTTAGGCAATGCTACTTTACCGGCGGCAAATTTGAGTAAAGAAATTGATGATGGGTATACAAAACCGGGATTAGCGCTAAGCGCAGTTCATCTGGGTAATTCAAACCCTGCAATTCTGACCGTACGACTGTTCCATCTTCAAGTCCTATTTCTAGTTCAATAGTATCAAAGTGAGAAAGTTTTGCCAAATACCTTTTTTGTAGCTTCTTCACATTTAATTTCTTGAACCCTTCACAAATCTTCTCAAAGGTCCCTTTCTTTAATTTGAAACTATTTGCCTTAAAACCTTGTTTCTGTTCTTCAAAAACTAGGTTGTCATCTTTCGAAAGACTAATCTTATAATTAATTTTAAACAAGTCGACATCACCTCCAATGCCATAGATATGCGCCTTTATATATATTATTGAGCATTCATCTTTCATTTTCAACTTGTCGGTTCGTTCTAAAATCAAACTATCGTTCTTCCCAAGAAGAATCACTCGATCCGATGAACGGCATTTAATTTTAAAAGAGTTCCACATCTCATAGGGTCTACTGAAAACACTCAATGAATCGTGATGTAATTTATATTTTTCCCAATTCCCGTAATAGACAAATGGATATCGGCCTTCAGGCAAGTTTTCGTCTAAGTTCTCCGTCCCATAAAAAAAACCTGATGCCAATTCTACGCTATCCGATGAAAATGTTATTCTGTTGGTGGCGTATGGATACGCAAGTTCATAGTTCTTGGAAATTCTGCCGTGTCTTATTAGCCAGTCACCTTGAAGATCGCAGGTTTGGCTTTTGCAGGCAATCGCTGACGTGACTATGAAATAGCTTAAAACAATCCTATTCATAAATCTAGTTTTTATTTAAAAGATATTCGTTTACAAGGTTCGTAATCTCGGCATTATCCGATGGGTGCCTTAAATTCCTAACACCATGAGCATAATATTCATGAATTCCAAGTTGGGCTCTAATGCCCTCGACTGTTAAATCCTTATTATACATTTGAGTATAGGTAATTTTGTAAAAACCGCCTTTAACAGTTGTCTCGTGCGTGGCATAGCCTTGAAAAAGTTCTCCGTCATTGAAAGTTATTCCCCCCAATAATGCAATTG
>JBMOKS010000405.1:0-989 GCA_049324355.1 Bacteroidota bacterium
GGCTGTCCCGTAAAATGAATACTTTTGTTCATGGGGAAATTTTGTTGTGGTAAACTAAATCTACCCATAAAAAAGGCAAGGTCTAACCACCTTGCCTAAATTTCAATTCTTTAACGGGACACTAATAACTTTAAACCTTGAACTTTAAACCTTGAACCTTGAACCTTGAACTTTAAACCTTGAACTTTGAACCTTGAACTTTAAACCTTGAACCTTGAACCTAGAACCTTGAACCTTAAACTTTGAACACTTTGAAGAACCTTGAACCTTAAACTTTGAACACTTTGAAGAACCTTGAACTCTAACGTATCATGACCAGACATTTTATTTTTTTAGCGATACTACTGCCTGTCGGTATAACAACCCAATGCCAATCAACCCGTCAGCAACAATCGGCCGACATTGCACAAATTGAATTCAACACCCTTACCCGTGGATTTAACAAGAACATCCGGTTCACGCCTGATAGTATTGTAGCCGCCGTGTCTGGCAGGGAGGGCGACAGCTCAGATAAGCGTGCGATAGAAAAGAACCAATGGCAGTCGCTGATAAGCACGTTGAAGACTTTACCATTAACGGATATACCCGGTCTGAAGTCTCCCAGCATGAAAAGGGCTTACGATGGCGCCCGGCACTCAACTATCAGTGTCAAGTTAAAAAACGGGGAAACGTTCATCCATTCCTTCGACGACGAGCAACCTGCGCCCGAACTTCAGAACTTAATGGAGGCGATCATCAAGCTTGAAAAGCTGAAAGCAAAAAGCAAGAGATAGAAGCTTCTTTGGGCTTTATACTTTTTAGTATTCCAGCTTTTTCCTGTGGACGATTTTACTCAAGCGGCCGTATAAAACTTTTAATTCTACCGCCGAAAGATTTCATGTAAGATCACTTGACGATCGCGACAACATGGTTGTTGAATACTTCGTTACTTTGTATGGCAAACCTTGATACCTGACGGAACCTTTTTTACGGAATCCAGGTAGATTTTA
>JBMOKS010000405.1:999-1701 GCA_049324355.1 Bacteroidota bacterium
TTTCAAACAAACGACTCTTTAGCATGTGGAAAGTATCGATTTCTTTCTTAAGCTTATTTTTATTCGTTAGCGCCTATTCGCAAAACTTCGAGCCCTTCGCTGTGTTGCTCGCTGATACGACGCGGCGCGACACCACCGAGCAGGAGACGCCCTCGCAGGTTCCGGCCGGTAATGATCAGCTCACAGCGCCTAAATACTACTTCAATATCATTAAGAAAAACGCTATCACCCGAAAGGGGATGTTCAAGATACACAAGGTAGAAGACAACTATTACTTCGAAATCCCCGATAGTCTTTTGGGTCGCGACATTCTCGTGGTAAGCCGTATTGCCAGGGGAGCAGCCGGTGTGCGGCCAGGTTATACCGGCTATGCGGGCGATCAGATCGGTACGCGGGTTATACGTTTTGAAAAAGGTCCCGGGCACAAACTTTTTCTTCGACGGATCACCTACGAAGAGAATGCAGGCGACAGCACCATGGCCATGTTCAATGCCGTGGTGCGATCAAACATGCAACCCCTCGTTTCGGCATTCGGTATCGGCGCCTATACGCCCTTTGGCAAAGGCAGCGTGATAGACGTTACCGACTACATCAATGGCGACAATGACATATTCTTTTTCAATGCTGGTGCCAGACAGTCTATGAATGTGGGCAGCCTCATGAGCAGCATGAGCTATATTAAAGATATCAGTCCTTATCCGC
>JBMOKS010000405.1:1711-13517 GCA_049324355.1 Bacteroidota bacterium
CAACACCTCCATGGTACTATTGCCCAAAGTGCCGATGCGAAAACGTTTTGCCGACAGAAGGGTAGGATACTTCACCGAACGATATACCGACTACGACGCCGACCCGCAAGGCGTAAAGGTGATCAATTACGTCAAGCGGTGGCGGCTTGAACCCAAACCCGAAGACATAGAGAAATATAAACTCGGGCAGTTGGTAGAACCGCAAAGGCCTATTGTGTATTATATTGACCCTGCCACGCCAAAAAAATGGATACCTTATCTCAAACAAGGCATTGAAGACTGGCAGGTTGCGTTCGAGAAGGCTGGCTTTAAGAATGCCATTCTCGCGCGCGAAGCGCCAACAGAACAAGAAGCACCCAACTGGAGCCTCGAAGATTCGCGGCATTCAGCAGTGGTGTACAAGCCTTCGTCTTTTGCCAATGCCGCAGGACCGATCATAACCGACCCCCGTAGTGGCGAGATATTGGAAAGTCATATCAACTGGTATCACAATCTCATGTCCATTCTGCGCGACTGGTATTTTATTCAATGTTCTCCCAACGACAAGCGCGCCCAACGGTTGCAGTTCGACGATGCCCTCATGGGACAACTCATACGCTCGGTGGCCACACACGAAGTAGGCCACTCTTTGGGTCTTACGCACAACTTTGGGGCTAGTTCAACCGTGCCGGTAGAAAAACTGCGCGACAGAAAGTGGCTGGAAGAGAACGGGCACACACCTTCTATCATGGACTATGCCCGATTCAATTACGTGGCACAGCCCGAAGATAGCGTGGGAGAGCGTGGGCTCATATCGCGGATAGGAGAATACGACATCTGGGCTATCGAGTGGGGCTATCGGTGGTATCCGGAGATCACCTCGCCCGAAGATGAGATACCGATGCTGAACAAATGGCTCATTAAAAAACTGGAGAACAAAAGCCTCTGGTTCGGCTCTGAATTTACAACCGACGACCCGCGCGCACAAACCGAAGACCTGGGCGACAATGCCATCAAAGCCAGTGAATATGGCATTAAGAATCTGCAGCGGGTAATGACGAACCTGTTAAAATGGACCTATCAGGATAACAGTGATTACAAGAACCTCACGCAGATCTATACAGGCATCTCCAACCAGTTCGACTTCTACGTAGGTCACGTGCTGGCCAACGTTGGAGGCATCTACATGACCCCCAAAACGGCCGACCAGGATGGGCCGGTATACGAGATGGTACCCGTAGGACGCCAGCGCGCCGCCCTGACTTTTTTAAAACAACATGTATTCACCACTCCGATGTGGTTGTTAGATACCGCAGTCCTTGCTCGAATAGGAGAGTCGCCGACGCAAACCGTAAGCAAAACGCAAGACATGGTGCTTAATAATCTCCTCAGCGCTGCTACGCTCAGCAAGTTCGCCGTATCGGAGGCCGTGTACGGATACAAAGCTTATAGGCTCATCGACTACTTCAATGACATCGACGCCGTCATGTGGACCGAACTACCCACCGGCGGCCCCGTCGATATCTACAGAAGAAATTTACAGCGCTCGTACATAGACAAACTCATCGACCTCGCCGGTAAATCAGGAAAAGACTACCGTGACGTAGGCCCCATACTGAAGGTAAAACTGGCAGAGATACAAAACAGCCTCCGTCGCGCTATACCCCGCGTAAAAGATTCCATGACACTCTACCACTTGAGATACATAGACGGAAAGCTCGAAAGCACGTTGGCAAAGAAATGAAAATTCCCGCTCAGGGAAATCAACAGCCTGGTTAATTGGGTTTACTTTTAGGTTGGAGCCACGGCGGAAACGGTGTGGCTTTTTTTTAGAACCCTGGTACCAGGTGACGGGTACAAACCCCATAACATCAGCATAAAATTAATACTAACTGCGGTATTTTTTTGTAAACTGAATCCAGCAAAATTGCTTTGCCCTAATGCCTAACAATCCGCATATGAAAATCACTTTTACGCTGACGCTCACATTCATAATTTGTTTCCACGTAGTCTCGGCACAAAAAGCCACCTCGACGTCGTCAGACATTGAGACCCTCCCCACACTACAATGGAAATTCGAAACTACCCAACCCATTGTTGCAACACCGTTGATCGATCAAAATATGGTTTACTTGGGAGGGCTCGACAGCATCTTCTACGCCTTGGATCTGAGCACTGGCGCAGTAAAGTGGAAATTCAGGAACGGTGGCCCGCTGCGATCTACGCCCAAGATCGACAATCAACAGCTTTACTTATTGGGCGGCGACGGCTTCCTATATTGTCTGGATAAGAATACCGGTAAACGGATCTGGACCTTTGCCACGCGCGGAGGAATCCTTGGCGAGCGACGTTATGATGTTGCCGATTATTTTCATTCTTCGCCTATACTACACAACGGCGTCGTCTACTTCGGCTCCGGTGATGGAAGACTCTACGCGGTGCAATCTGCAACCGGTAAAATGGAGTGGAGCTTTAAAGCCGACGACATTATTCACACCACACCCGTGATACACCAAGACAAGATATTTGTGGGTGCATCAGACGGGTACCTATATAATATCAACCTTAAAGACGGAACGCTGACGTGGAAATTCAAGTCAGTAGGCCATCGGTATTTTCCGCGGGGGGAGATGCAAGGCTCGCCCGTCGTAGCGGGTGGGCTGATTTTTATCGGCAGCCGCGATTATAATTTATATGCTATCGATATTCAGGCTGGCTATTGCCATTGGAACAAACAGTTCCCCGCAGGCTGGGCCACTGCACTCACCGCCCGCGATACAGTGTTGTATGTAGGCACGTCTGACGATCGTCTATTTCTGGCCTTCGACCCCAGGACCGGAAAAGAGAAATGGAAGGTAGATGCCAAGTTTAACATCTTCGGCCCGGCCACCCTCGGCACCACTACCGCTTACTTCGGCACCCACATGGGAAAAATCTTCGCCGTAGACCTCAAGAATGGTGCCGTGCGCTGGACCTACGCCACCAAAGGCTACAACGACAATCACCTCAAATATTTCAAATCTGACGACACACTGCGCGATGATTTTGGCGGAAATCTACGAACGTATAATGATTATCTGAGGGTGTTGTATTCGTTGGGAGCAATCTACTCTTCGCCGGCAGTCAAAGATGGTGTTTTGGTTGTCACTACAAGTGAGGGGTATGTCTATTGTTTGAAAAAGACGTAGGTGATCGGAAACTAAGAAACTTCGAAATCTTAGAATACAGACAGGTTCGTTATTCGTCCCATCCCGATGGCTATCGGGAGCTATTAGATAGCTATAGGGATTCCTTGTTCCTTGTTCGAAAGTTAAAATGAGTAACAGCGAATGTTGAACTGTCGAAGTTCATGCTGAAAGTTTTGTCATCTGCTGGAATAAATGCGAACTAACAGCTAAACTGTCTCAAATGATGATCTGCGTGCTTATACACAAGAAGCCCAATCTCCTCGTTCGTCATCTTGCCAAAGAAGGGATGCAGGTATTTTAAGTCCGAATACTGTGAATACTCGCTCAGCAACGATATCCACTTTGCCTTCGCAGCCGGTACGCTGCCAGTGGTTTCTACTACCACTAGCTCGGGAATGGTAGGCATGCTTCGCCGCAGCGGGAGGTCGGCTTTCAATATGCTTTTGAGTACCGATCGGCCAATAAAACGCCCGATGAAGCTTCGTTTGTACATTTTTTTTCGCAGTATCATTTCCTCCCAGCGCGCACAGTGCGTTAGCATCTGATATAAGTTCATCGTGCCCCATTGAGACGTGGCTTGTGGTGTTATGGCGTCGATCCTTGCTATAATTTCTTCGCGGGTGACGGTGTCGAATATCGTTTTTATCATTTGGTAGAATTTCTGCGGTGATGACTCAAAGATGGGCGATGAGCAGAAACAACACTTCTTGAAAATTGCTATTTTTTCCAGCCAAAGGTTTCTGCGAAGAAACCGGAGCAAAATGCAGAGGCGTTGAGGTCGTCTCGCTTTTGCTGTGTCTGAAACTCGGAGGGGGGACAGGCCTCCTACCACTTTTTGAACAGGCCCGGAACAACGTAGTGCTGCTAAAGCCTGTGTAAAACATGGTAACCGATACATCGTCGATGCTGAGATTCGAAATTATAATTAGCTCGATATTCCTTGTCCGATATTCGAATTAATGAACAAGGAATCCCTGTTGCTCCCTTCGCGAAAGGCTCGATATGAGTGTACCCGTTCTGCGTATTGCCCGTGTTTATCCTGCGTTAAAATACGGAGGAAATACGGAGGATGCACGCAAGATCACCTTACTCAAAGCGAACACTCCATGCACGTTCAGCGCATTATTAACAAGGCATTCGGGCAATTGACTTTGTTGAATTCGAAAGTAGCTTAACCGCAGGGGCGATTTGCATCTTTATTTACTTAGGTCTTTGTCGGTGTACAATTCAAACAATCGCCGTGCTTCCTCATAGGTTCCTTTATCAGTGCCGTAAGCTATGATATACGGCAATGCAAATCCATCCATCTCCCTTCTTAAGATGCTCGTTTTTATTCCAGCATTTTGAGCCAATGGCCCGAGGGCTGCCGTGGTAAGACCGGTAATGAGCACCATCGCGGTCTGAGGAGGAGCAAAAAGAAAGCTTGCCACGATAGAGAGGAGTGAACCCACGGTGACAACGTCGCGGGTACTTTTTCTGAACACTTCTGCCCACGAGGGAGGTTTCATTCCCTTGGCTATAGACTCTTCCAGAACTGCTTTTATAGAGTCGCTGCTCTTGTAAAGTTTTGTGAGATCGGCAGTGATCTTAGCCTTATGGTTGAGTATTTTTTGAAGGTCTTTAAAATTGCGGGCAGAATGGTGCTCTTTTAAGAACTCGAGCGCTTCCCAGAATTTTTCTGCCGATACTTCATAATTCCATTGCTCGGTTTCAATATCAAGTATCTCGTAGATGATGCCCATCCATTCGTCGGGTTCTACAGACTGCTGGGCGTGGGCGTTGGCCCTGGCGTCTACGTGATTATACATGTCGCGCACTACAACCCGAAGTTTGTCGTGATCGTGCTTTTCGCGTTGTAGTTTGCCCACCATGCCCCTTGGAAGCTTCAGCGTGGCCATACGATTCTGCAGCTTCTCTACTTTATCTTTGTTAGCACTATCCGCCAGAAATTGATCGGCACTATCGTAGCCAGGCTCTTTTTTGGCAACAATCACGCGCCTGTCTTCCAAGGCTTTGTCCCTGTCTTCATACGCCCAGCGTTTGATTTCACCGTCGAAGGTATCATCCCACTTCGCCTGAGGCCAGGGATGATTGTTGCGATAGGTTTTGCTGGTTAACCATTCTTCCCTTGCAATAATTGAAATCTGGTTGGATTCGATCAGCTCTAGAAAGTCTTTTGGCGTGAGCAACGTGTTGTGTGTTGCATTGTATAACTTGATCTCATCAGGTGCGGGCCCCCATAACACTAACTTTTCACTCATCATGAGCATGGAAGGCACAAGCTGGTAGCCATGTTCTTCAAAATCTGAGATGTGACAGAAATTTCGCATAGACGCAGGTGGGGTATGGTTTTTTGCTTTCAAAATTTAAAACTATTGTTAATAGTATTGATTCTTTTTTCCGGATAAAATTGTGTGATGCTGGTTCGCAGGCATAGAGGAACGCAAAGAGGAAAGCGACGCTTCGGATCTACATACTAACTTCAACTTCGGGATCGCCGGGTGCTGATAAAAGACTTTTGAGGTAAGACAATCATTAAAATGATCTGCGAACTTAGGTATCTGCTGGGATACATCAATTGACACAGGTCACAAACTGGCGAAGTTGAAGCAGGGTTACAGCGCTAAACGCTGACATCGATATTTTGATATTCTTTCGTTCGCAAACGAACAAGCCAAAAACACAAGCGTACACAAACTCGTGAAAAAACCTTTAAAACAACCAAAAATACACATGGCGTGAAATTGGCATAACGGGTTGCGTTAACTTAAACTTATGCTAAAAAACATCCTCGTCACTTCATTCAGAAACTTCTTTCGAAACCGTTCTTTTTCTCTCATCAATCTTATCGGTCTTTCCGTCAGCATGTCGCTGGCCATGCTCATCATCATGATCATGAAGGAGCAATACGCGTTCGATAACTTTCACGCCAACGGCGACAGGATCTATCGCATCAACACCCGAGTTGTAGACTCCGAATGGGGAGCGATCGACTTTGCCAATACACCATTATCGGTAGGTCGTGTGCTGAAAGATGACTATACGCTTGTGGAGAATGTGGTGCGCATCAATGGCCCGCTGGTTGGCGATGCCGTGTATAGCCATGTAAAAGTACCTGTCAAAGGACTATTCGTAGAACCATCGTTTCTCGATGTATTTAACTTCCCGCTCCAGCGAGGCGGTGCGGCCACGGCCTTGGTGCAGCCCAACAGTCTGGTGCTCACCGAGCAAACCGCCAAAAAAATATTCGGCACAACCGAGGCGGTAGGTCAAACCCTTACTATTGGCAGATATGGCGAATTTACCGTAACAGGTGTGTTACAAGAAACCGACGCCAAAAGCCACCTTACCTTCGAAATGCTCTGCTCGATGTCAACGCTACCAGCGCTTGAAAAGAAAGGCATCATGCCCGCCAACCTCGACGACTGGAGCGCCTACTATGGCAATTACGTGTATTGTAAAATAAAAGAAGGTCACGATGCCCCTGAAATAGAACAAGCGCTGGCCGAGATCAACCACAAATATTGCAAGGGCCTGAAAGCCGACAATCGTGATTTCACGTACGACTTTTACCTGCATGCCCTGAAAGAAATTACACCTGGCCCGGAGCTCTCCGGCCAACTTACGCCGGGCATGCCGGCATCATTACTGGTGTTTCTAGGCGTGCTGGCGGGTATCGTATTGCTGATGTCGGTGTTCAATTTCACCAACCTGATGATCGCCAAGTCGCTCTCACGTGCCCGCGAGATAGGTGTGCGCAAAATAGTGGGTGCTAAACGGTCGCAGGTATTCCTTCAGTTTGTCAGCGAGGCTGTTGTGTTTTCGTTTATTGCGCTGGCGTCGTCGTATGTCTTGTTGCAATTTTTGAAGATAGGATACTTTCGAATGTCGCTCAGCAAAAATCTCAATATGAGCCTGACCGAAGACTTTTCGCTGTACATCATCTTCTTGGTGTTTGCCATCGTTGTTGGCTTCATCGCGGGTATTCTGCCGGCCCTTTACTTGTCGGCCTTTAAGGTGTCAAATGTATTGAAAGACGCACAGAACCTGAAAGTATATTCGCGCCTTACATTTAGAAAGATCTTAATGGTGGCACAGTTTACCCTGTCGGTAGTGTTTGTGATCATGGTGCTGGTGATCTACCGCCAAATCAACTTCATGTTCACCGCCGACTACGGCATAGAACAAAAAAACACGCTGAACCTGGATTTGCAAAGTGTGGACTTTGAGAAGATCGCCAACGAGGTGAGAAGCATACCCGGCGTGGTGAGGGTAGGCGGCGTGTCACACAAGCTGGGCACCTGGTCTGACGGCTCCGCCAACTACAAAAAAGACATCGCTGCTGAACCGCTCGTGATGCGCCACTTTATGGTGGATAATAATTATATCGATAACCTGTCGCTCACATTCGTCGCCGGTAAGAATTTTAATGTAGCTGAACAAGTAGGCGGGGAAAGGCACGTGATATTAAATGAGACGGCGGTTAACCAACTTGGATTTGCCAATGCCGAAGCGGCCATGGGGCAGATCGTTTATGCCAGCGACACCTTAATGTTGCAAATTGTTGGCGTGGTAAAAGATTTTCACTTCCGTCCAATGCACAATGTGATTGGCCCACTGGCGTTGCGTTACAAGATTGGTGCGATAAGTTACCTGAGCGCCAGGATTCACCCCGGGCAGCAAGATGCAGTAACCGCTGCCCTGCAAACCATCTGGAAGAGGCACGACCCCAACCATCCGATGGAACTTCAAACTATGGAAAACGAGATCGACGAAGCCTATCGGGAAACCGGCATGGGCGACATGCTCATCATTGTGGGCTACATTGCGTTCATTGCCGTTTCCCTTGCCTGCCTCGGTATGTTAGGCATGGCCATGTATGCAGCGCAGGTACGTGTGAAGGAAGTCGGGGTAAGAAAAGTGATGGGCGCATCGGTAAAAGATGTGGTCATGTTGCTTAGCAAATCCTATATGGTCCTGATCGGCATAGCGGTGGCGATCGGTGTGCCCGTGAGTGTGCTGTTAGGGAATGCGTTCCTGGATGACTTTGCTTATAAGATACAGATCTCGCCGGTGTTAGTAGGTTTGGGCGTTGTGATCATTTCTGGGCTGGGGTTGCTTATTGTTTGGTCACAATAGTAGCGGATAGTCAGAAACGGGGAGAGCGCTGCGGGCGAACCCGTTGTAAATGCACCTTATATTTATTATCGCAGACAGGTAGCCCGGCACCCCAAGACAGCGGCACTGAAGAGCCGCTCCTAATTTTTGACGAAGCGGCAATTTCAACAGGCATGTTACGGCAGCTATACGCGGCAGTCCTTTAAAATGCAGTTCTCCCGCAGGTTTTCGTTTACAAATTTCTTATATTAGATGGCGAGCCCATCCAGTGATCTGATCTCAGTTTACTGGATGGGCTGTTTTTATTTAGACTCGTAAGTTAAACTAAACCCCTCGTGGCGATGGAATTCTTCCAAAATCTCTCCATTCGGAATAAGCTTGTGCTCATTTCGCTTATTCCGGTTTTGGGCCTGCTTTTTTATCTGCAAAGCAACGTGCGTCTCGAACTTAACAATAAAGACGCTGCCGAACAGGTGTTGCTGGATGTAGCAGAGATCGAACAACTGACCATTCTCCTTCACGAGCTACAAAAGGAACGCGCGCTGTCGGTGGTCTTCGTAACTTCCAGCGGAACACGTTCTAACGAGATCTTACTTGGCCAGCGGGAATTTACAGATAAAGCGATTTTCGAACTGAGAAAGGTCTTAAATGAACATGACCGCAAACTCAACAATTTGTGGCTTATCGACAGTCTTTCGGTGCTCAGGCTCCGAACCAACAACACAGGGGAGTACAACGATCATGACGACGAACTCTACATCGAAGGTAAAACCCTGATGATCGATGAGATCAATAGAATACTTCGCGCCTCTAAAAATCAAACCTTAAAAAACCTTTTTGAAGACCATTTATTTTTACTGTATGCAAAGGACTATCTGGGCATTTTGAGAGCTGAACTTTCAAAATCCCTCATTGCAGGAAAATTTGAAAAGCAGGCGTATGGCAAATTCTCGTCGTATAAAGGAAAATATGAGATCAATCTTCAAAAACTGAAAAAACTCGCTTCGCCCGAATTCAAAAAGTTTTTGGATGAGAAATTCCAGGGACCGTTTGTCGACCAGATGAATAACTGCATGGCCTTGGCATTTAATAATCCCGAATTCAAAATAATGCCCTGCACTTTCGAGGCCTGGTACGCTAACGCCTCGGCAGCCATCAACCTGTTAAAGGAAGCAGAGGATTTTTCGAGCGACCTCATCCGCAGAAGAGCGCAGCAAGAGGCTGAGACTGCCAGCCAAAATGTAGTACAGGCGGTAACGCTTGCCGTGCTTTTGCTGATCTTTATCCTGGTAGCCATTACATTTACCGTAAAGAACATTGTAAGCTCTGTTCAGCAGATCAAACGAGCCGCCGAGCTCATGGCGGAGGGAGAAGTCGACATTTCGCTCGACATCAGATTCAGGGACGAGATCGGGGATCTTGCCAACACGTTTGGCAAAATGATGAATTCGGCCAGGGAATTTTCTGGGACAGCCGATATCATCGGCAAAGGCGATTACAGCCAACGTGTTATAGTGCGTAGTGAAAAAGATGTTTTAGGAACGGCACTCGAAAGCATGCGAAACAATCTCCAAAAGCTTTCGAAAGAGAACTTCATCAGAACCTGGCTGCTCTCGGGTAATGCAGAATTGAACGACAGGATCCGCGGAGAAAAAGATGTAAAGGAACTCGCAGACAATGTTGTTGTACAGGTTGCATCGTACCTGAAAGCTCAGGTTGGAGCCCTTTACCTGAAGAACAACGAAAGGTTATACCTGGCGGGAAGCTACGCTTTTCAACATCGGAAGAACAATACTAACATGTTTAAGCTGGGGCAGGGCCTTGTGGGGCAAGCTGCCCTCGAAAAAAAGACAATCATATTTAGCGACATACCCAACGATTACATCAAGATCAGCTCCGGCTTGGGAAATACCACACCCCGGAATGTTATCGTATTTCCGTTCCAATACATTGGTGAAGTAAAAGGAGTGATCGAGTTGGGCGCAGCGCATGAATTTTCGGATCTCGATGTTCAGTTTTTAGAACTCGTGGGCAACAATATCGCCATTGCTTTCAATGCATCGCAATCCAGAGAGAAATTAAAAGAACTCCTGGAGGAAACCCAACGACAAGCCGAAGAACTTGAATCGCAGCAGGATGAATTGAAACAAGTGAACGAAGAACTCATGGAGAAAACCCAGTTGCTGGAAAGATCAGAGACAGAGTTAAAGTCACAGCAGGAGGAATTGCAACAATCCAACGAGGAGCTCGAAGAGAAGGCCAACATGCTGGAAGAACAGAAAGACCGGCTCGAACTCGTAAAAATGGAAACAGAAAATAAGGCCAGGGAGCTGGAAGTGATCAGCAAGTACAAGTCCGAGTTTCTGGCCAACATGTCGCATGAGCTTCGCACGCCACTCAACAGTATACTGATACTGGCTCAGTTGCTGGCCGAGAACAAGAATAATGTGCTCATGGAGAAAGAGTGCGACTTTGCGAAGAACATCTACAGCTCGGGTACCGATTTGCTGAACCTTATCAATGAGATACTCGATTTGTCGAAAGTTGAAGCCGGCAAGATGGAGCTCGACATCGTACTCGTTCCGTTCCAGGAGATCGTTACCGACATCAAAGGGATGTTTGATGAAATCGCAAGGTCGAAGTCGATCGACTTTAAAGTTGAGATGGCCGACCGCTCCCTCGAAGGCGGGAAGATTGAAACAGACAAACTCCGACTGGAGCAAGTGCTGCGAAACTTGTTGTCAAACGCATTCAAGTTTACCGATAAAGGCGGCAAGGTCTCACTCACCATACGTGCGGCGAGATCGAACAAGAGTTCTCCAAGTGAAACGGTAGCGTTTGAAGTGAAAGACAGCGGAATTGGTATTCCTGCGGAGAAACAAGGGATCATTTTCGAGGCCTTTCAACAGGCTGACGGTTCTACAAAAAGAAAATATGGCGGCACAGGTTTAGGACTGTCTATTTGCCGCGAATTTTCACATGCGCTGGGCGGAGAAATTCAGCTTCAAAGCGCCGAGGGAACGGGGAGCACTTTTACGCTGTACCTGCCACTTGCATTCAACAAGGCGTTTACGGCCTATAAAAGAATTATCGAGAAGGCTGAGCCAAAGAAAATAAAAGAAGAAAATGCAATAACAGTTGAAAACCTTTCAAAACAAGAAACAGACGTTGCCGACGATCGCTACGCCATCGGCAATCATGACAAACTGGTTTTGATCGTGGAAGACGATCCGGCCTTTGCCCGATTGCTGCTGGGATTTGTACATGACCGTAACTACAAAGGTATCATCGCCAACCAGGGTAACATGGCACTGAGTTATGCCCGCAACTACAAGCCCGATGCCATCATTCTCGACATGAAACTTCCGGTTATGAACGGCTCAGAAGTGCTCAAGCAGCTCAAGAGCGATCCGCAGTTGCGCCATATACCCGTACAGATTATCTCAGGTTACGATATGCGAAAGGAAGGATTGGAGCTGGGCGCGCTGGATTACGCCATCAAGCCGATCTCAAAAGAAGAT
>JBMOKS010000406.1:0-11284 GCA_049324355.1 Bacteroidota bacterium
GGCGCGAACGAGCAATCCCAGCGGGATCACTCCGCAGAGCGCCTCGCGACCGTGCATGATATTTTTGTGTTCTGTTGCTACACCGGTACCGCGGTTTATATCACCAGCGGGAATAACGACATCGGCTCCTTCAAAGGAAATGTCCATGAAGCCGAATTCTTGGTGAAGATCAGTGAGTACTTGTATCTTCATTTAATTTCGGCTTCAATGTCGCACAAATTATCAACGCAACAAGGGCTCCACTGACTAGACCACCTAAGTGCGCAGCATTGTCAATTCCTCCTGCAAGACCCAGTAAAAGATTAATCAAAACATATGGGCCGAAAAGAATAAGAATCAACTTTTTTCCTTCTTTCGCAAAGATCCCAGTAAGTGTTACGGCCAATACAGCACCGCATAAACCAAAGATCGCACCCGATGCTCCAACACTAACTGTGTTTTCATACCACCAGATACTCGCGATACTTCCAACAATTCCAGATGTGGAATAAATAATGGCATATCGAACTGATCCAAGTAGCGGCTCAATGAACATGGAAGCTAAGACCAACCCATAAATGTTCAGTAGCAAGTGCATGATACCTCCATGCAAAAACATACTCGTGATCAACCGCCACCAGTCACCAGAAGTCGTTTCCATTCTGCGGTTAGCTCCCCACTCCAAAAGCTCAGGTCCGTTTGGTGAAATAATGTGCACTCCTCCAAACAGCATCAGTAAAAAAGCCAGAATATTAAGATCCAATATCACTGACGTAACAAAATGCGGTCGTTTCGGAATGAGGAATTTAAACATGTCAACAACATCATCTTCTTTTGGTTTTTTCCCTGCGAGCTGTCGCGCCAACTCTAACTTACTTACCCTCGGCCAAGTAAGCACCAAAAGAAAAATAATTGTCCCAATTAAATAAGACCCAAATATCCACTGAAGTTTATTCCCACTTCGATTTTCGAAAGCCTCGTGCTTCGGCTCGAGTATAACAGCAGCGATGTCTTCCTTAGTACGAGCAGCCACGGCCTTCAAGAAACCATCTCGATCCTCCGTATTTGGCAATCGCTCGAAATAGGTTAGATCATGAAACGCATACTTATTCATTTTGTCGACACACTCGCCATAGAACGCGTTGTATTCACGTTCTTTCTCTTCCATACTTAAGCGATTACTGATTTGTTTTTTGAATGAAACCCCATACCAATATTTGAATGATGCAGGCTGATCGCTAAGAGTGTCCTTTAGAATTGGGCAAGTAAAATATATCTGAATGTTAAGATACTGATTATGTTTACCGCTTGCTCGAACATCAGTAGACGATGTGCCAAAAGATGTAAGAACTTGAAACGAGCTAATTTGATAGTACCTGTTAGGATCTTTTTGATCTAGTTCCTCAATGTTTGCGACCTGTTGCAATGTTCCGCTTGCCGTGGTTAAATACATCTGAGAAATCACAATGGAAATACCCATCGTAAACCAGGTTAGAAACTGAAACAGGAACTGCTTTCGGTCACTGTCTTTTCTAAAAATCAAAATGCGAAATTTAGGCCGCAACCATATGGTGATCGGAACCCATGGTAATGCAAGCGGTATCCAAATTTCCCAAACTTCACGCTTGAAGTCGAGAAGCTCAAGTTCAATAGCAAGAAAATATCTTATTAAAGTAAGCCCTATTAAAGTTCCAAGCGTGACATATAAGAAGGTAGGCATGATATGCCTAACCTTAACAGAATAAGTATTCATTGGCTAGTAGAGGTTCTCAAAATTCTACTAAGATACGAATTTACACCTGGCCGTTTATACAGGTTAAGCCGCCAAAGTCAGCAGTTTGGCGTCTGGTGTTCAAGGCATGGTAATGCAGGGCTCGAATCTCGGAAATGCATTCAAATTGTCAACCATCAAAAACACCATCAATTATGAACAAGAAATGACGCCTGGCAAATGTGTTCAGCAACGCACTTAAGTTGCGCCGACCTGACCTTCATGTAAAATTATTGACCAGGATCAAAGAGATCGCCAAAGAATTCACGGGACAAATATTAGATCCGGCCACGAACTCAATAAACTTCGGGCTGGTAACAAACATGCTCATCGAGATACAGCACACACAAGAAAGTGTCATCAAATATGGACAGCTACCGGATTCGGCACAGACTAATAGACTCTACATTTTCAGCCCATCGTTCACAGCTGGAATCTATAAACGTGCGCTACCTGAACTCAAGCCTGGAAAAGTCATCAACGCTGTTCCAGAAATCCAAAAAGGTATCTCTCTGGCATCGTTACTCGACAGCCATAATCGTGGGCGCGATCTCAGCCCTGCTAACCAATCTTCTGGTGATGATAGCATGAATGAAAAACGGGAAAAGAAAAAGAGAAGGGGATTGAGGATGTAGTGCGTTAATCGGAAATTTTACCTAAAAGTGTCGTTTTAATCGGAAATTTTGCCCAATTTTAGCTAAAATCGGTTAATTAATGGGAAAAATTCCCCCTTCAAAGGTTCAGGAAATTGTGTTCGCCTCTTCGGATAAAGCGGAGTCCAGGAGAATAACTGCTCTATTAAAGGAAAAGCAGATCAGAAAAATTGCGGCCAGAGTTTACACATCAAATTTTTCTGATGAACCGGCCGCAATCATTAAACGGAATTGGTTTCATATCCTGGCAGCTCTATATCCAAACGCGTTGCTCAGTCACCGCAGCGCTCTCGAATTTGTGCCTACTCCCCAGGGACATATTTTTCTGACGTATACATATACAGAAAAGATTTGGCTACCCGGATTGACCATTCAACTTTTAGAAGGTCCACAACGGATTGAAGGCGACAATGCATTCTTTGGAAATCTCCATTCATCACAGGAGGCAAGGGCATTTCTCGAAAACCTTCAGGTGACAAGACGCAAAGCAGCGGAATCAAAAACGCTGACTCGTTCTCAAATCGAAGAACGCCTTGAAGCGATTATCAGGACGCGAGGCGAGAATGGCCTCAATGAGTTGCGTGACAAAGCAAGAAAAATTTCCAAGCCATTGGGAATGCAGGATGAGTTCAAAAAGTTGAATGACCTGATGAGTGATTTACTTTCTACCGGCAAGTCAAAGAAATTAACTACACCCGCAGCAATCGCACGATCACTCGGTGAGCCGTTAGATCCCGATAGAATCAAGTTATTCGAAAGCCTGTATGAAGAGTTAGCTGGAAAAACCTTCCCGCGTCATCCGGCTAAAAATAAGGCACTTAAGTCATACAAGACCTTTGCTTTCTTCGAGGGCTACTTCTCTAATTTTATAGAAGGAACTGAATTCACTGTTGAGGAGGCTAAAGAAATCATTGAGACTGAAACACCTCTTCCCGCACGGGACGAAGATTCGCATGACATACTCGGTACATACCGTATTGTGTCGGACAAAAAGGAAATGTCTATTTGTCCTACGAATGCCAACGAGTTCCTCGACATTATGAGAAGGAGACATGCGATTCTTCTTCAATCCAGGATCAGCAAGAAACCTGGCGAGTTCAAAGACAAAAACAACAGAGCCGGCAACACGGAATTTGTTGACAAGCAGCTTGTGGTTGGAACATTGAAGAAGGGTTTCGAATGGTACTCCTTATTGCAAGAGCCATTTGCAAAGGCAGTCTACATGATGTTCCTCGTTAGCGAAGTTCATCCTTTTCTTGACGGTAACGGAAGAATTGCTCGTGTGATGATGAATGCTGAGTTGTCTGCTAAAGGTTTCTCGAAGATCATTATCCCAACTGTTTATCGAGAGGACTACATGGGTGCATTGCGGAAGCTGACACGCCAACGTGTTGCTGATGCCTATGTGAGAATGCTTTTGCGCACGTATGAATTCAGTTCGACATTGCACGGTGAAAGTATTGATGAGATGGAGAAGTATTTGATTGAATGCAATGCATTCATGGAGCCGAAAGAGGGGAAATTAAAAATAATATCTAAACTTGATTGAAATTCACCAGATCAGGTTATTCCGTTCTCTCTTCAATGGCAGAGCTCATCAGGAAGACGCATTTAATCAAAGTACTAAAAAGGATTTTGGTGTAATAGTCGCACCACCAGGTTCCGGCAAAACTGTTCTTGGTTTGGCGATCATTGCTGAAAAGAAACAACCTACACTTATCGTTGTTCATCGCAAGCAACTAGCTGATCAATGGATAGATCGGATTGAGTCATTTCTAAAGATTCCGAGAAAGGATATTGGCAAAGTTACAGGTGGGAAAATTCAATCCGGAAAACTAATTAGCGTTGCTATGATCCAGAGTCTAACGAAAGCTCTGGATTCGGAAGATGGGCAAGCCCTCTGTCAACAATTTGGAACGATCATCATTGACGAGTGTCACCACGTTCCTGCAGAAACTTATCGTTCGGTGATTAGTAAGTTGCATTCATTCTATATGTATGGGTTAACTGCAACACCTTTCAGAAAGTACAATGACGGGAAGTTAATCTTTACCTACATCGGAGACTTAGTTGCTGAGATTAAAGCAAGCCAGGTTGCGAATCCGCCTAAAGCCAAAATCGTAATTCGTAATACCGCCCTTTCAATTCCTTTTAACTCAAAGACTGACAAGTTTGAAACGCTTTCCAAAGTGCTTGTTCACGATTCTGCGAGGAACAAAATTATCATCGAGGATGTGATGACCGAATTGAATCAAAGTAAGAAAGTTGTTTTGATCTCCGAAAGGAAGGAGCATATAGATACACTCAACTTATACCTTAAGCAATTCTACGAAACGGTGACTTTGAGTGGAGATGATAGCGAACAGTCCAAGTCACTCAAATGGAAACTGTTGAAGGATGGAGATTTTCAAACTTTAATTACTACAGGGCAGTACTTCGGGGAAGGTACCGATCTTTCGAATATTTCGTCTGTCTTTCTTGTTTATCCCTTCTCATTCGAAGGAAAGTTGATTCAATATATAGGTAGAGTTCAGCGATCCGAAATCGCTCCAACCATTTACGATTACAGAGATAGCAAAATTCAATACCTCGAATTGTTGTTTCAAAAACGAAATACCTATTACAAAAAACTTTATTCTGAAGGTATTTTATTTGAAAGGGAAGTAGAACGAGGACCGCAGAGTTATGAAACTGTTGCGAAAGTTCCCTTGGAGCACCTGTTATTCAAATTTGGCGTTGTAGCATTTAGGTATAAAATACCTCAGATTACTACGGAAGCTGAGTTTGAAGTTGAGAATAAAGAAATGCGACCGGAGTTTGAAGTATTGAAACCTTACTTCGCCAAGTTTCTGAAAGTTAAAAGTATTCGAGTCAATCTTAGCTACAAGATTGAGTTCGGCAAGATCAAATCATACATGGCCTTTTCAGAGGACCTTGACAAAATCAACAGCGAACTGGTTGAAGCCGTTAAGTTTCGTTTTGTTACGAAGACTTTAATTGGTAGAATACCCGATCTTAAGTCTGATAATTTATTGGATGTTCAGCAGTTACAGGAAAGTTCAGTAGACAACAGTCTCTACAAATCAGGTGAAGAGTTGATTGATGAAATTCTAAAGATGAAGGATGTTAAGCACTACCAACAACTGCGGTACCTGGCAGATAAACACGATAGATCTGTCTTGCGCGTTCGTTTCGTTCTCCTCCCATTTTCTTTTGTGTTCCTCTTAACCGGAGACCAACAATATCACATTGTGTGGGAAACGCTCGACACTGAAGAAGCCACCTACATTTGGAGTGTTGAGAAGCATAAAGCGACTTTGAAAAGTAAACTGCGCGAGATTGATCAGGATCTTGGCTTCATCAGATCTAATGGCCGGCAAGCATTCATCGATAAGGCGCGGGAAAACTTTTCAAGAATTATTCATGACTATACTGAATTGACGAAAGGATTTATTCTTTGGAAGGATCAACTGCAATCCAGATTGATATAATTACGTATTCTGGCAATTAATAGTGAAATCTGACCTGAATTATCGTCAGGACTTGAGTCGGCTTAGTACCCGAAATCCTATAAACTAGTCGATGTTCGCCAGTAATTCTTCGAGACCAATAACCAGCAAGGTTTCCTTTAAGTGGTTCTGGCTTACCTGTTCCCTTAAAGGGTTCTCTTTTTATTTCTTTAATAAGATGGTTGATCTTTTCCAGCGTGTCGGCATCATTCGTTTGCCAATATAAATAGTCCTCCCACGCGTTATCAGTAAATGCTGTCTGCATACTGATTATCTCGATTTTGCTTTAACCGCTTTTTTGCGCACTGCAATTTTTGATTTAGAGCCCTCGACATCCAATTCTCTAAAAGTAGTTTTACCAGCTTTATCTTGAGCAATGCTTTCCATCAGGCGTTTTGTATTCGCTGAAGTTGAAAGCAAGTGAGCAGTCTCCTCCATAGAGTTGAACGTCTCGAGGGTTAAGATGACAAAATCCTTCTTTTTTGGTCCAGTCAATACCAGGATATCTTGATCCTCCTGAATCTCGTCCAAATGTTCTTTCATCTTTTGCCTAAAGTCCGTGATAGTAGCTGTTTTCATATTTAATGATTTAGCACCTTCAAAGGTAATATTTTATGTACATAATAACGTACATAATTAGTATAAAGTTTGTGCCACCTTAAAATGATATAAAGGCGAGAAAAGGCGTAAAAACATGTAAATTTACACAAAATACCAGCTTTTCACATTTCGTGAAATGAGAAATTAGTATCTTCAACGGATGAATAAACAAGTTACTATCAGGCCGCAAGACATCGTTGTGCTGCTTAAAATTGTCGTTCTTGCCCAAACTGGAAATGACTGGCTTAAGAAAGATCTGGCAGACAGTTTGAATCTGGCAAACTCAGAAATCACGAAAGTATTCGAGCGTTTAAGGTTCACAGGTTTAATTGTAGGTACGCGAGTTCAATCACTTACTTTTTATGAGTACTTGATTTACGGATTGAAAGCGACTTTCCCTCCATCCCTCGGGCCTGAGGTAAGAGGCTTGCTCACAGGCAGTGGGGCGCTCCCGGAAGGCAATATTACGGGCAGTGACTATGTATGGGCCCATGCCGAAGGAAAAACAAAAGGAACATCTATTACCCCGTTATACTCGGAAGTTGTATTCGCATCAGAAAAGGACCACAATTTATATTTAGCATTAAGTGCATGCGAAATGTTGCGGGTCGGCAGGGTAACAGAAATAAATTTTGCCAGACAATGGCTTAAAGTATTTATCACTGGTAAAGATTAAACCCTACTACTTTGCATTCTCGAACTGCAATGCGGAGAATAAACGATTTAATCTCCTCAGAGCATGCGGAGATTAGAGTTAAGAAAAATGAAAATTCAATACTGTTCTGACTTACACCTGGAATTCCCAGCAAACAAAAAATACCTCAAGGCTAACCCGATAAAGTCAGAGGGTGAAATTTTTTTGCTTGCTGGTGATATTATTCCATTTGCTGAGATGGAAAAGGAAAACGACTTCTTCAATTTTCTTTCTGACAGCTTTGAGCATACGTATTGGATTCCTGGCAGTCATGAATGCTATCGGTCAGACATAACGGAAAGAACAGGATCATTTCACGAGAAGATCAGAAGCAACGTATCGCTATTGAATAACACTGTGATTGAACACAACGGAGTTCGTCTTTTATTTTCAACGTTGCGGTCTAAGATCAATCCAGCGCTTGAGTTTGTGATCCAGAAATCAATGGCAGACTTCCGGCTGATCAAAAACAGCGGAAAGAAAATTACAACTGATGACTATAATCAACTCCATGAGGATTGTCGTGCATTTTTAGTGAAGGAGTTGAGTAATGTGACGAATCAGAAGACGATTGTTGTTACTCATCACCTACCTACGTTCTTTAACTACCCCGAGAAGTACAGATATAGCGAACTTAATACAGCCTTTGCAACAGAGCTGTTTGACTTGATCGAGCCTTCAAATGTTGATTACTGGATATTCGGACATAGTCATGAAGTAGTGTCGGATTTTAAGATTGGAAAGACAACGTTGACCACGAATCAGTTGCGTATTTGGAGTATCAGCAGTTCCAAATTTGTGCGAAATTTATTCTATCAAGCCTGAATAATTACCATGATACCATTGAATCATACCGTTACTCTCCGGAATACTGGCGAGAAAGAAATTAACGATGTCAGAATCGATCACAAGTATTTTCTTGAAGGTTATGAGCACAATTTCTACATCAGGCCAAAAAGTAAATTTTGGCGCTTAGGGTTAAGATTCAACTTCGATAGAAATGGGAGCAGTTGGTCACTCAATCATAGATACAATGACTCACAGGTGCGACATTTTGAAGTTTGCGTTGGTACGCGCGAAAATGACCAGTGGCAAAATCCCGATCTAATTCAACTCCAACAGTACAATATTCCAGACGCATCAAACGCCTTGTATGCATCAAAAGGTTATGAAGAAGGTTCGGAGGTTCTTTTAACTGTACGAAAACAAAATAACAAGCCAGGCAGAATCGAAGTTATTGTATCGTTCGGTTCACAAATTCACAAATCCACAGATCTCGATCTTGGTTTTCTTGAGGTCTTTGACGTATTCGCGTGGGCTGATTTTATTGACTTTGAATTGGAGTGTGAAGTTAGACCAAAGTTAATACCGGTAAAAATCGATTTAAATTCAATCAAGGCGCTCTCTAACCAAAAACTTACGATTTCAGTTGACGACCTTGCTGTATTCTTCGGTAAAAATAATTCAGGTAAGACTTCTGTGCTTGTTGGTGCATGTAATACATTTATGAACAAGAACCATTTCATAATGGATTACTTAGGAATAAATCGCGTACATACAGAGTCAAATTACAAATACGAACTTGAAGACCTGGATAAATACCAAAGAGAAGATCATCAGCGAGAAAATAGAAAGCGCAGAAGCGGAAATTCCGTTGGCCAAAATCAATCGTTCGATTGGCTAGAAGAGTTGGCTTTGCAGGATACTGAGACAAGGGAAAGGATTGTTGCTTGGATGAACGAACATTTTGAAACTTGGAGCTTTGAAGAAATTAAGAAGGGCCGATATACATCAGGACTTGAAGTGAAAGTAAATAACGTAAGTCCACTTGAACAGGGGACCGGTGCAAAGGCTGTCTTACCGATTATCATACAACTTTTTAATCCGCGCGTGACACTACTAGCAATTGACGAGCCTGAGCTCGGCCTCGAACCACGCATGCAAAAAATAATCTTTCAAGCCATTAAGGAGGCGAGCCAAGGTGCTAATGGATTCCCTCTTAAACGAGTGCTGTTAGCCACCCATTCCCATCTGTTTCTCGACCGTAAAGACATTCAGAATAATTTTTCAATTCAGAAAGTGGATAATGTAGTTAATATCACTCAATTGAAGGAAACAGAAGAACTTCACACGGCCACATTCTTGTTACTTGGAAGTAACCCAACTGATCTATTTTTTCCAAGTAATGTCGTAATCGTTGAGGGTAGAAGTGATAGAATATTTTTGAACGCAATGTTCCAGCTTGGAAAGAATGAAGGGCTTTTTAAATCTGAAAATTTGGCTTTCCATTTTTTAGATGGCTACGATAAGTTGAAAGAAGGGGCGGAAGCTATCGCTCAAATGCTCAAGACACAAAGTTACGTGCCTGTATATCGAGATCGAATTTGCGGACTTTTCGATCAGCCACATCGTAAGGGTAAATTAATTCAAGAGATTCGGGATCTTTTCAAGGACGATAGTAAGCGAAGGTTTATTGAGTTAGACAAACCTGCAATAGAATTCTACTACCCACTTGCTGCTGTTAATAAGGCTTTTAATGTCTCATTGACAAATGAAGAATATGAAATCATTGTTCAAGAATATCTGAGTGGAGTTCAAAAGAACCCGCCATATAGAGGTGACTTTTTAGGTGAGACACTTTCAAAGGTTATGCTGGCCGAAAAAATTATTCAACACTTGAGCTCCAAAGACCTTACTGTAGACTCTGCTATTCTCGCCATTCTAAAAACGGCCGATGACTTAGCGTTCAAATAGCTAAATATTCGCAATACTTTTCGATAAAAGCATTAATTATGAAAGATTACATAATAAACAATTTGATTTCGAAATCAACGACCATCTATCACGACTACGGATATTTTATTATTGAATTTGAGCAAATGGTACTATCATTCAAATGAATATCTATACTCTATTAACCACTCTTCAGGGATTAAGGGACATTACGCTGCTTAAAATTCTTCTTCAAGATCAAAACGGCTTATCCTCTCATTACAAAGCTTAGAGCGATGATAGCAATCCATTACGAACATAATCATAAAGCAAGAGAAGTGATTGATCCGTTATTTGTTTATTCGCTCGCATTAGTCGAAAAACGGAACTTCATCGTTCATGGAAGCTCCTTTGTTAAGGAGGACACTACTTCTGAAATATTCAAACATAAAATTGGCAAACTAGGTTTGAAGGTTGAAGAGGAAAATTTTGATAAAGAGACATTATGTGATCTGATTTCAAAAATTATTCTCGCGAAGAATAAGTTTGATAATCTTCACTTATGCCTACTTGAACCTGATCGAGATATTATGAAATACTTCGATAAAGAAATATTGAGCGAACTAAAGCTTTAGAGTCTTAACTTTATATCACTTTGATGTTCTTTGACTCCTCCAATAAGTGAGCAATTCGGGAGCGGCAGTAAATAAATACTGCGAAATAATTAAGCGTTAGCGCTTTAAGTCAGTCATAAAAATCCTTTTAGTAACCCAGCGGGATCACACCTAAAAGCCGCAGTTAAAACGACTGAGGTTTTTTTTAAACGCTTGCCGATTGAACTTGTAGCCTGGTGCCGCATGATTGAAGAATGTATGAGTTTACATCACGCATCCGGGATCTCCGGCTCCACCAGCTTAGTTAACTTTTCAAGCGATTCCTGCCAACCTAAATCGCACATCTCCGCAGGTATGGCGGCAGGAATTCCTTCCTGTGAGATTTTTATTTCGGTGCCGGCTATCGTTTTTCTAAGCAAAACAGAAGTCATCGTTTCTCCAGGCAGGTTGGGGTCGTCAAATTTATCGGTGTACTTCAAAAACTCATTTGGTTTAATTTCCAGGTACGTGCCGCCGAATGAATGACTATTGCCCGTTGAAAAATTTGTGAACGACATCCTGAACGTTCCCCCTTTTTTGGCACTCATTTCGTGAACGGTACAAAGAAATCCATAGGGCGGTAGCCATGACGCAATGGCCGTGGCGTCTGTAAATGCGCGGAATACTTTTTCAGGAGATGCTTTTAGTATTCTGTGTAGCGAAACACTGTTAGTCATAAAGATTTCAAATTTTAAGGTTCATATTTCGAATCA
>JBMOKS010000406.1:11294-13447 GCA_049324355.1 Bacteroidota bacterium
TGCTTTTCTTCAGAATCACATGCATGGCAGCCTTGCCATATACAGTCTGCGTTTCGGTGAATCCCAACTTGGGCAAATCAATTCCAGCAAACACGTGTTCTCCAGCTCCGAGAAACACAGGCGAGAAAGCAATATGCATTTCATCGATATACCCGGCTTGCAAGTACTGACGAACGGTTGACACTCCGCCGCCGATGCGTATGTCTTTGCCATTGGCAGCTTTCTTCGCCTTTGCTAAGGCAGATTCAATGCCATCGGTGACAAAGTGAAATGTTGTATCGCCTTTCATGGTGATGGATTCCCTTGCGTGGTTTGTTAAAACAAATACCGGAACGCGGTATGGCGGATTTTCACCCCACCAACCTTTCCATTCATGATTTGGCCATGGCCCACGAATAGGTCCGAACATATTGCGTCCCATGATCCACGCTCCAATGTTTTCAAATGACCTTTCAGCAAAGTCGTTATCCACTTCCTGTGTTCCTTCACCTTTGCCATACAGTTTCTGAAACATCCTGGTAGGGAATATCCATTCGTGAAGCTCCTCTCCCCTTTTACCTAGCGGATTCTCTCTGCTTTGATCAGGTCCGGCTCCATAGCCATCCAGCGAAACTGAAAATGCTGCTACTTTAACTTTACTCATAGTGACTCCATTGTTTAATCTCCGGAAGTTTATTTTACTATGCTTTTTTCTTTACCGAACATTCTGCATTTGTTCTATGGCTTTCCATCCTTCGCGCGTAATACCCATAATTTCAGTAACCACACCCAGCGTTTTGTACGTGTCGAAAAAAGCCATCCGTGCAATAGGATGATCTACTTCGCTGATCATCTCATAACCTTGCTTGCGAAAATTGTTAGTAACTCGTTCGAAACTATCAACGGGTAAACGGAATGCCTGGTGTTGAATTCCACCTGCAGGAAATTTGCCGAGATAATCATGAAACATACTTTGACCAGACACAGGCTGCACGAGTTCGATGAACGTGCCGTTGTACGCCTGAGTAGTCAGCCATTCAGCGGCCACCACCTTGCCATAATAAGTCATCTTCAGGTCTTGTGCACGAACCTTCTCCGGTTTCGGAAATGCGATGCCGAGGTTGTTCGAAAGAAATTTTACCGTAGCCTGGATGTCGGGTATCACCCAGCAGATCTGTGCGTGTTCGCCCTGGTAGCTATCGGTACCGGTGATTGTATTGATATGGCTCATGTCTGGTTGCTTTAAGGTAGCGGAATAAAGTTTAAGTAGAGGTATTTATTGTTGCAATCTCTATTCTTTTAGTATTTCATTCTCTCCTATACCGGCAGGTATTTGTCGAGTAATGTTCCGTTTTTGTAAGTCATGGAGCTTTCAAGCGTCAAAATTTTTTGATCGTTGAAAATTGAAAGTCCGTTACCAATCGCAACCGGTCTCCTGAAAATATAATATTCATCAACAAGATTCTGGCTGATCAGCGAATTTACAAAAGTAGCACCACCATAGACCATAATATCTTTACCGGGTTGTTTCTTCAGCGCGTGAACTGTAGCAGCCAGGTCGCCATTTTCCACTTCCAGATTTCTGCCTTTAATATCTGTTTGCGTATGACTAAAAACAATCTTACGCATACTTACCATTCGTTTCGCTAAAGGTTGTTCTCGTCCTTCTGGCTTGTTGTCGAGCACATTTTCCCAATGATCAATAAATTCACGGGTCATTTTGCGTCCCAGTAAAATAATATCGCAGGTGTCGGCCAACTCAATTACGTGCTGCAAGATTGCTTCATCTGGTTTACCTATCCACATCCAATCCAACTCGCCGTTGGGTCCAGCCACGAAGCCATCAACCGTCATTTGTACCTGAAGTTTTAATTTTCGCATAAAAATCGGCTTTTGAAGTAATTATATTTTCTCTACCACAAATGTCTGCAGACCATGGGTGACATTATGGGTATGATCGCGACATCATAGCAGGTGATTTGCGTCAAAAAGGATGGAATCGGGGGTTTTGGTTGAGCTCCACTTCTATGGCCTTAAAATAAAGGAAGGGAACCCTTATCGAGTTCCCTCATTCTGAAATTGGTTAATGCAATCACTTTATGCTATAGAAGAAACTCCTCAACTCTTCCGCAAAAGCATCCGGCACTTCGAGCGCAGCAAAATGTCCACCATCA
>JBMOKS010000407.1:0-13388 GCA_049324355.1 Bacteroidota bacterium
GTACCACGCGGCTCCGGGTTAAAAGTCCACTCGTGCGGTTTAAATTGGTCGAGTGAAGCATCGTACATTGACGCCAGAACTTCGGCTTCTTTTTCAGCGGGATTGCTTCCTTTTATTTCAAAACTCCAGGTTTCTTTTGCGCCAGGCTGCAGCTTGTCTTTAAAAGTTATGGTCTCGATCTCCATCTGTTGAACCTCCGTTACTATCGGCAACAACTCCTTCTCATACTTAAAATCGTTGTAGATTACCGCCGTGCAGTGTATGGCAAATCCATTCCCGAAATTTTCCGTGACGGGAATCGTGATCTGTTTTACTTCACCCGAAAGATGCTCAATATAAGTTTTGGCGATCTTGTGATTTTTTTCAATGTCAACCGTTACTGTAATGTCTTTTGATGCCGATCCGATCTTTAGTTTCATCAGCTCACCAACCTTATAACTGTTCTTGTCCGTTTCGAAGATCAGCAGTTGATTGTCGGCCACGGTCTTGTTGCCCAATTCGACGACTTTGAAACGATGCAGGTCTGTAACTTTTTGGCCACGACTGTCTGTTGTGGTTAGCTCTATGATGTAACTGCCCAATTCCCAGGTGCGGTTAACATTGAATTTTATCTCTTTTGATTTTCCGGTGTCGAAAGCGGATTCAAACATCAGCCTTCCTTTTTTCCATTGCTTCGGGTCGCTTTCGTCTTCGTAAGCATCGTGTGGAAAAAGTTTTTTGAATTCTTCTTCAGAGATCGTTTTTAGATCGGGTGCTGGCCACGGACGGGCACGCAAGGGATGCGCGGGAGATTGAAGCTTGTGGATCTGTATCGAACCCTTTGCTGGCACGTGCTGATCGTTGAGATTTTCTGTCGTAATCGTGATGGTGTTTTCGGAGACTTTCCGGTCTATTGCCGCAGCCGCATTGATGGTTGCAATCAGCGAATGGTATCCCGCCTTCACAGCGGAATTCGCATTTCTTGTTTCGCCGTTAAGATCGGTGACGTCTACCGACACAGCGTAGTGGAAAACCGGCCTTTGATCGGGCGATACTTTTTCATCGGGAATCGCCTTGAAGTCGATGGTAAATTCACCGTCTTTGTTTGTTGTTGTTTCGCCGAAGGTGATTTCTTCGGCTTCGGAATAGGTATCGTGATCGTACCAATAGTACCATCGCGGGTAACGCACTGTGCGTTTTACGTGATAACTCACTTTGGCATTGCTGATCTTCGAACCATTGTAGGCCAGCGCGGTTCCGATAACTCTTACAGTATCGTTGAGGGCGAATTCTCCTTCAACCGGTTTAAAAGAAGCTTCAAATGTTGGGCGTTTATATTCTTCCACCGAGACGGTTTGCTCACTGAATTCAAAACTATCGAGGTTGTCGTAGAAGTTGCTTTCGCCTTCGGTGTCTTCGTCAGCAGAGAGTATATATTCTCCGGTCAGGCCCGTGGCGGGTAATTTAAATTCACCACTGAATGAACCATAGTGATTTGTTTTCAGCCTGAGGAAACCCGCTTCTTCGCCATTTACGTCTTCGAGGATAACTTCAACATATTGGCCCGGAACGATCGACGATTTTTTATCGGTACGTTTTATCATGATGCCTTTGAAATAAACGGTTTGGCCCGGTCTGTATATGCTTCGGTCGGTGAATAAAAAAACTTTTGCTGTTGTGTAGTTTTCTCTCGGGCGGGATTCATGACTTTCATAGAAGTAATACTCTCCGAACTCGGCTTGTTCGTTCTGATACCGTATCGTGGCTTGCAAATTCGGATAATAATTGTCTACATTCTTTACTTCGAAAAATCCTTCCTTATCGGTTTTGAAATGCTGGTCGAAGAGAGCGGCCCCCGAATAATTTTTATATGTTTTAAAATGTACATCCGCGCCTTCGATGGGCTTGCCGTTATTTCGGTCTACAACCTGGTATCGGGAGCCGGATTGAAATATGCTTTGCAGCAACGCCAGATTCGTGGCCTGAACTTCGGCGTAGGCATACATTTGTTCATGATTTTTCTTGTCGCGTTTATGTGTTCGGGCAACGAGCATATATTTTCCAGCGGGCAGCGCGGGTACAACAATTTCTGTTTGGTGCGACAGGTGATCGCGAAGGTCTTTTAAGGCAACGGCCCAGCTTGTTTGGGGTGTTAATTTTTCAAGCTCGCCATACTTGGCGGAATCGCCCACGGAATAAAATCGTTCGGCGAATGCCGGCGTCATGACGTAGGCCGACAAATAAAGACTGTCAACATTGGTGTAAGTTATCAGCACACGAGAAGGTGTGTTGATCGGCGTAAACCTCTCGGCCTGCACGGCCAGCTTCGGTGCAAGAATATTTCGCTTCAGTAGCAGACATTTTTCGGCGCCGTCGCTGTTCGGAAATGCAGCGATGGCTTTATCACACAATTCAAGTGCTTCCCGTTTTTTGAATTGACTCTGCTCGCCATCGTAAAAACCGGAAGCCTTATCCGCCAAGGTGGCAAGTTCGAAGTCTATCGAAGCCGACATGGGATGCCTGCTGTAAACAGCCCGAAGTCTCGATAGTGCTTTTTGATGCAGCTCGTCACGATTCGTGTAAAAGCCTTCTCTTAGGAGGTATTCCAGTCGTTCGAGTTCAAGGTTTAAGTAGGCCACAGTGTCTTTTGCCTTTTTATGAAAGGAAAGCAGTTGCTGAAAAATTTTCAGCGATTGTAGTTGAGGTGACAGCGAATCGGGATCGCTGATGATCATCGACTCAAATTCTTCGAAGTAACGCGGGTCGTTTATATTGAAATTGCCGATGGGTCTGGTAACAGAGCTTTCGCCGGATTGATAGAAGTCCAAGGCCTGGTGTGCCAAAAAATCATACAGTGTTGGGCGGTATTGTTTTGAGTTTTCAGCCTCTATTAACAGGTCGTTGATAGTGGCTAGACTCACCTTCTGCGTAATCGAAGCATTTTGAAGCGAACGTTGGAAATGCAAATGGATCTCGCGAAACATCGTTGGTGTATCCCATGTGCAAAAATCGGCGACGTCGACTTTGTTTTCTGTTTCGGTGCGCTGGTAATATTTCCAACGGTTTTCCTTGAAATATTGCCAATAGACATTGGCCAATACCGATTCAAGCAGGTTAGTAAGCGGCGCTTTACTTTCGCGAATCTCTTTTTCAAACTTTTGCACTACCAGCAGCTCGGCATCTTCTTTTAAAGTAAGCGCGAATTTGGATTGATAAAGTAATGCCTTGGCAAGCTGTGGAATGTTCTTCTCTCGTTTTGCGCGGCTATAGATAGAATCCGTTACGGCCAGCGCCGAGGCCGTTAGCACCTTGAGCTCATATTTATACACAGCGCTCCAGCGGCGCGAGTAAAAATCGGATTGCGCATAAGTATTGGACAATGAAATAGAAAACAGAACGGGAATAACGACACGTAAGAGTGATTTCATAAGCAGATAGATTAGGCAGTTCTAACTTCAAGATGCTTAGATCAGCATTTTTCCACATGAAGCTAGACGATTTAAATTAGTCAAATGCGGTCAATTCCATAAAACGGAGTAGTCCTAAAGTAGTATGAATATTTGCTAAAATTTAAATTTTTGCCAGTGCCAATTTCATCCGGTTTGGCTTTTTATATATTTACCCAACCTTAAACCAAACGCCTATATGAACCCACTTTACTCGAGGGGCAATAGAAATTCTCTTGCCATTTTTGTCTTTCTTGTCGTCGCAAGTTTTGGTGCATATGCCCAACCTTGCATTTATCCTAGCAACGTAGTTCCTGCAAGTAGCTTCGCTTGTCAGGGAACGATACCTTATTCAATACTGGACCCACCGGTACCTGGGGTAAAGTACATATGGACAGCCCTTACACCAGGTGTTCAAGTTACGGTTACAGATCCGGTATATGGCAGAACAGCCAACATTACTTTTTCTCAATCCGGTGATCAGGATTTTAAAATACATCCGTCTTGCAATTCTTCACTGATGAGAATTATAAGAACAACTGTTTCCACACAATCCATTCCCCCTGCTCCTTCAGCCATAATTGGGACGACCGAACTTTGCTTTAGTCAAGGTACAACTTCAACTTATCAGGTTGACTTAGCGTCAGGCTATACATATGACTGGACTGTTGTGGGGGGGAGCGGTACCAACACTATCAGTATGAACAATAACCAGGCCGTTGTAACTTGGAATGAAGGGGGCACTTTTACTGTATTCTGCCGATTATTTAATGGTGAATGTTATGGGCCGAGCCAGCTTCTTCAAGTCAGGGTTCTTAAAAAACCATCTCTTTCATTAGCGGTTGCGGAAAACAACAATCGATGCCAGGGAACTACCCGAACCTACACTGCAACTGGAGGTAATGCAGGTGATGCTTATACTTGGAGTATTACACCAGACGCGACTGCAGGTACGATCTCTTCATCCGGAAATGTTGCCACCATAACCTGGTCGAAACCCGGTTCGCATCAGGTGAGCGTTTATGCAACCAACAACTGTTTTTCGTCCAGCGATTCGCCTGTAACTTTAAATGAAAACATCGGATCTCCGGCCATTGCTCTGGGGCCGATCACCGGACCGGATGGCGCTTGTGTGCTACCAACGCCAGCACGACTAAATTTCTCTGTCAATGAAGTGGCTGGGGCGACCTATAGCTGGTCATCTTCGCCAGGGCCTCCGGGAGCTGTTGCAGTCAATCCAACAGCCTCGGCTTCAGCCTTTGATTTTTTTAATGCGGGAAACTACACTATTTCTGTAACCGCCAACAACGGTTTTTGCACCGGGCCTGCCAGCACAAAAGTTGTTGGTATCGCATCGCCGTCTGGTACTCCGCCCGCTACACCCACACCATCGTCTGGTAATCCCGGAAAAGTTTGTGTGGGGGCAACAGCCACCCTGGCCGTTAATAGTCTTCCGGGACTTACTTACTTCTGGGCGCCCGGACCAGGCACCGAAATAATCGGCTCGCCCAACGGACCATCTGTTCAAGTGAAATTCAATACTGTTGGCAATGGTGTGGTTACGGTATCCGCCAGAGATTATTGTAATCGCGTGAGTTTGCCACGGTCTCTCACCGTCAATGTTCAACCCGCCAGTGCGTCGCTAACCGGTTTTTCTGGCGCTACAGAAGTTTGTGCCAATCAGTATACCTACAGCGTCAATTCCTCCACTCAATTAAACGGAGTGACCTGGTCCGTTAGTGGTGGAGGAGCTGTGGACAACCTCGCTCCGGGATGGGTGACCAACATAAACTGGACAACACCCGGAGGTCCGTACACCCTGACCGCCACTGGATATAATGAGTGCGGCACCAATGTTGCCTCATTTAGCGTGCCTGTCACGGTTAAAAGTGGTACAAGACCTGCCTCTAATACGATCACAGGCAAAACAAATCCTTGCGTTAATTCCACGGAGAGCTATTCTACTGTAAGTCAGGCCGGCGTATCCTACCTGTGGAAATTGAATGATAATACCTTGACAGGTAATACCAATACAACAACAATAGTCTGGAGTGCAGCCGGAAACAATAATCTGAGCGTGACTCCCTACAACGCCGCATGTCAAACCAATCCGACACAACTACCGGTCACCGTGTACCCGGCCAGTGTAGGTGGAACGCTTAATACTTCGCATCCGCAGGTTTGCGGCACTTCAAGTTCAATCGGATTGAATCTTTCGGGACATACAGGTACGCCATCTTATCGATATCGGTATCGTGATTTCGGAGGCTCGTGGTCTTCGTGGATAACTGCCAATAATCCACAAGCCGTGAGCAGCGGGTCGACAAAATCGCGCGAATATGAATTTAAAGCTATCGTAACCAGTGGTTCCTGCGCTTCCGTGGAATCTACAACGGCAACAACGTTCATGTACGGCACGCCCAATAGCAGTATACCGACGGCGGCGCCAACATCAGTGTGTGCCGATCAAAATGTCGTTCTATCAGTTTCGACCTACAAAGGGGATATCACCTGGCAAATGCAATACACTGACAACGGCTCTACCTATACTGGCTGGGTCGATATAGCCGGTGCTACTTCACCTACCCTTGGTTATACTGTAACAAACAACGGTCTTACATCACGGTATTACAGATTCAGGACAAAGGTGACGAACGGAAATTGCACCGCATTCTACTCGGGATTCGTTTCAGTGACTTCAAGACTGAAGCCGGTATTGACCAGCACACTCACACCTGCTTCGATCTGCAGCAATTCTACTTTTAATTATACCCCCACCAGTAATATTAGCAGTTCGACTTTCTCATGGAGCCGTTCTGTCGTAGCCGGTATAAGTCAGGCGCCATCCAGCGGCTCAGGGAGTGTAATGGAGGCTCTTACCAACACAACAGCGTCACCGGTCGATGTTACTTATACCTATACAACCTCCTTCAACGGATGTTATACCACCCAGAATGTTGTGGTAACGGTGAATCCTCAGCCTGTAGTTTCGATAGACCCACCGGCACCTGCGATTTGTTTTGGTTACGAGGTGGATCTTACAGCCAGCGGTGCAGCTTCTTACACTTGGTCGCCAGCAACGGGACTCTCGGCTACCTCGGGAGCAACGGTCACGGCAAGTCCGGCGGCCACAACCACGTACACGGTAGTAGGCACACTTGCCAACGGGTGCTCCAGCAGCCAGGTTGTAACGATCGTCATAAATCCCTTGCCTGATGTGGAGGTCACTCCTGCGTCACCGCCTGCTGTGTGCGAGGGCCTGAACACGTCGCTAACAGCAAGCGGCGCCTCAACGTATACATGGTCTCCCGCCGCAGGACTTTCTGCATCAACTGGTGAAACTGTTACGGCAAACCCTTCCACTACAACCACCTACACGGTAGAAGGCACTGATGCAAATGGATGTGTTAATTCCAAGGCCGTAGTAGTAACCGTGAATGCATTACCGGACGTTGAGATAGCTCCAGAGACTTCAACGATATGCGCGGGGTCGAATGTAACGTTGACGGCAAGTGGTGCCGATAATTACTCCTGGTCGCCCGCAACTGGACTTTCGGCTGCTACGGGGTCAATAGTTACAGCCAGCCCGGCAGTTACTACAACTTACAGCGTGATGGGCACCGATGCCAACGGATGTTCCGTTTCACGCAACGCAACAGTTATTGTTAATAATCGTCCAACGGCTACTCTCAATAATCAGAGCGCATATGTATGTTATGGGACAACCATAAATTTATCGGGAAATGTTACGGCAGCCGGCTCATGGACGTTGACGTTAAGCAATGATGGTGGAACGGTGACAGGGAACGGAAGCGGTACGTGGTACAAATCCGTGAGTCCCACCACCACGACAACCTATAACATCGTGTCATTGGTCGATGCCAATTGTGCGGCCTGGCCCTCAGATCTCAGCGGAAACGTCACAATTGAAGTTGAACGCCTGGCAGCCTCGATCGTCAGTCCAGATACTTCTATTTGCAACGGAGGAAGTACGATCTTATCGGGTACTGTTTCTGCAGGCGGAATTTGGACGATCACGCTCAGCAATGGTGAATCGTTTAGCAGTACAGGAAACATATGGAGTAAAGCTGTGAGTCCATCGTCAACAACTACGTATACGATCGTTTCGCTAACCACGGCGACTTGCGCAGCAATGACGTCTGATCTCAGTGGCGCAACCACCATAACGGTCAACGCTACACCCGGAGCATCTATTACGCCGGCTTCATCTACAACTTTCTGTGCCGGAGGTTCTGTCAGGCTTCAAGCTAATACGGGCGCGGGGCTTACTTACCAGTGGATGCTGGACGGAGGCAACCTGGGAAATGCAAATTTCCGGTATTACGACGCCCGTTTCGCCGGGGATTACAGTGTACGGGTAACCAATTCAGAAGGTTGTTCTGCCACGAGCTCACCAGTCATTGTCAATGTGCTGAGTGCGCCACAACCTTACATCACTCAAACATATGATTTGTGCTCGCGGGCTACCGTACGACTTGCTGCCAATGGCTATGTCGGAGCAAGCAGTCTTCAATGGTCCACCGGAAGCACATCGTCATACATTTGGGTAACTGCCGGCGAGTATACTGTGACTGCTTATTATCCAAACGGATGCTCAAGAATTTCCGAGCCGTTCGACGTATACCCATGTTCCGATCCATGCGATACCAACCCAACGGCGATAGCAGGCAAAACACCAAGCTCAGGAGGCCGACTATATCCCTGCGAGCCGACATTGCAAAGTGAAAGCACCGGATTGGATATTTATCCTAACCAGGCCAGTAAGGACGTGACGATTGTTCGGCCGCAACCCAGCTCGGATCTGCGTTATGTATTTATTAATCAGTTTGGAGAGATTGTAAAATCAGGTGTAGCCAAGAAGGGTGTACAGCAACATCATGTTGATGTTCTCGATATGCCCAACGGCATGTACGTGATCAAGTTGGCTGGCACTGAAGGTTCTGTTACGCGCAAAGTTATCATTGCCCGTTAATGCTTGCAGCGAAACGCCGCAGATCTCGAAATTTGAAGAAGAAAAAGGCCGTGCCGTGAAGGAGCGGCCCTTTCTTTTCAGGTAGCAAAGTTTGGTCTTTAAGGCTCCTCCGAAGCACGATATGGTTAAGGGATTCAAAAAACTTTATGTGTTTCAAAAACTTTTGAGTATTCATTTCTTATTTCCAGGGAAATCTCAACCACTTGAAAAAGCTGATCATGTTCCTTGTCGTTTCCATGCTGTCTTCAGGGCAGCATGCCGTCATTGCCGTCATGTTCCCTAATATCAACCAATAAGAATAGTGACCGCTTCATAAATAAAATACATTATTTGTACATTTTTGTGCAAATTAGTATATACTAAAATACATTATTTGTACAAATACAGCATTTTATGACCAGGAAGATTGTCTTAAAACCATGCCAAACGATTTCAGCGTGCGTCGTTTTATAAGATCTTCCTGACAAATCCGTCGCTTCGCAGTGCACTTTTTTCGCCCTTACAGGCTACCGATGAATCTTTTGGGAGCATGGTGGAGACCGCAATCTTTGCGCAATGGCTACACCGCGATTGGTTTACGCCCTGGTACGCGCGATGGTCTGCCGGAAAATTTCACGGCGAAGTTGATATGGTAGGTTTAGATTCCAAAAAATTCAAACCTACCTGGGCGTTGGAGATAAAATGGTCTAATCGTTTTTTTGATAAGCCCAGCGAACTAAAAAGCCTTCAGCAATTTTGCGAAAAAAATAATTTAAAATCCGCGCTGGTAACCACAGTTGATAAAGAGGGAAACATTCGTTATAAAGATATTGATTACACTTTTTTGCCTGCTGCTATGTATGCTTACGTAGTTGGATTAAATACATTAAAACTCAAGCCGCTCATGACCGAGAGTGACGAATAAAAAAAAATAGTCACGGAGTCCCCAGTGACTACCTAATTCAAAAAGTTACTTAGCGGCTTGAAACTTACGTGAAGCCGGACGCAGCGCCCAAGATGCGAACGTTAAACCGGTGAAGATAAGCGGACCAACCGCCTGTGGAATTTCACCCACTGCAAGATGTGATGCCGCCGCGCCTGTGTAAACAAATACGAGCCCGGCGTAAATCCATTCTTTCAACAAAGGCAAACGAGGAGACAAAAGTGCCACCACACCGAGAGCCTTCCAGATACCCATGATGGTGAGGAAGTAAGCGGGGTATCCTAATTGTTTCATCACGGTTAATACAAATTCTATCTGTGCAATATCCCAGTAAGACCCCACGGCGGTTTCCAGACCTACGATTCCGGTGGCGATCCAGAACAGGACGATGCGGACCTTGCTGTTGAAGTTTGACTTGTTTGCAGTTGCAGTTTTGAGTGTTGAAGTTGTTGTGTTCATAATAGGTTTAGTTGATGTTTGCTATTACACCCCTATAATGATCGGCTTCCGGGAAATTGGACAAGCAGGAGAAAAATTATTTAAGATTTCGCAGAGAGACGGGGTTTGTGTTGCAACCGTCTGAAAATGAGGCAAGACTAGCTATCAGACTTTGTGGTACTTAGCGTCGCCTTGGCGCCTTTATAGTGTCTACATTTTTTACCAATAGGTCATGAAGAAACACCAAGGATCACGAAGGGAGTGAGCGGACTTTAGAAATTCATTAACTCTTTAAGAGTCATTTTCAAGGCAGTAGCCAACGTATCTAAGGTGCTGAGTGTGGGATTCACTTCACCTCTTTCAATACGACCGATCTGGCTAATGGGTACGTCAGCCTCATTGGCGAGTGATTCCTGACTGAAACCCTTCTTCTCCCTTAATTCTTTTAGGTGAAGGCCAAATTTCTTCAGCAATTTTTCATTACGAATGTTATTCACACAGCCAAACTCCGTATTTGCGCAAAAAAATATAAACGCATATATGCGTTGTTGACTTTTTACCATATCTTCTAACGAGACAGTCGAAGATCTAGCTAGTCTGTTTGAACTGCTCGATAAATTCGCGCACGAACAAAGACGGCCGGAGTAAACTCTGCAATAATTAACGAGCAGGTATAAATTCGGTGATATCTCTCGTTGCAGTTAACGTAAGAAAATGCATAGCCCGCGTGCAGGCGATGTACAACATTCTCCGATCTACGTCCGTGTGATAATTTCGCGTGGAGGCAAAAGGTACGATCACCTCATCAAACTCCAAACCCTTGGCCAGGTGCACGGTGCTGATCACCACACCGTGTTTAAACGACGTGCTGTCGGCCGTGAGCAGGTGTACGTGCAAAGATTTCAACTCCTTATATATAAACTCCGACTGCTCTCGCGTTTTACAAATTATTCCCAGCAACTGATGTTCTGAGTTTTTAAATCGATCGATCAGTTTTTTGATCTCGTCAATTTCTTCCGCATTACTGCCAACACATTTTACCTGAGGCGCCGCGCCGTGTCTTTCCAATGGAATGAGTTCAGGGTTAGGTAATATTCCTTGAGAGAATGCCGTGATTTCCCATGTAGATCGATAACTTCTTAAAAGTTTTACGGTATCGGCCTGGGGAAAAACCTGGTTGATGCCGTCTGACGACGATGCGCTGTACGGATTTACCGTCTGTGTGATATCGCCTAAGATGGTCTTCTTACACTTGAACAGTCTCGAGAGCACCGAATATTGGATGGGCGCGTAGTCCTGCATTTCATCCACGAGCAGGTGCTTCACATGATCGTAGGCTGCAATGCCTTCGAGCCTGATCTTGCAATAGATCAAAGGAAAGACATCGCTGTACTCCAGCACGCCATCGTGGCGGTTCATAAACAATTCGGGTCTTTTGATCCAGGTATAGAAATTTTTATAGAGCTCGAAAACGTTATTCTTTTTGATCATGCGCGGCACCGCCTCCCAAATTTGCGCTTTCTCCTGGCCGGAGAGTTTCCGTTGGGTATTATCACGCACAAAGTTTTGAATGTCTTTTACAACCTGCGGTATCCGCTTCAAGAGTGGTATGCGGTGATAAGCCTTGAATTTTTCCTGTACAAAAGGTGAGGGCACCACCACACGCCCCACGCGCAACTCCACCGCCTCGAAGAAGTTGTTTTCAATGTAGATCATGTATTGGTTGAGCTTGCCCAGAAATTCAAAAGATGATTTGTATTGAATACGCTCTACGAAAGCCTCATCGTGTTTGTCCATCAAAGCCGAAACCTGTTGGAAAAAGGTTTGAAAGTGAAATTTATTTTCGAGCAGGTCGGTAGCCAGCTCTTCCATGCCCATTTCCGGTATTTGCTCTTCGCCGAGTTCGGGCAACACGTTGGAAATGTAGTCGGCAAAAACCTTGTTGGGTGAAATGATCAGAACATCCTTGGCAGCTATCGTGTCTTTGAACCTGTACAATAAGAACGCGATGCGGTGCAAAGCGATAGACGTTTTTCCCGAGCCAGCCACACCCTGTATGATCATCACTGGCGCCGTTTCATTTCTGATCACGGCGTTTTGATCGCGCTGTATCGTGGCCACAATGTTTTTCATCTTATCGTCCGATGACTTGCTCAATTCCTTCTGCAAGATCTCATCGTGGATGTTCACGTCGTTTTCGATCATGTACTCCATGCGTCCGTCCCTGATGCGGTATTGACGTTTCAGCATGATTTCGCCTGTTATTTTTCCGGATGGTGTTTCATACCATGCTTCACCCAATTCAAAATCGTAGAACATAGATGAAATGGGCGCGCGCCAATCGTAGATCTGATTGGCCCTGAGTGTTTCGTCAAAAAAAGTGTGTATGCCGATATAAACCGGAGTTCTTTCGCCGCCCACGCCGGTCTCAAAATCTATTCGTCCGAAGTAGGGAGAACTGCTCAGCTTTAAGAGTTTCCTTTTTTGGGCTACGGCAGATTCGCCCGTAAACGCCATGCGGTTTATAGACTGTCCCGCAGCCACCATATCGGCCTCGTCCATGCCCGACTGGTGTTCGTGGATGTACTGTTTATTCTGCCGCAGCTCCGCCGAAAATTGTTTCACACGGTCGTCAATACGCCTCGTAGCCAGCATTAACTTTTCCTTGATCTCCTCAAGATATTCCCGCTCTTCCTGTTCTGTTTTGTTGATCATGGCTGCAATGAAGGCTTCAGCAGAAGCCAGTAACTGGTTTTCGTATTCGATAATCGCGCAATAGTAAGAAAAATTTCTGTGCAAAATACTGTCAAAGGCGTGAAGGCGTTTAACGGGAAATGAAAACCGTCGTTCTGACCTCTGGATTGTTGATTGCTTTAGTGTTGACCGCGATTTCTCAAACGGTGGTTCAAAGTACTCCGCGGTACGCAGGGTCAAGCTACATGAAGCTTATTCGTCGCGTTCGCTGTTATCCAATGTATCAGGAGTCAAAAATTGGTTTGAGCTATGCCTTTCGTGCCCATATTCCAGTCATAAAGATCGATGACTTCGGGGTAAGCTCGCTGTTGTCATCTAACGTCGAGTGGCGTTTGCCTTCGCGTGCGAATAGTTATTTCAATTCTGAATTTATCAAACATGACATTTTTAATATTTATGCCATGAGAAATGTGGTGGCGACAGCAGGCTTTAAAAGAGTTTTCGTGGATCGTGTACATCGCACCGAACAGTCTTACTCTGGCATCGGATTCTTCGGTTGGCGTTATGCGGTGATGGCAGCTTATGCTCGCCAATGTTGGCAAGGAAATGAAAAAACAGTGACTCCAAACAACGGTATCCTGCTGAAATTATATGCTGAATATTTTGATCGGCTGCACATCAACCTGTCAGTTACATATTGGTTTAATGATTTGCAATATGCCGTAAACGTAAGAGAAGAAATTCATGATAAGATCCTGTTTATTGGAGCAGGCTGGGAAAAGACCGGCACCTGGAATGAGTTTGATGTTTCTATTTGGTGCAGATACTAAAAAGTCGCAGGATTAGCTTTTGTTGTTGATTGTTTCAGGTTTATTCGAATTTCCGCACGGCGCCCTGTGAAACGGGGCAGGGGGCG
>JBMOKS010000408.1:0-13291 GCA_049324355.1 Bacteroidota bacterium
GATCAAAACTACTTACCAGAATATCGGTCAGGAAGATGCCTACGGCCTTAGCCTTTTTGCCAATATCAACATCGGAAACAAATTCTCATTGAACGGGGGCGCGGATACGTACTATGCCATGCTGGACAACAACAACCCCGATCCTCAATACACCGCCAGCAACGAAGGTTGGGTAGCGAGCGGTCGGTTGTTCGGAAACTATAATCTGAGCAAAGGCTGGGGTTTCCAGTTCTTTAGCTTCTATCGCGGCAGACAGGTTCAGCTTCAAGGTTCGCAGGGCGGTTTTGGTATCTACAGCCTTGGTTTGAGAAAGGAGTTTAATAACAAAAAGGGCAGTGTAGGCTTCGCGGCCGAGAACTTCTTCACACCTTCATTCAAGATCAAAAGCGAGGTAATATCTGCCAATGCCCAGCGCTATAGCACCAACACGATCCACAACATGAGCTTCCGGATCAACTTCAGCTACCGCATTGGTAAAATGAACTTCAACAATCAGCCTCGCAGAAGAAAGTCAGTGAGCAACGACGACCTGAAAGAGGGCGGTGGGGATAACAACCAGGGCGATACTGGCCAACAATCTCAACGTGGTAACACACAGATGCCTTTGGGAGGTCAGCGTCCTGTGCAAAATCAGAAACAAAACGTCGCAAATACCGCAACCAAACCAATCGATGCTACGTTGTATGAAGCTGCCGGTACGTGGACGTACACCATCGATGCGCCTCAAGGCGGTGGTGGAACGATCGTTCTCAAAAAAGAGAATGGTGTTTATTCGGGAACCATTAAGAGCGACAGGATGAAAGAAGAAACAGCGGTGCAATCGCTGGTGGTAAACGGAAACGATGTGAGCTTCTCTTATCCGGTAAATTTCGGTGGCAATGCGGCGACTGTGGATGTGAAAGTGACTATCAGCAACGATAATATGCAGGGAACCTTGAGTGTTGGTTCGTTCAGAACCTTCAACCTCAACGGAAAGCGATCGAATTAAAGATACCCGTTTTGGGTTAGATGGTAGGCCGCCTCGAGTGATTGGGGTGGCCTTTTTTTTAAGCCCTTTTTAATTACTTTTTAATCTAATACCAACGCTGGGAACGATTTTTTAGCCTAACTCTGGGGAATGATTTATAGGGGCGTGAAGTCATTTTGACAGTTGCGGTTAATTGCCATTTATGAGTGAAAATCTACAACGAAGGCTCATTCTGGTTTCAAACCGACTACCGTTTCAGTTACTCGGAGAGCAGAACCAGATTGTGTTAAAAGAAAGCGATGGCGGACTTGTGAGTGCGCTGAAGAGTTATTTTGAAAGCGGACAAGGCCCGACTTTTTCCAGTAGCCGCTGGATAGGTGCCGCCGATTTTCCGGAAAAACGCTGGAAAAAATATATTGCTAAGCAAAAAGATAGTTTACCATCCACTTTTGATGTGGAACCGATCTTCATCGAAACCAAAACGTACAACAGATTTTATAATGGATTTTGCAATGCCACACTCTGGCCTCTTTTTCACTACTTTCCGTCGTACGTGGAATATGATGAGGCAACATTCAAAAGTTATCAAGAAGTAAACCGGTTCTTTGCAGAACGAATTCTGGCGCTACTTCAACCCGGTGACATTCTCTGGATTCATGATTATCAGTTGATGTTATTGCCCGGTATGATCCGCGAACAGCGCCCGGATGCCACCATTGGATTCTTTTTGCACATTCCCTTCCCGTCGTTTGAGATCTTCAGGTTGCTACATCGGCCCTGGAAAGAAAAGATCGTTGGCGGCTTGTTGGGCGCAGACCTTATCGGATTTCATACCTACGAATATGTTCAGCACTTCCTGAAGACCGTGCAAATGGTTTGTGGCTTCGACCACCAATTCAGAACCATTTTCACCAGTAACCGCCTGGTAAAAGCCGACATGTTTCCGCTGGGAATCGACTTTAAAAAATTTCACAATGCCGGGCAGCGTGCCGACGTCATGGAGCAAAAAGAATCGATCCAGAAAAATTTCGCCGGGAAGAAAATAATTTTCTCGGTCGATAGGCTCGATTACACCAAAGGGGTTACTCACCGTTTGGCGGGATTTGAAAGATTTCTCGAGTTGCATCCCGAGTGGCTGGAGCAGGTGATATTTATTCAGGTCGTGGTTCCGTCACGCCAGATTGTTTCCAAGTATAACGAACGCCGTAAACTGATCGAAGAACAAATCGGAAGCATCAACGGAAAGTATTCGACATTGCAATGGCAACCGCTCATTTATCGATACAGTAATCTGTCTTTCCCTGAACTTTGTGCATTATACCAAGTGGCCGACGTAGCGCTGGTCACTCCCCTGCGAGATGGGATGAATCTCGTCGCGAAAGAATACGTGGCAAGTCAGCACGACCAAGGTGTCATGATCCTGAGCGAACTTGCCGGAGCATCTAGCGAAATGGGCGAAGCCTTGATGGTCAATCCAATGGATAAAGGAGAGGTTGCCAGTGCTATTTTTACCGCACTCACCATGCCGGCCGCCGAGCAACGTCAAAAACTTGAAATACTTCAAAGACGACTGATCGATTATGATGTGGTGCACTGGGTGAAGGATTTTCTCAAACAGCTGGATGAAACCAAAGAACAACAGGTATCTCAACAAACCAGTCTGGTCACCTCACGCGTAGCTGCAAATATTGTGTGCGAGTTTGCGCGTGCCACAAAGCGGCACTTATTCTTAGATTACGATGGCACGTTGGTACCCTTTGCGCGGTATCCGCGTTATGCCACACCCAATTCTGAGCTGCTTGGCCTGCTGGATTCACTCGCGTCTGACCCCCGTACCGACATCACCATCATCAGCGGTCGTGATCGCACCACCCTCGAAGAATGGTTTCATGGTCTGGCCGTGAACATCGTGGCCGAGCATGGTGTGGCGTTCCGGTCAAAAGATGGCAAGTGGAAATTTGAGACAGAGATCGACCAGTCGTGGAAACCATGGGTACGACCTACGCTTGAATTGTTTACCCAACGAAGCCCCGGGTCGTTCATTGAAGAAAAAAATCATACACTGGCCTGGCACTACCGTAACGCCAATACCGAAATGGGCTTCACACGCTCACGCGAATTGCTCGATAATCTCCATCACCTGGTGAGGAATACACAGCTACAGATCATGGATGGAAACAAAGTTATCGAAGTACGTGTTTCGGGTGTCGATAAAGGCGTGATCGCCAAAAAAATCCTCGAAGAAGATCACTATGATTTTGTACTCGCCATCGGCGACGACAAAACGGATGAAGACATGTTCAAAGCACTGACCGGCCGTGCTATTACGATCAAGATCGGCAATGCACATACCGCCGCTCAATTCAACCTGGTCTCCCAGGGTGAAGTGCTTCGCCTGCTTAGCCAACTCCAGGAGTCCGATCACACGTCAAAAAAACAAGATTTTCAATTGATTGTTTAACTTGTGCCTGCCCGAATTGTTGACGCTATATTCACATCATGGCACAAGTGCTTACTTTCAAATCACTGACCACAGAAACCTGGAAAGATTTCGAAAAACTTCTGGGCCCGCGCGGAGCCTGCGGCGGATGCTGGTGTATGACGTGGCGTCTGCCTAAAGCGACATACGAAAAACAGAAGGGCGACGGAAATAAAAGGGCAATTCACAACCTGGTAAAACAGCGCGAACAGGTTGGCATCTTAGCATTCGACGGCGATGAGCCTGTGGGATGGTGTGCGGTTGCGCCCCGTGAAAAATATGTAAGGCTGGCAAAGTCGAGAGTACTCAAACCGGTAGACGAACAGAAGGTCTGGTCTGTTTCGTGTTTCTTTATCTCAAAGTCCCACCGGCGCAAAGGTGTTTCAATAAAATTACTGAATGCCTTGCTGGATCACGCCAGGAAAAAGAAAGTAAAGATACTGGAAGCATACCCTGTCGAACCAAAAGATAATAGCATGCCCGACGTTTTTGCCTGGACAGGTTTCATGAATAGTTTCATTAAAGCAGGATTTCGCGAAGTGAAGAGGCATTCACCCTCGAGGCCGATCGTTCGCTATTATTTATAACCCCCGGTTTGGGTTGCAATAATCAGAATGTGCCGATTTAAATTAGCTTTGTTCAAAACCTAATTGACTATGAAAACCATGCTGGTGCCGTTGATCCTCATCGTACTTTGCGTCACCACTAAAGCGCAAAGCAAATCAGACAGTTTATATATAGTGACGTATACGACTTCTACGGGTTGGGATTACGCGAAGAAGCCGCACGAGCAACCTTATTTTAAAGAACATTCCGCACATTTATCTGCTCTGAGAAAAGCCGGAACCATAAAAATGGGCGCTCGCTACGCCGACAAAGGTATCATTGTGATTGTTGCGCCGAGTCATCAATCAGCCAGGGAGATCGTTGAATCAGATCAGGCCATTGTGAATAGACTATTTCAAGCTGATGTGCAGAAGCTCAGCGTGTTTTACGAGGGGTGTGTGACTAAAGTAGGTCAGTAAGGTGACGGGCTGATGCTCGACCAGCCACCATCGATCACCAGCGTCTGGCCGGTGATATGCTGGGCTTGAGGCGAAACTAAAAAAAGTGCGGCACTGGCTATGTCGGCTACTGTGGCTGCCCGACCGGTTGGTGTAAGTTGAGCCCAAACTTTTTCGTAGCCAGCATCTTTTGTGGTGCGTTCGGTCAACGTAGCTCCCGGCGCAAGGGCGTTTACAGTTATCTTATGAGGAGACAATTCAATGACAAGACTTTTGGCCAGCATCTCAACCGCGGCTTTGCTCATGCTATAGGCAGCAAGATTTTTATGCGCTTGATGGCCGGTAACTGATGACATGAAGAGTAAACTTCCTCCTTGCCGCTGCTCCTTCATTTGTCGGGCGGCGGCCTGCGCCAGAAAAAAAGTTCCGCCCAGATTCACGCGCATAACATTGTAAAAATCGTCGGGTTCGTAATCCAGAAAATCGCCAAACATGGTGATGCCCGCATTGGCAATAGCAATGTCGACCGACCCGAATTGTGTAATGGCTTTTTCGACCATCGTTTGAATAAAATCTACATCCGACACATCGCCGGCCATGGGAACACAGACACCTTTTTCGCGCTTGATTTTTTCAGCGGCATCGGTAGCCAATGATTTTTCTACGTCGTTAAGTATAACATGAGCACCCTGTATGGCGAGTTGCCGGCAGATCTCGAAACCTATACCTTGCCCGGCGCCTGTGACAATGGCCACTTTGTCCTGAAAAATTTTATGTGCTGTGTTCATGTAACAATTGTTTGATTGGTCAATGCGAATCCCTCGTTACTTCACTCCCGGATTTACCACGCAAGAAATCCATGTCGGCGCCTAGGTGTGATTGTTCTACATGCGTTTGATACAAGTGCACATAGCCGCGTGTCGAAAATGTAACACTCGGCTTCCAGTTTTTTCTGCGCTTACTGAGTTCTTCATCCGATACGTCGAGTCTGATAGTACGGTTGGCAACGTCGAGTGTGATAAGGTCGCCCTCCCGAACAACGGCGAAGTTGCCTCCTACTGCTGCCTCGGGCGATACGTGCAACACCACTGTGCCGAAACCGGTGCCGCTCATTCGTCCATCAGAGATTCTCACCATGTCGGTCACGCCCTTGGCCAATAATTTTTTTGGAATGCCCATGTTGCCAACCTCCGGCATGCCCGGGTAGCCTTTTGGCCCTACGTTTTTGAGCACCAAAACGCTATTTTCATCAACGTCAAGGCCAGGGTCGTCTATACGCGCCTTGTAATCTTCAATATCTTCAAACACCACGGCCTTACCGGTGTGCTTCATCAGGTGCGGACTGGCGGCCGATGGTTTGATCACAGCTCCATGCTCACACAAATTTCCTTTCAATATCGCCACACCAGAAAGCGGATTGAAGGGCTTATCCACCGTGGCGATGATCTCACGGTTATAACATATTTCAGCCTGATAATTGTCGCGAATCGTTTTTCCATTAGCGGTTTTGCAGGACGTGCGCAGAAACTGATCAAGCTCTTTAAGGACGGCGGGCAGTCCGCCGGCATAAAAGAGATCCTCCATAAAATATTTTCCCGATGGCTGGAGGTTGGCGATGAGTGGAACATTGCGCGAAAGTTTGTCAACTCCTATTCTTCCGGCAATGGCCAGCAAATGAATGATAAAATTGGTGGAGCCACCAATAGCAGCGTTTACGATAATGGCGTTTTCGAATGCCTCGCGGGTGAGAATATCAGAAAGCAAAATATTTTCCTTGACCATCTCTACAATGCGGGATCCCGAGAGCTGGGCCAACACTTTTCTTCGGGCATCGACAGCAGGGATTGCGGCGTTGTGTGGCAACGACAATCCGAGTGATTCCACCATCACTGCCATGGTCGAGGCCGTTCCCATCACAGCACAATGACCGCGACTGCGGCACATTGCTGCTTCCGCCATGATCAACTGGTCTTGCAACATGGTGCCTGATCGCACGGCGTCGTTGAATCGCCACACGTCGCTGGTGCCGATGTCGTGGCCCTGAAATTTGCCTGTGAGCATCGGTCCGCCGGAAACTACAATAGTGGGAATATTTACGCTGCAGGCGCCCATCACGAGCGATGGTGTTGTTTTATCGCAACCACACATGAGCACCACACCATCAACCGGATTGGCACGGATAGATTCTTCCACATCCATGCTGGCGAGATTCCGGTACAACATGGCGGTGGGTTTGATCAACGTTTCTCCCAGAGACATCACCGGGAACTCCACCGGAAAACCACCGGCTTCGGAAACACCACGCTTGACAGACTCAGCTAGTTCGCGGAAGTGAGCGTTGCAAGGTGTGAGCTCAGACCAGGTATTGCAAATGCCGATCACAGGCCTGCCATCGAACTCATGCGTGGGTATACCTTGGTTTTTCATCCATGCCCGGTAGATGAATCCGTCCTTACCGGTCTTGCCAAACCAGTTCTGACTACGAAATTTTTGCTTCATGTGTGATGATAAGATCATTAAATATAGACGTTGAAAAATAAAGTGTCCACCAAAATGGTAAATATGATTAGCCCGGCGAAACCACGACCAGGCATTGTCGGGACAATATTTTGGACTTTGGTTGGGACTGAATATTTTGTGTCGTTACATTTACGTACGAACCCGATATGCTACTGGAAGAAGAGATCAAACAGGTGAAATTTGCGAGCGAATTCGAAAAAGCTGCCGTGAACATTTTATTCACCGGCAGTTGGCTGTACAATACAAATGCGGCGAGGTTAAAGAAATTCGGTATCACACCGGAGCAGTTCAATGTGCTCCGAATCTTGAGGGGCCATCACCCCGAAACCATGATGTTAGGCGATATAACTTGCCGCATGATCGATAAAAGCAGCAACGCCACCCGACTGGTAGAAAAGCTTAGGCAAAAAGGTCTTTTGAAACGCGAGATCTGTGCCGATAATCGCCGTCAGGTGGACGTAAGCATTACAGATAAGGGGCTGATCCTGCTGAAAAAGATAGACGCCGAATCCGACGAATGGCTAAAAAAGCTCAAAAACATGACAAAAACCGAGGCCCAGGAACTTAATCGGATTCTCGATAAACTTCGGGGGTAATATTTTTTATAACAATTGTTGTATGTACAATAATTGTTATAACTTTAATATATCTTTTTCGTTAATTGGATTGGAAACTTAAAAATCATACTGGGGAACTCGGGAGCCACAAATGGGTTATCTATTATAGATTAAACCCCGTAAATAAACCATCTATGAAAACAATATTGCATAAAGCCAACACGAGGGGCCATGCCAATCATGGCTGGCTCGATTCTCACCATACTTTTAGTTTTGCCAATTACTATGACCCTTCCCGGATAAATTTCGGCGCCCTGCGCGTGTTAAACGACGACATCGTTTCCGGAGGAAATGGGTTTGGTAAACATCCGCACGATAATATGGAGATCGTTTCTATTCCGCTTAGTGGAGCGCTGGAGCACCGCGACAATACTGGACGGCATGAAGTGATTAAAACCAACGATGTTCAGATCATGAGCGCCGGCTCGGGCATAGCCCACAGTGAATACAATGCCTCCAAATCTGATCCGGTAAACTTCCTGCAAATTTGGGTCTTCCCGAAGCTGCATGATGTTGCGCCGCGTTATGACCAGAAAACATTTGATCCCGCTGCACGGCAAAATCAGCTTCAGGTTGTGGTGGCACCCGAAAAACACAATCATGCAGTTTTTATTAATCAGGATGCCTGGTTCTCTTTGGGCTCCCTGAAGAAAGGTTTTTCAATCGACTATGCCGTAAAGAGATCATCCAATGGTGTGTATGTTTTTGTGATCGATGGCGATGTGACCATCGACGGTCAGGCGTTGAACAAACGCGACGGATACGGAATGTGGGAAGCTGACAAACTTACTGTCACAGCAGACAGCGACGCCGAGATTTTACTCATCGATGTTCCAATGAATTAATGAATTAATTATCCCCTCACGAAGGGAAAAGTTTTTATGAAGTACAGAACAGTTTCATCATTGTTATATGCTCACCCAGTTGACATGGGTGGACTACCCATTCGCCAACCACTTCCGTCAGGAAGAGTTGAACAGATCGATCCATTTCTTTTATTACACCATGCCGACATCAAAGTACCCGCACATGTGAAACCAGAGCATGCAGGCGTCGGCCCGCATCCGCACAGGGGGTTTTCTCCTGTAACTTTTATTTTTAAAGGAGGGGTACACCATCGCGATAGCCGGGGAAATAATAACGTTGTGTATGCGGGTGGCGCACAATGGATGAATGCGGGGATGGGTGTTATTCATAGCGAGAGACCGCCCGTCGATATTCACGAAAAAGGAGGACGCCAGGAGATCATTCAGCTTTGGATCAATACGCCAGCCAAGCATAAAATGGATCAGCCCCAATATTTTCCCCTGGCTGCTGAAGACGTACCCGGTGTTGAGAGCGACGACGGGAAAGTTGTTATGAAAGTCTTCGCCGGCGAATTAGGAGAACTGAAAGGCAAGATACCTTCCCATTCTCCTGTAAACGCTGCGACGCTGAGCATGCTCAAAGAAGGCAGCATCGAGATCGGGTTACCTCGTGAACACAATGCGTTCATTTATCTGCTGGATGGCAAAATTACGCTGGAGGGATTTGGACTTGTAGAGGGTTTGCACATTGCAGCGTTTAAGAACGACGGCGACAGTATAAAAATCACTGCGCTGGAGAATACGCGAATATTGGTACTAAGTGGACTTCCGCTCGGCGAAAAAGTAGTATCACATGGGCCCTTTGTGATGAATACACAAACACAGATACTCGAAGCCATGCGTGACTACCAGCTAGGAAAAATGGGCGTGTTGATTGAAGAATAAGTACTTATTGCTTCCGCGATCATGAGAATTTCCGGCCATGGAATGGAACACAGAAAGGAAAATGTAACTTGCCAATCAATTTCTTTTTTCAGTAACCATGCGAAAATCATCAGATTTTGAATCACCCATACTCAACGTGATTCAGCAGCGGCGGAGCAGACGGGCTTATTCTGACAGACCTGTGGAGCAGGATAAGATCTATTCGCTCTTTGAAGCGGCCAGATGGGCGCCTTCCAGTGTGAACGAACAACCTTGGATATATATTTATGCCACGAAAGATCAGCATGAATTATGGAACAAGATTTTCGATCCGCTTTTAGACGGCAATAAAGTCTGGGTCAGGAAAGCTCCGCTGCTGATCATGAGTCTTGTTCGAAAAAACTTTATGCGCAACGATCGACCCAATATTTCGGCGCGATACGATCTGGGTGGCGCTAACGCTTTTCTTTCACTACAAGCAGCACACCTCGAACTGAACGTTCATCAGATGGCAGGCTTTGACCCGACGAAAGCCAAATTGAACTTAAATATTCCAGACCATTTCGAACCTGTTGTGATCATGGCTATCGGTTATCTTGGCGACGCGGAAGCACTTCCAGAAAACTTAAAACTTCGCGAGCTTGCGCCTCGTGAACGATATGTTCAACAAGAGTTTGTAATGAACAGGCCATTCTCATGAGTACTGCCGTGAAAACAAAATGGACGTCCGCTATTATTGGTAAAGATCATTACAAGACTGAGCTGATCACCGATAGCCACATGATGATAGCCGACGAACCGCTGGAAGTGGGAGGAAAGGATCTGGGCCCGGAGCCTGGAGATTTTTTGCGAATGTCGCTGGCATCATGCACAGCTATCACTTTGCGCATGTATAGCGACCGGAAAGGATTGGCCGTAGAGCAGATCGAGGTAAAGGTTCATTCGGAAAAGAAAGAAGACAAAACAATATTCTATCGCGACGTTATTTTAACCGGCAATCTTGACGAGCATCAGCGTGCGCGACTGCTACAAATTGCCAACGCATGCCCGGTGCATAAAGTGCTTACGCATCCTATTGAGATTCAAACGAAAATTTCGTAAACCCGGCATTGAGTTATGAAAGACATCACAAAGAAGTATTCTAATGGAGAAGTTACCATCGTTTGGAAACCCTCTTTATGTATTCATTCGGGCATTTGTTTTCGTGGATTGGGCGAAGTTTTTGATCCGCGGAAGCGCCCATGGATTACGCCCGAGAAGTCAACGACTGAGAAAATTATTGACCAGGTGAAGAAGTGCCCTTCGGGGGCATTGAGTTATTATTTGAACCGTGACGCCGAAAATGATGAAGTTATTGTGGAGGCCGAGACTATAATCGAAACAACACCCAACGGTCCGTTGATGGTGTATGGTAATGTGAGTGTGAAAGACAGCCAGGGAAACACTACCAAAAAGAATAATGCAACTGCGTTCTGCCGGTGTGGAGGTTCAGGCAATAAGCCCTATTGCGACGGCACCCATAAAAAAATAGGATTCGTTGGTTGACCGGATCACGAAGCGATCACCAGCGTGAACGAAACTTCGGTACCCTCACCTTTTTCACTTTTAATATCAAAAGAGCCACCGTTGCGAGTGATGAATTCCTTACAAAGAAATAAGCCGAGACCGGTGCCTTTTTCCTGTTGAGTGCCCATTTTTGTAAAATGTTCCTTCGACCCAACGATCATGTCGATCTCTTCGCGCGTCATGCCTATGCCAGTGTCTTTGACGATGATCTTGCAAACGCCATTTTCCCGGTTGGCGATGATATGAATCGGTGTATGGCTTTCGGAAAATTTAATGGCGTTGTGGATCAGGTTTCGTAACACAAGCTGAACTTGGTTAGGGTCTGCCCACACGTTAATGGAATCATCGCCGTGTCGCTGGAGACTTACCGATTTTCTATCGGCGAATTCTTCCATCAGACGGCACGCTTCGTCAATCGCTACCGAGATCTCCATTTTCTTCTGTTGAGTTTTGATCCCATCCATCTGGCTAAGCGACCAGTTGAGCAGATTTTCAAGCGTTCGCTGGGTGATGTTGAGATTGGTCTTAAGCTTGTCTGACACCTGAATGAATTCATCGGCGGTCATCAGTTTTTTGGTGAAAAGATCAAGTAAAGCTTGCAGATTCGCGATTGGACCACGAAGATCATGACTGATTACGGAAAATAGTTTTGCCTTCAGCTTATTGAGTTGGTTTAAGTTTTCGGCTTGTACCTGCATCTCTTCTTTTTGTTGTTCGATCGCCGCGTTTTTGGCTGCCAGGTCGCTGTTGGTTTGATTTTGAATCCGGCGCAACCTTATCAACAAAAAGACCACAGCCATCAGCAACACCACGCCACCGGATAAAATGGCGACGAACAGGCGTTGATTTTTGACTTGTTGCTGGCGGAGCGCATTTTCTGCGCCTAGTATAGCGATGGTCCGTTCCTTTCCCTCAAGTTCATACAACGATTGCATCTCCTGAATTTGCCCACTCTTTTCGGAGTTGTAAAGACTGTCTTTATATTGGCTCACCTGCATAAGTTCCCGTGCTGCGAGATCTGGTTTTTTAAGATCAAGATAAATAGTTGCCAGCAGATCATGTGACCGGATGAGCGACGACAAGTTGCCTATCTTGGAGCTGATGCTGATTGAATTCTTTAAGAGCTGTATGGCGCTGTCGCGGTTCTTTAATGCATATTCGTTTTGCGCGGCTTGAAAATAGGAAACAGCAAGTCCGCGCCGATTCCCAACGAGTGTGTCAAGATACATACCACGATAGGTAAGGGTGCGACTCTGGTTGAAATTTTTCAATTCGAAATAGATCCGTCCTTTGCGACTATAAAGTATTCCGAGATTCAGGGAGTCACCCAACTGCTGGTAAAGCATTATTCCCCTGTCGGCATAATAAAGGGCGGAGTCGAGTTGATGCACTTCAACCCACAAAAAGGAATATTCCCGAAACGCTTCTGCCTGGATGGCCGGGTTGTTATGGTCTTTGCCGAGTTGAAGTGACTGTAGAATAAGGGCCTTGGCTTTGTTGTAGTTGCCAAGCTCCACCAGCGTGCGGGCTAGCGCCACCATGCACCGGGCCCATTCTTTCGTATAAGAGGAATTCTCGAACACCTTGACGGCTTTGAAACCATACTCCGTGCTGAGCCGGTAATTGGCTTTTACCCAATATGCTTTTGTGAGAATGAAATAGTTGTAACCCTCGCTATAAACATCCTGGTTTTCGATAGCCACTTTCAGATTCCGTTTGGCCATGCCGATGGAAGAATCGGGACTGTTGAGGTAAAATTCGAAAGCTTTTTCTGAAAGATCGGCCAGGGTTGCACTGTCATACTTTTCTTGAGCATGGGAATGGAATGTGATCAACGCTCCAACGCAAAAAACCAGGTAGACAATCGAACCCTTCATTTACTTTAAAATAAGACTTCGCAAATGCTTATTAAAATGATTAGCCAAAAAAATTTGCTTATCCCTTTCATGCGGGATCCTCGTTCAAAACAAGAAACCAAGAACGTTGAATTTTTGAACGAGGACTTTACCGGGCGGGAAAGGTCCGTTAATAAAATTACCCATTACATCCTTAAATTGCACAACAACAGATGTGTCTCGGCGGGTGCAATTTTTTAAGGCTTTAGCTAATAAATAACCTATAAATTATGGAATGGAAAAGAGTAAACGTGACGCGATTGTTGAACTTGTCAATAAGTTGTTTGTCTACACAGATTCACAACAATGGCAGCGATTGCTTGCAGGCGTATTTAAAGAAGAGGTTTTTTTCGATATGTCTTCCATGGGAGGGGGTGCCGGCACAACGTTAAAGGCAACTGAAATTTGTAAGGCATGGAAAGAAGGCTTTAGCAACCTCGATCAGGTACATCATCATTCGGGGAATTTTATCGTGGATTTTTTATCGGAGATTGAAGCCAATGTATTTTGTTA
>JBMOKS010000409.1:0-13272 GCA_049324355.1 Bacteroidota bacterium
AGTTGGAGGACAATTCTGTTATTACCCTGAAATCAAACGACAAGCGTAAAATCATCCAGATACCGCAGGCAGCAATCGATGTGGGCGGACTGGAACCTAATGACCGATAATTTTTGAGACGATGAGCAAGGATATGAGAACAAAAATACTATCACTTTTATTGGTCGGCGCCTTTGCACTGGCCACCGGATGTTACCCGGATGAATCGGTAGACGCTCCGGTGAAGACCGTACCGTTATCAGACGACACACTCGACAAATACATCAAGACGAACTATACCGACAAATACGGTGTGGCTGTGAGATATAAATTTGTAGACCGCTATGTCGATCAGAACAAACGAGTGACCCCGCCAAAACGGGAGACGGTGATACCGATGCTCGACTTCCTCACCGATTTGTGGATCGAGCCTTACATTTCCGTTCCCAATGGCAAAAAATTCTTCGAGAATCATGTTCCGGCAGAGGTTGTTTTTATCGGTTCGTCGATCTACAACGATGATGGAACGGTAACCCTTGGTACCGCCGACGCCGGTGCACGGATCACCATCACAGAAGTTAACTATATCGATGTAGACAGCATGGAGTGGGTATTCCGGCAGCTGGGAACAATCTATCATGAATTTGCGCACATCGTACATCAGCGTTACAATCTTCCACCCAATTTCCAGGAGATCTCTCCGCAAGGATATACATCGGCGGGATCGTGGTATAATCTTACTGAAGAAGAGGCGTTGCAAAGAGGATTCGTGTCGCCCTATGCCACCAGTTCCTTCAATGAAGATTTCGCAGAAACAGTTGCTTTTGTATTGTTTAATCCCGACTTCTACGATACCTACATCGATGACGAAACCAACTGTACAACGACCGACTGCGAAAAACGAAACGAGGGAAGAGCGAAGCTCAGAAGAAAGTACAATTCCATACTGGCACATTACAAGCAATACACCGGCGTGGACCTGATCAGCGTAAGAAATATTATTCAGTCTAAATTACAGTGATGAAAAAAGTATTTTACGTTTGGGTGGTGTTGATATTGGTCTTGACATCTTGTAAAGATGACGACATCAACCTGTTCGATAAGAGCTCAGACGAGCGGGCCGAAGAAGCAATTACAGCTCTTAAAAACGACCTCACTGAACCTTCGAATGGCTGGAAAATAAAATACAAACCCGAGTCGGGCGCCGGCTCTTTTTATGTTCTGATGAAATTCAATGACGACAATACCGTCAATATCAAAACCGATCTCAGTGCCGACAACAATGCTTATCAGCAGCAAACCATCACCTATCGTATCGATAATTCGCTTGGGCTTGAACTTATTTTGGAGAGTTATTCTTTTTTCAGCTATTTGTTTGAACTTGATCAGGCCACTTTTGGCGCAGAATATGAGTTCGATTATGTGAATAAAACCCCTAATGGCGAGCTGGTCTTTAAAAGCAAAACCGATCTGGGAACGCCCACTATCCTTACATTTGAGGAAGCTTCAGCAAGTGACGTGAATTTACTGGGCCCAGTGCTATCGGGTAACCTGGAAACCCAAGCCGACGACATCGACCGATACTCTTCGTCGTTAAGACTCTTTTATGACACAAAAGACCTGGTGTTTTACGTGTCTATGAACCATGTGACGAGAACGATAAACTTCAACGCGGCCTCCAAAAAAACAGACACACAAGTATCTCAAAACGTAAACCATTCTACGGGATATTTTATCAAGGGTGACTCTCTCGTGTTGGAATCACCTTTGTCGGGAACATTTGTAGGTAACAGTATTTCCATCAAAGGCATCCGATTTAATTCCCTTACCGACACACAACTGAACGTATGTGCCGGCCCGATCCCAGTACACGCATATCAGGGAGTGACATCGGCCAATCATGCCGTAACATTGGAAACAACCATACTCGACGTGTACGGAAAAACTTTTGCTACCCGCTCTGACTTTTACTTTAGTCCGCTTATCTATATCTTAAATAACGGTGTTTCGGCAGACGCCGAGATCCTGGAGGACCTTCCCGGTGCGCAGGAGATGCATCTTTATTATAACCTTCCGCTTAATGATGGCACAAAACTTTTTGGAATTGGATTTGCTCTGGAGAACGCCAACGATAGTACGACGCTGGCTTTGAGGGAATTTACGCCTACCCTGGTTAACAACAACCTTATTTTCACGTTCAAGCCCGGGTTCAGGCTCTTTGGTGATAAGACGCCCGACGCCGATCTTAACAACATCAACATCTACCTCGATGCCCTCACGGGAGGCGACGATACGTACGTGTTTGCCTATAACCAGGACATCTACGAATTTTATAATCCGTGCACAGGCTGGAACTTTGTTTTTTTCAATGGGAATCAATAAATTATATAAAAATAAGATCGGTGAATACTTACAAACGATTGTTGAAAAGTATTCATCCTCTGAACCCCTCAGTCGTCTAAATCAAGGTAAGTAATTCAAAACTTTTTTATGAAAAATCTTTTACTCCCCTTTTTGTCTTCCTGCGTGATGATCGTCATGGTAGGTGCGTTGTCTTCCTGTAAAGACGATCCCCCACCAGCCAAACCCAAATTGTCATTTGCAGAATCGGAAATGACGATCAACGAAGCCGATGGTACTATTGAGATCGAAGTAGTGCTGGACAAGCCAGCCAGCGAAGACATCACTGTTGAATACGAAGTGGAAGGAACAGCTATCGACAAAGAAACTGCCGGAACCTCGTCACCCTATGATTATGAGATCTTAAGCGACTTCGGCGAGATCGAAATCGATAAAGGCCAAACTACAGGGATCATCGAGATAGAACCTTTCTCAGACCGCGATCCTGAAGATGATGAGGTAATTGAATTCAAGATCACAGACGTGGACAGTGATAACATTGAACTTACTAACGACGACGAAATAACCATTACGTTAAAACAGGAAGACGGTTTGTTAGTTGCTCTTGAATGGGGTGTTGGTGCTGGCGAGGTCTATGATGATGTAGACATGGATCTATTTCTTTGGCAGGAATCACTCAGCACGACTCAACCGACTAACTATTATGGTGTATTCGGCTCAAACATCACATCGCTCATAGGGAGTACCGATTCGCCGGAGTTGTTTTTTATGCCCACAGCATTATTCAGCGACGGTAACTATGGTCTCAGTTGCGCCTACTATGCCGGCACAGAAGATCCCATGAATTTCCAGGTGACCTTTGTTAGTTTAACCGGCGGTGTGGAAGGAACACCCGTTGTAAAAAAAGCTACGTACGGCCTGGTAAACATTAACAAATGGGACGATCCGAATACCGGAACTGACCTCATCAAGGTTCTCTCGTTTAAGAAAGTAGGAACTACATTTTCTGATTTCTCCAACATTACAGTGCCGGTTTCCGGCAGTCGCATACAGACTGTCGCGCCTCCAAAAGATGCCAAGCGTAATAGTGGAACTGCGGTTATACCACCGCGATTCAAAAACATATTACAGAAATAATTTGCACTTGAACCCCAAAGAAGGGTGGCCCCAACGGTCACCTTTCTTTTTTTGTGGCAACCAGAACTAAAGATCTTCAGTATACCCTTGATATGACTGCTCTGTCGCGAAGAATGTGGCTTCAACAGCTCGGCCTCCTGGGGCTGTCAGCTATTTCTCCTGGCTGGTTATCTTTGACCATGCGGCAACTGTTAACGCGCAAGATCCCATCCAGCGGCGAACCGCTCCCCTCTGTTGGTGTAGGCACCTGGCAAACGTTTGATGTTGGCGAAAGCGACGCCGAAAGAAACCCGCTGAGAGAGGTTCTAAAAAATCTGGTAGCCGAGGGCGGCCGCGTGATCGATAGCTCGCCGATGTATGGAAGATCGGAAGACGTTGTTGGCGACCTTGCACAGGAGTTGAATCTAAACCAGAAACTGTTTTTCGCCACGAAAGTATGGACATCGGGCGCCGAAGCCGGAAAAGAACAAATGAAAAACTCCTTCCGGCTGTTCAGAAGGAAAACGATCGACCTCATGCAGGTGCATAACCTGACGGACTGGAAGACCCACCTCAAGACGCTACAAAAGTGGAAGGAAGAAGGTCGTATTCGCTACATCGGGCTCACGCATTACCTCGACAGCTCGCACGAAACGATGGAAAAAATCATTCGACAGAACCCGATCGATTTTATTCAGATCAATTATTCAGTTATGAGCAGGCATGCCGAAAGCCGTTTGTTTCCGGCAGCGATCGATCAAAAGGTCGCCGTGCTCATCAACAGACCGTTTGAAGAAGGGGCACTTTTCAACAAGGTAAAAGGGAAACAATTGCCTGAATGGGCGGTCGAATTCGATTGTCAAAGCTGGGCACAGTTCTTTCTGAAATTTATACTCTCCCACCCCGCCGTCACGTGCGTTATACCCGGAACCTCGAAGCTGAAACACCTGCTCGACAACATAGGCGCGGGCAAAGGAAAACTCCCCGATGAAAAACAGCGGCAAAAAATGATTTCACTATTAAGCTGAGCACTACTCGTATTTCAAGGTCTCCGCCGGGTTCACCAGCGCTGCTTTAACCGCATGGTAGCTCACCGTAAGTAACGCAACGCCAAGGCCAGCCAGCATGCTTACGGCGAATAACTCCCAGCCGAGCGTGATCTTAAATTGAAAACTACTCAGCCATCGGTTCATCAGATACCATGAAAGCGGCGCCGCCAGCGTAAAACCAAACAGAGCCAGCCATACATACTGTTTGTTCAGCAAAATGAAAATATGGCCAAGCCCGGCGCCCATCACTTTACGGATACCAATCTCCTTGGTGCGGTTTATCGCATTGATACCCGCTAGTCCAAACAGGCCGAGGCAGGCGATCAAAATAGCAAAGCCTGTGGCCACCTGCATGATGCTCATCCAACGTTTGTGAGTGTCGTATTGGCGCGCCACGTCTTCATCTAAAAAAGTATAATCAAACGGCTTTGTGGGAAACAATTCTCTCCACGCTTTCGTGAGATTTTCTACTGACTTGGGGATATCATCCGCACTGATCTTTACCAGTATTGTCGTAAGATACCCCACGGACCGCCTATTCATGGAAAGGAACATCGGCTCGATGTTTTTCTCCAGCGAAAGAAAATGATAATCTTTAACCACGCCAATAACATGGGCCCCAAGGCTCGTTGTATCTTCTTCGAAATTCAGATGCTCGTTAAGCGGATCGGTCCAGCCCATATCCCGAACCAGCGCCTCGTTAACGATCACAGCGTTGGAATCGGTGGCGATGCGTTCATCGAAATTACGGCCCAACGTTAGTTTTAGGTCCAGCGTCGGTATATAGTTGGGATCAGCTGCATAGACATAGGCAGATTTCTGCTCCTCTTTGATCTTATAACCATAGCGGGAAAAGCCCTGATTGAATGAAGTGCTTGTTCCCGTTACAGATATCACGGCGGGTTCTTGGGACAAGCGCTGCCTGTAACGGTCTATTACCTGATCGGACTCTTTACCCCAGCCCACCTGCGTGGGTATTACCAAGATTTGGTCTTTATTGAAACCAAGATCCTTAGTTGTAACAAATTGCATCTGCCGGAACATGATCACCGAACTGATGATCAGGAACGCTGACAAAGCAAACTGAAAAATCACCAATGGTTTGGTAAAACCAGCCTGCAGTCGCGACGTAAAACCACCTTTCAATACCTGCGATGGCAAGAAGTGCGAGAGAAAGAACGAAGGGTAACTTCCCGCCAGCAGCCCAACTACTACCGTAAATCCTAAACTTGCGCCAATCAATGGCAACATGTTGACGGTGCTGATACTGATAGACTTTTGAGTGAAATCGTTAAAGAAAGGAAGAAACACTGTGATGAGCACGCCTGCAAAAACCATCGATATGAGCGCAAGCATCACCGACTCAAACCCGAACTGGTATATCAACTGTTTTTTTTGCGCGCCTACAACTTTTCGAATGCCCACTTCTACTCTGCGCGCGGCAGATGTTGTGAGGGCCAGCGAGATATAGTTGATACAGGCAATGATCAATATCAGTATGGCGATACCGCCAAGAATGAGAGAATATTGCGGATCACTCACTTTTTCCCAAACAACCTCTTTCTTCATATGCATATCCGGCAGCTGGGTATATTCCAATTCCATCAGTTTTACATCCGGAGGTACATTTCCGCGAGCAGCCCATTGCTTCAATTTTTCGCCCATGTACTTTTGAATAACTTTATCGAGATTCTGACCGAATTTTTCCATGTCTGTATGCTCCGCAACCTGCACAAAAGTAGGATACGAAAAATTACCCCATCGCTCGATATCGCGCGCGTATCGGCTGGATCTCTGAATCGGTACCAGCATCTTGAACGTAAGACTGGAATTTGATGGCGGAGCTTCGATTACGCCGGTCACCGTCAGTGACTGGTCGCCATTCACGTTCAGATTTATAAGTTTCCCAATCGGATCTTCGTCGCCGAAGTATTTTTTGGCAATCTCCGGAGTGATCACAACCTCATCTTTGGTTTGGAATAATTTGCCGGCATTGCCTTTCAGCAAGGGGAAAGAAAACATCTTGAAAAATTCAGCGTCAACCAGGGCATAGGACTCTGTGAATATCTTATCCTGATATTGCATGGCTCCTGTTTCACCGGAAATGAAATGCGTGCCGTACTCCACTTCCGGAAGCTCATCTTTCACGGCGTCAAGGCACGGCAGTGGAATATAGGCAGTGCGTCTATAAGGTTTGGCCGGATCATGTAGCCAGGTATCATAGCTCTTTTCGTCCAATCGATAGATCCGGTCTTTGTTGCCATGAAAACGATCGAAACTTTTTTCATCCTGGATATACAGGTAAATCAATACACAAAATGCAATACCTATGCTCAAGCCGAAGGCATTGATAAAAGAATAGAGCTTGCGCTTCGCCATGTTGCGCGTGGCTACTTTGATATAATTTCCGATCATTATGGTGCCGTTTAAGGATATGGAAAATTTATTTCTTAAGACTATCTCAGGCCTGAAAAATCTCAGCACGTTAAACGCCATTCTTCTGCCCGCGATCTTGTCGCCACTCAACTTGCTGTCGGCCACAAATTGTTCGAGCACATCGCCCTCGATGCTTTCGTACAACGATGGCGGGCAGAACCACTGCAGAAACCTGAGCGACCAATCTTGCAGGTATGGTTTCTTTTCTTTATTCATGCCGCAGGCTATCGGATGGATTGGAGAGCGCAGCTTTAGTGATCTGCGAACTGATAGTGATCACTGCTATAAAAACTATGAGGAATATCGGCAGAATAAATACGGTCCACTGGATGGTAATATGATACGCATAAGTCGATAACCAGTTTTGCATCAGAATCCAGGTGATCGGTATGGATATCACGATGGCGATCGCCACCAACTTAATGAAGCCCGCCGACAACATCGAAAGAATATTTGTCACCGTAGCGCCCATCACCTTGCGAATGCCGATTTCCTTTGTTCGTTGTACCGCTGCATAGGATGAAAGTCCGATCAGCCCCAGGCATGAAACGATCACCGCCAGCAACGTGAATATGTTCACTACTTTGGCAAACCGCGCCTCGTCGTTGTATTGTGCCTTGTAGCGGTCTTCAATAAAATAATATTCGAAAATATTGTCCGGGAAAAATTCGTTGAATGCTGCTTCGATTGTAGGAATAGTTTTTTCATAGTCCCGCGAATTCAAGCGGATAGATATTGCGTTTTGTCCGTATACCGGAAAAAAGAAGATGGGCTCCTTAGGATTTCTCAACGATTCCTGGTGAAAGTCGCCTACTACACCAACAACAGTCCATGTCCTGCCCCAAAAAGTGATTTCTTTTCCAACGATATCCTGAGGATCTTTAAAACCGAGTAGCGACGTAGCATTTTTGTTGAGAACAACGGTATTGATTTTATCCCAATCGAAATGATGATCGGTGGCTTGGAACTTGCGACCCGCTAGTAATGGGATCTTATAGGTATCAAAAAAATTATAGTCAACAGGAAAATGACTCATCGTGTAGTGTTCCGCTGACCGCTCTTTCAGCCGAAGGTTAAAGGTTCTTCCCAAGCGTGTGCCGGGCATTCTTCCCGAAGTTGATACAGCAACAACATCGCTGAGCGCCGATAGTTTGTGTTTCATTCCCTCTACTTTTCCAATGAAGGTCGAATCCCAGGCCGTACGTTCGGGCGCGTTCACCACCAATACCTGACCGAGATCGATACCCAAATCGGTATCACTCATAAACTTGATCTGTTTCGAAACGATAACCGTACTAATAATAAGCGCAGCAGAGGCAGTGAACTGAAAAATTACAAGCGCTTTGCGTAGCCATTGACCCGACGCCGAGCGTTGGAATCTACCTTTCAAAACGGTCACCGGCTGATATGCTGACAGTACAAACGCAGGGTAAAAACCGGAGACGAGAATACCAACAAGAAACAGTGTGCAGACGATGCCGACTGTAAATGTATCGGCCTCGGCGATGATCCGCCACAAGGACAATTCGTTGCCCACGATAAGGTTGAAGGATGACTGGAACACCTGCGCAAGGATCAAAGCGACGATCAGCGCCAGGGTACACAACAATGTCGATTCAAAAATAAATTGTTTGATCAATTGTGTTCTTACGGCACCCAGCACTTTGCGAAGCCCCACTTCCTTTGCACGTTCCAACGCTCGTGACGTGGTCAAATTAATATAGTTGATCCATGCAATAAAAAGTATAAAAACGGCAACAATCAACATGGCCCACACCGCCTTCCCACTGGCTCGTTTTGCGATGTCGTATTCATAATCCGAATAGAGGTGGGCATCTTTCATCGGTTGGAGATAGAACTTCTCCACACTTCCCGAAACTTTGTCACCTTTAAAATAACGATCGCTGAATTCCGGAAATTTCTGCTCCAGAGATTTATAGTTAACACCAGGCTTCAGCACGAGGTAGTGACGCATGTCGGACCAGGTCCAACTTTCGTCGGCATCGCGATTATCAGGGCTAATGAGGGTGTTGTACGAAACCAGTACATCAAATTGGATATGCGAGTTGGCTGGCACGTTTTCACAAACGCCCGTCACAGTGTATGGCTGTGGATCAAGACCCCAATACATGGTCTTACCCAATACGGCGGTGTAATTGTCGTCTTGTATCTTAAAATATTTTCTTGCTACGTTCTCCGTAAGCACCACCGTATAGCGGTCTTTCAACGCCGTTGCGCGCTGCCCTGCTAACAAAGGAAATGTAAAAACGGTCAGGAAATGTTCATCCACAAAATGAGCCTGATCATTGTTGAACATCCTGTCGTCTACATTGATGTTAAAATCACCCGAGGGCATCAGGCGCGTATACTCGGCCACCTCCTCGTAATCTTTCGCCATGGCCGGGCCGATGGTGGGATACATGATCGTTCCGTGTTGGATCAGTTTTCCATTCTGGAAACGATCATTGGTTACACGGTAGGTCCTGTTGAATTTTTCGTGAAATTTATCGTAGCTGAATTCAAAGCTCACGAATTGAAAAATGAGCAGGCAGGCAGCGAGACCAATGCTGAGACCTACAATATTGATAAAGGAAAAAGTTTTATTCTTCAGCACATTTCTATAGGCGGTGGTGAGATAATTACCAAGCATAATCAAATTGATTGTTCGAATTGAAAATTTATTTCTGAAAATGATGCCTGGTCTGAAAAACTTCAAGACATTCCAGGCAAATCGTAGTCTGGCTTTATGCGAGCCAGCGTTGACGAGGTCTTCCTCAAATTGCTGGAGCAGGTCTCCTTCAATACCTTCGTGCAACCTCGCTGGGCAAAACCAATTTAAAAAACTGGTAAACAAACGGGGCGGCCTCGCCTCCCTCTCCCTCGTTTCCCTGTTCATCATCTTACTTATTCAAATATGAACTTATATCCCCGCTATCTTCAACTGGGGGATCAGCTTCCACAGATCCATCCTGGCTTCTTTCATTGCCCTGAGCATGGCCAGACCAGCATTTGTCACCGAGAATATTCTTTTTCGCCTTCCGCCGCGCGAGTTGGTGGCTCCGCCCATATAGGATTTAACATAGCCCTTGTCTTCGAGCCGATAGAGCGTTACATGTACAGCACTGAGGTTCACTTCGCGCCCAACGCGTTCTTTGATCTCGGTCACGATCGCATTGCCGTAGGCCTCTTCCTGGAGTATTCCAACCATGGTTAAGATAAGTTCTTCAAACTCACCAAGGTATTCTTTGCTCATTTGTATATATTTTGTTGTACTAATATACGGCATTAGTATATATTTTGTTAAAGAAATATGGGATTTTTTTTCTACTAACGTATTTGCGCTCTACAAAACACCGCATCTTGAACTTTTCAGCGAGACGGCTGCGACATGCTTTTCAACCGCTATATTGGCTCTTAAACTGGACAGGCAACTATCCGGCAGAAATAGACTCCGCTTAATCATCTTGACAAACTAATAGTAAAAAAGTTGCGTTAAAGGGTCAACTTTGTACCAAATCGTCAACTACTTAAACCTTGCGCTTATGTGAATATCAATCTCCCACCCTCTTGTCTGTGTCTGGCGGCTGTTTCATTTTTTTTTCAACTCAATGTGGATCCGCGGGAATACGCATTTTAAATCTGAGCGTAAATGAATAAAGTAAAAAAAGTTATTGCTGCTATTTTAAGAATAAGCTTAGCGACCGTCGTTGCCATCATCCTTGCCAATTGTTCTGATGAAAACATCAATCCTGCCGAAGCAGTGAGCACCGAAGTAGCCTCGGGGCTTACTGAGGTACCATCACTTACAACCAGCCTTACGATCACAGGCATTTATACTACAGTAGAAGATGCCACTAAGTGTGCCTCCTGTACATTCATTGTCCCGACTGATAGGCTTGTCATTGACGGGCGTGAACTGGATATCAAGCCCGGAAGCGTTATTTGTCTCGACGCCGCACGCCATTATGGAAACCTGGAATTTATCAATTTGGAAGGCACATTGGAAAAACCCATACTGATCACCACCACGTCACTGCAATAACAGAGCGCTGCATTTTGGCTTTAACATCCCCGATAGCGGACTGTCTTATTTTTTAATCATGCATGGAAGGATTTCTTGCAGGAAACTTTTATGTTTAAACTCCACATCAATGAAAAGTAGATTAGCACCCATGTTTTTTCTATTGACTGTTTTAATATTTTTTCAATGTGCAGACGAAGATCCAATGCTCACGTCAACACCCGATGCTGTTACGTCATTCAACACTACCACTCCAGCCACTACCCCACTCTCGACTGACTGCAGCTGCGACTATATTGTACCTTCAAATGCCGGTTTGGTAGACGGACAGGCGCTGAGTATCCAGCCCGGTCATGTTATCTGTCTGGATGCCTCCAAGACCTATGGAAAGATACTGTTCAGAAATATCAGGGGCACGGCAACGCAACCAGTTGTTATAAAGAACTGCGGCGGCGCCGTAACGATTGTAGCCACCGGGTTACCTTACGCAATGAAGACGGAAAAAAGTCAATACTTCAAGATCTCCGGTGGTGCAGGCTCAACCTATGGCATCAGGCTCAATGGAGGTCAGCTGGGATTGACACTCGACAACCTCAGCACTAATTTTGAGGTTGACCATGTTGAAATCTTTAACTCTGGCTTTGCCGGCATCATGGCCAAAACAGATCCAACGTGCGACAACGCTACCCATCGCGGCAACTTTACGATGCGCGATATATCACTCCATCATAATTACGTTCATGATACGGGTGGTGAAGGATTTTATATTGGCAATTCGTTTTACAGCAAAGGCATCAACACGCCCTGTGGTATAAAATTGCCACATATCATCGAAGGTGTAAAGGTGTTCAATAATATTGTTAAGAATTCGGGATGGGAGTCTATCCAGATTGGCTCTGCGCCCAAAGGCGCGGAAGTCTTCAACAATACTATTGAAAATTACGGCACTAAAAATGTTCTCTATCAGAATAACGGAATTCAATTTGGTGAGGGCGCTCCCGGTAAATGTTATGGTAATTTCATCAAAAGAGGAAAAGGCACCGGACTGATCATCATCGGCAACGGTGAGAATTTTATTCATGACAACATCATCGTGGAAACAGGCAGTTTTGGAATCTTTTGTGATGAGCGCGAATTTCCCGGGCTTGGATTTAGAATCATGAACAACACGCTCGTTAATACCGGTAGCGACGGCATTCGATTGTATAGTGACAAAGTTTCCAATATTGTTCTCAACAATATCATAGCAAATCCGAAGAGCTACTCCACGTACACCTACCCGCGAACAGGAAACGATGCCTATGTTTATCTACTCAATAAAACCATGAATGTCGTGATATCCGGCAACAAGTATACACGCAGCATCGATTCGCTCAAATTCAGCAATGCCGCAACGTACAATTTTAGACTGACCAGCGCATCCCCGGTGATCAACAAGGGAAAGGACATCTCCATTTACAATATACCGGTAGATTATTATTTGAAGCCGCGTCTAAAAGGAGTAGCGTATGACGTCGGAGCATCTGAATACTAACAGGATTGGACGCGATTTTAGGATTGTACTAGCAGGTTTCGGAACCCGAAGCTTCAAGTCCTCCATCCTTAAATCCTGACCACAGTTGTGGAATAACGTCCACCCTGGAAGCAGCGCTTTCCGTTGGAATATTTTTTTAAAGAATAGATGTATCTTATTAAAGAAGCGAATGGCGAACCTGAAAAAGTTCACGAGGAGTTGGAATAAGAACACAACCCGAGCTACTTGTGTCACTCGAGTCATGGTTGTACTCACCATTTGTTGAATGATCAGGTAGCTCTTTTTTTATGATCACATCATGCGATTAGAATCCGTTTATATTAAAGAAAACTTTAGCGAATACCTGAATGGAAACGAAGTTGAGGTAGTCACTGAGTTACAAGAAGAAAAAAGTCTTTACCCAGGCGATCATGTGATGGTGTATAAAGACACCATCGCAGCAACATCAGATTTGGCCGTGCCCAAGCACCAGCAATCTCACTATATTGGCATCGAAGGCACCATTACCGACATTGGCATTCGCGAATCTGAAAACCAGTCGGGCAGGAAAATACAAGTATTGAAAGTAAAGAAACTATAGCTATCCTTACCTCCCGCTCATTATTCGTATTTTAACGTGTCCGCCGGTTGAGTCCAAGCTGTTCTTATGGTTTGGTAACTGATAGTGAGAAACGCAATGACCAACGATATCCCTCCCGCGGCAAAAAATATATCTGCGCTAATATTCACTTTATACTGGAATGTCGCCAGCCAATTACTCATCAGATACCATGTCA
>JBMOKS010000410.1:0-13249 GCA_049324355.1 Bacteroidota bacterium
GCCGGTTTCAGGAACAGGAACATGGTCTGTCATCACCGGCAGCGGCGGAACAATTGCCAATCCTTCAAGTCCGACCAGTAACTTTACAGGAACAGGTGGGACAACCTATACGCTTCGCTGGTCTATCAGCAACGCCTGTGCAAACAGCACAGATGATGTGACTATTCAAATGATAACACCACCTACTGTGGCGGCTGCGGGCCCCGATCAGAATGTATGTTCAGGCACGGTAAACCTGGCGGGTAACACGCCGACTTCCGGCACGGGAGCATGGACTATTGTGAGCGGGGCAGGAGGATCCATCACAACACCTTCCAGCGCAACCTCTTCATTTACGGGAGTAGCCGGAACTATGTATGTACTTCGCTGGACCATCAGCTCACCGGGATGCACGCCAACTTCCGACGAAGTGAATATTCAAATCAATTCGTTGCCAGGTGGTACAGGGACGATCAACGGAATTACCTCGCTTTGTCCCGGCGTAACTGCCACCTACACCATCAGTGGTATCACGAACGCTACCGATTACCAGTGGCAATTATCTGACGGATTTGAATTGGTGAGCGCTACGGGACCGTCGGCAAATATCCGAGCAGTCTCTGGTGCAGGTGGCGTGATACAGGTTGTAGGACAAAACTCCTGCGGCACAGGGGGCACCGCGCAACATGCGGTGAATATTTTACCTCCGCCCGATGTCACGATTGTATCGCCGTCGGAGACTTTTGTGAACGAAGTGATTTCGGTAAGCTTTACAACAACTTCAAATATCACCACGCAAACCTGGAGCTTTGGCGACAATGGTTCAGCCAATACACCTTCTGCCGACCACACGTATACCGGAGGAGGTGATTTTACCATCCAACTCGACGTTGTCGATAGCAAGGAATGTATCAATAGTGTTTCAAAAACAATTCGTGTGAACGCCGAAGCCGAACTTTCCAATAGCTCGATCAAGAACGTGATCACGGCCAACGGAGATGAAAAGAACGCTTATCTCTACATCGAGCGCATCGAACGGTTTCCTGAAAGTGAAGTTATTTTATTAGACAGGATAGGCGTGGAAGTATTCCGTCAGAAAAATTATCAGAACGACTGGGACTTGCGAAAAGGAGAGGACTATTTACCGGCGGGTAACTACATCTGCGTGGTGCGCTACAACGGCAAAATTTATTCAAGAAGTGTAACGGTAATAAAGGGAAAATAAGTGAGACGATCTTTACTAATAACCATACTTTCGGTTTCGGGCCTTTGGGTTAGTGGGCAGGATGTTCCGTTGTTCACGCAGAAGCTGACGAACTCGTTTTTGTATAATCCGTCTGTGGCGGGAAATTCGGTGGGCTCCCTTACGCTGTCGCATCGCCAGTTCTGGTCAGGAGTGCAGGATTCCCCCACAACTAATTTTTTCAGCTTCCACACGCCGTTCGGAAACTATAAGTACGGGCTTGGAGTGAATTTTTATCAGGACAAGATTGGTGTTTCGCAGACACTGTACGGATCGGCTGCATTTGCGTATCACGTGAAGATCACTGACAATAAGGCTTTTTCAATGGGCGTATCGGGCGAATACAATAATCAAAAAATAAATCCCGTCAGCGCCGATGTTATCGATGCCGACGACGATTTGCTTAACCAAAGCGGTTCTGTAAGCAACGTTGATTTTTCATTCGGCATGAGCTTCAGATCAAAACGATTTAAAATCGGCGGATCTGCGAACCGGCTTCGTTCACTCGTTGGAATCCAGGATAGCTCAGATCATTTTCCATCGTTCTATTCTGGGTTTGCGGGATTTGCTATTCCATTGGCGAATGAGAGAGACTTGCTTGAACCTACGGTTACATTGAGGAGCTATGCGTCAGGATCTAAGCAATTGGATGCCGGTTTATTTTACACTTTCAACAACACTGCTACGTTGGGTGGAAGTTATCGCACGGGGGGTATCGTGAATCTTACCGCCGCGCTGAAGCTATATAAATATGTAACGATTGGTTACAGCCGCGATGTTTATACCGGCGACTATAGTAAAGGCCTGGGAGCTACCAATGAGTTTACCATCCGGTTTGACTTCAGGGATGAAAGTTTTTACATCAACAAGCGCAATGCGCGGTCGATCAACACGCGGGCTTTGGCTGTAAGACGCAAAACACTGTCTACGTACCGGGCAAAAGGATCGCCGTATCAACAGAGTCAGCGGTATAAGAAGTCGGTGAAGAAAAACGCCTATCGTTCTCCAAACTATCGCATGGATTCGAGCAAGAAATTACAGACCATGAAGCTGCACAAGAAACAATCCAACAACCGGCGCCGCCGCCGGTAGCGCGACACAAAATCTTGCGTCCCTGCGTTATTTTTTGAACTTATTCACCAGCATGGCAAGCTTTTCTTCCATGCTGACCTCTTTTTCCTTCACCGGTTTCTTACCACCACCACCCCGATTGGGTTGTTGTTGTGCGCCGGATCCGAATGGATCGCTTTTCATAGACAGCCCGATGCGCTTGCGTTGCACGTCAACCTCAACAACCGTGACGTTTACTTTTTGCTGTACGGTAATGGCTTCCTTGGGATCTTTAATGAATTTGTCAGACAGGTGGCTGATGTGCACCAGACCATCCTGGTGAACGCCAATATCCACGAATGCACCGAAGTTGGTTACATTGGTTACGATGCCGGGTAACTTCATTCCGATCTTCAGATCTGCAATAGCGTTTACGCCCTCTGTGAAGCTGAACACCTCGAACACTTCGCGCGGATCGCGTCCGGGTTTTTCAAGTTCAGCCACGATGTCGGTTAGGGTAGGAAGCCCTACCTTATCATTGACATATTTCTTAAGATCGAGTTGTTTTCTAAGCTCGCTGCTGCCCATCAGATCTTTTACTGAACATCCGAGGTCACTGGCCATTTGCTCTACGATACTGTAGCTTTCCGGGTGGACGGCACTTGTATCTAAAGGATTATTGGCTTCGCGTATACGCAGAAACCCCGCTGCCTGCTCAAATACTTTCTCACCAAGACGAGGAACCTTCATCAACGCAGCGCGATCTTTGAATGGACCGTTTTGATTTCTGAATTCAACAATGTTTTTCGCCAATGCTGAGCTTAAACCTGAAACATATGATAGTAATTCTTTGCTTGCGGTATTTACCTCCACGCCTACGGAGTTTACGCAGCTCATCACCACGTCGTCGAGTCCTTGTTTGAGTTTGGCCTGGTCGACGTCGTGCTGGTATTGGCCTACGCCAATGGATTTAGGGTCGATCTTTACCAACTCCGCCAGAGGGTCCATCAATCTTCTTCCGATGGATACGGCGCCGCGCACCGTCACATCTTTATCCGGAAACTCGTCGCGGGCTACTTCAGACGCAGAATAAACGGACGCTCCGCTTTCGTTTACCATCACCACGATTACCTTTTTGCTGAGACCGATCGACTTCACAAAGTTTTCTGTTTCCCTGCTGGCAGTTCCATTCCCGATCGCGATGGCTTCAATTTCATGCTTTTCAACCAGCGCCTTGACGATAGCCGCCGACTTTGTTGTATCACGCTGAGGTTCGTTTGGATAAATGGCTTCATAGTGAAGCAATTTTCCCTGGCGGTCAAGGCACACCAGTTTACAGCCGGTTCTGAATCCGGGATCCAGGGCGAGAACATTTTTTTGCCCGAGTGGCGCGGACAGCAGTAGCTCTTTCAGGTTGGCGGCGAAAACTTTGATAGCCTCATCGTCGGCCTTCATTTTAGTTTCCATTCTGATCTCTGTTTCCAGAGAAGGTCTCAGCAATCGTTTGTAGCAGTCTTTGATCGCCAGCTTTACCTGTGCGGCGGCATCGTTTTCACTCTTAATATATTGTTTTTCCAGGGTGAAGATGGCGTCTTCTTCAGGTGGGAAAATGTCGAGTGCCAGGATGCCCTCCTTTTCGCCGCGTCGCAGGGCCAGCAGCCGATGTGAAGGTGTTTTGCTGATGGGCTCCTTCCATTCGAAATAGTCTTTGTACTTCTGACCGTCGGCCTCCTTTCCTTTCATCACTCTTGATTCAACAGCGCCCTCGCTCCAGAACAATTCACGAATGTGTTTACGGGTTTCCTGATTTTCGCTGATCCATTCCGCAATGATATCACGTGCGCCCTCCAGGGCCTCGGTCAGTTCGTTAACACCTTTTTCGCTGTCAACGAAAGTTTTAGCAAATTCTTCCAGGCTAAATTTCTCCTGACCAAAGATCCGTACGGCGAGAGGTTCAAGTCCTTTTTCTTTGGCCACACTGGCTCGTGTTTTCCGTTTCGGCTTATAAGGAAGGTAAATGTCTTCTAACTCCGCCAGGGTAGTGGCCGTGACAATCGCCTGCATTAACTCGGGCGTGAGCTTCCCTTGTTTTTCAACGGAACTGATAATCGATTCGCGGCGCTTGTCAAGTTCGCGAAGTTGTTCAATTCGGTCGCGGATGTTAGTGATCACCACCTCGTCCATACTGCCGGTCATTTCCTTACGATATCGCGATATGAAGGGCACCGTGGCGCCTTCGCTCAAAAGGTCGGCAACCGATTTGACATGCTTTAGCTGAAGGGAAAATTCTTTAGAAATTTGTTCGATCCAACGCGTTATGTTCTCCTGTTCCATATAAAAAATAAGGGAGGGCAAAAATAGAATAAGCTACTTAACCTGCAAGGGTCTATTTTTATATTATTGATCAAGAGCCCGTTAAAATAAACACGAAACGTATTGCTTTAATTTGCGCCCATGAGAAAAGTAATGGAAAAGTTTGGTTTTGGGCTTAAAACAGCTTCCGGAGCAAGCATGGATTTTCTTGGGAAGGCAAAAAAGTACCGCTGGAAACCAATCCATGCATATTAAATTTGATGTCTTAACGATCCACGTGATGCCGGAAAAGCAACGATCCAATCCCTACCGTCCCGACGTAACGTTATTTTTGATTTTTATTCCCTTCATCAGTGCTTTCAATTACTATCTCACTTATTCCAACATCAAGGTTAGCTGGTTCCTGTTGCTAACTTTTACAATCGACACGTTTCAGGTTACGCGGCATGGTGGGCAGTTCGCCTGATCATTCTTTTTTTAGATCATAAGATGCCTTATGAAAATGGGTTAGCCCGGCGCCTTTTAGGTCAGCTGTTGGCCACTATGATAACCGGTTTGACGATCATTAGCCTTCTTACCGAATTGGTGAGTTGGATTGCCCGAGGCAAACCGGCGCCGCTAAGTTTTTACATCGTCGACCTCTTTATTATCAGCATCTGGTTTTTTGTGATCAACGGTATCTACGTCGGATTGTATTATTATGATCAGCTCCGTATTGCCCAGGCCGAACGTCGGGAAGAGAAACGTTTGTTGGCCGACGGGCTGGTAGTAAAACAAGGTAAACAGGATATTAAATTGAGCTTCGAAACCCTCGCGGGCTTTTACGTTGACAATGAATATGCGGTAGCGTGCCAATTGACAGGAAAAAAATATTACGTAGATCAATCGCTCGACAAACTCGAGGTCCATCTGCCTGCCTCCGTTTTCTTCAGGCTTAATCGTCAATATATTCTTCATCGCCAGATGATCTCAGGATTCCGGCGTTCCGACAATGGAAAACTATTGGTTTTTCTGAACGCAAACGGGAATTTTCCTTCGGAGATAACTGTCAGCCGCACAAAAGCGAGTGGATTCAAGGAGTGGTTTAGGCCACAGGGCGTCGTTTCATAGGCAAACTTGCTACACTTCAGCGGAAAACCTTCAACATCAATGTGGACGAGGGGCAATGCTTCGTACCATTGCTGAAAAGAAACTCGACCACCGACCATGAAGATAATCGTCGCCCTGGCAATTTGTTGTTTTTCCATCTCCCTATTTGCGCAGCAGGAACCTGCACGAAGGAATCGTGATTTTCCTATTGTTGTAATGCTCCAATTTCATTCATTCTCCTTGCCGTTCCGGGATTTGAAATCCAATTTTTCAAACATCGGACTCGGTCTCGGCACAGAGATCAGTTATAACAACAAGCAAAACTGGGTTCAGCAGGTGAGCATGGCTTGGTATCGCAACAAGGTCATGGGAAACGGATTGTTATTGTACACACAAGCAGCATGGCGGCCTGCGATAGCATCAGATTTTTTTGCAGAAGTAAAAGTTGGTGCAGGATATCTGATTTCCTGCAGACCAGTTGAGTCGTTTAAACAATTGAACGGTCAGTGGACTTCCGTAGGGCACCGAGGCAAAGCACTGTTTAACCTGCCGGTGGGTATTTCTGTTGGATACAACAGCGAGATTTCGGCAACGCCGGTTTCTCCGGCGCTTACAAATCAGCTTCTGATTGTGCGCAACTATAATAAGAGTATTCCCATGGTACCCGAGACGCTCGTTCAGGCAGGAGTGAGGATATACCCAAACTACTGATCAACCCCAATGACTCGAATTTATGAATGAGATCATCTTCAAATATTTTTGTATCGTTTTATTTCTTTCAGGTTGTTCGGTTTATAAAAGCGATCTGCAAACCGCACAATGTTCTGGTGCAAAGTTTGATGACGGCCAGCGTTTCACCAAAGCGGCTGAGATCAAAAAAAGTTTAGATGCATTGGTTCAGCGTGGAGTGCCCGGGTGCAGCATGGCAGTTTATGCCAACGATAGATGGTGGACGGCCACATCCGGCCTGGCAAAAATCGAGGATCAAACGCCTATGCAAGATTGTCATTTGCTTTATTTGCAAAGTGTTGCTAAAACCTATTTGGCCGTAGCCATTCTAAAATTGTATGAGCAGGGTAAGATAGATCTTGATGCCTCCATGACTCGTTATTTGCCGCAAAAATATAGCCGTTACATCACTGGTGGGATGAAGATCACCGTGCGCATGCTGCTCAATCATACGTCGGGTATTCCGGAGTATAACGCGGTGCCCGCATACATCACAAGGCTGCTTCAGCACCCCGACCATGTGTTTGTTCCGGAAGATTATCTCCGTTACATCGAAGGCAAATCGCTGGATTTTCAACCTGGCGCTAAATATTCTTATAGAAATACAAACTACCTGGTTCTCGCGCTGATTGCTGACGAACTCACGGGCGACCATGCGAGATTTTTATCGGAAACGATCTTCGAACCGCTGGAACTTCGACAAACTTTTTACAGGAATGATAGTAACTATTTGAAGTACCCCAACCTGGTCAATAGTTATTGGGATCGTCACAGCGACGGCATCGTAGAGAATACATCGCAACTCCAGCGCAACAACGTCATGGCTTTAGTGGGCGACGACGGTATTGTTGCCACGCCCCAAGACGCCGTGAAATTTCTCAAGGGACTCATGGAAGGTAAACTACTATCGGACTCGTCGCTGCAGATCATGAGATCGTGGGTAAAAGACCGTCAGGGTAATTTCACCTACGGCTTGGGTTTGGACTATGCTTCGTTTCATGGACAAACAGCTTATGGTCACAGTGGCGGAGGCATCGGCGCTGGATGTCAGTTGTACTACTTTCCGGAGAAAAATATTTATGTGTTTGTTGGTATTAACCTTGGGACGGTGACAGACAGTCCGCTGCATGATGCGGTGTCAAAGACAGTTGATAAGATCTACGAAGTGTTGTTGAAATGAGTGTTGGCTATATTGCGCAGGGTCATGTATGAACCCGACCTTGAGCTTCTGATACGGAACTTTAACTCGTCACCATGGAGATAAAATCAGTCAATTCATTTCTCGATTACTACGAAAAATTGCGCGAACGAACGCTAAAACTTGTGCGCATTGTGCCGCCGGAGCACATGAACTGGTCGTACAAAGAAGGCAAGTTTACGATCGCGGATATGCTTCGGCACGTGGCGGCAATCGAACGATACATGTTTGCCGAAAATATGCTTGGAAAACCCAGTCGCTACCAGGGCTGTGGAAAAGAACTCGCTGATGGTTACGACAACGTAGTTGCCTTTTTTAATGAGATGCACCGGCAGACAATCGAGGTCGTCAGCAATATGAAGGATCACGAGCTTGAAGAAAAGTGTGTGACACCCGGCGGCGCTCCGCTGGCGAAATGGAAATGGCTACGGGCGATGGCCGAACACGAGATTCATCACCGGGGTGAGCTTTATATTTATCTGAACTTGTTGAATATCAAAACACCGCCAATGTTTGGATTGACGGCCGAGGAAGTACAGGCGAGGTCAACGAAAAACTAAATTTCTACGACCCAAATCAACCGAATTCTCCAACTTTGAGAAATAGGACTGAAAGATTTGTGAAAATTGAAGCTAACTAGTAAGTTTGCGCTCCCAAAAATCAACGGCGCGGTAGCTCAGGTGGTTAGAGCGTTGGATTCATAACCCAAAGGTCGGGGGTTCAACTCCCCCCCGCGCTACATGGAAGTGTTTTCGCTTTGAATCGGAAGCTATTAGGCGCGAAAGAGGACTCAAAAGCGGAACCCCCCGCGCTACAAAAAATTTAAGCAGCTCTCTTAAAGAATGAGTTGCTTTTTTTGTGTATAAGGTATACGTTTTATATAGTCCGGTTTTTCGCAAGACTTACGTAGGGTTTAGCGCTGACCTTGATGCCCGATTGCGATCACATAATTTTCTAGCTACGAAGGGATATACTGTCAAATACCGCCCCTGGGTTTTGATTTATACGGAAGTGTTTTCGCTTAAATCGGAAGCTATTAGGCGCGAAAGAGAACTCAAAAGCGGAAAGGGTAGGGCTTTTATAAAGTCAATCATTTCTGAAAAATATAAATGAGCGTTGGATTTATATCCGCCAAGGCGGACGGGGGTTCAACTCCCCCCCGCGCTACATGGAAGTGTTTTCGCTTTGAATCGGAAGCTATTAGGCGCGAAAGAGAACTCAAAAGCGGAAAGGGCAGGGCTTTTATTAAGTCAATCATTTCTGAAAAATATAAATGAGCGTTGGATTTATATCCGCCAAGGCGGACGGGGGTTCAACTCCCCCCAGCGCAACGAATGTTTAAGCAGCTCCTTTTAAACGAGCTGCTTTTTTCTTTGTGCCGCCTTCGTGTCTTAGCGCATTTGTGGCTAAAATCTCCGTCCATGGGAGAATCGCAAAAAGTAATCCATTGTATATGATTGCAGAACATTCAATATTTAGATGCTTTTATTTTTAATTACCGCTTATTGTTTTGCCATAATCCCAAAAATGCTATAAATTAAAATCGAAAGTAAGTCAAACCATGGCTTCCATAATGGCAAAAAAGAAGTTGTTCACCGCAGATTATGAAGTACATGCCTCTATTAAGATGCTGTACCCATATATCCAGACTGCCAGCGGTCTTGCCGAATGGTTTGCCGACGATGTAAAAATCAACAACCAAGATAAGGTTTACACTTTTCTTTGGGATAATGAACAACACAAGGCCCGCCAGGTTGCACACCGCACCAACCACTTTGCCCGCTTTGAATTTCTGCCTGAAAATGCAGACGATGGCAATGATCCTTCCTATTTCGAATTGCGGCTTGAATTCAATGAGCTGACCCAATCGGTGTTCCTTAAAGTTTTCGACTACTCCGACATCACCGACATGAAAGAACTGCGCGATCTATGGGATGGACTTGTGGAGTCGCTTCGTAAAACTGTAGGTGGCTGATTTTTTTTCTTCTCCTCGTCGCCATCAACCCGTCGTTTTTAAATTCTGGCGTCATCTTTGAGCGCAGTAGCCTTAACTTATTGTAGCTTTACACCTCCAAATGAAGAAGATCGACAAATTTATTTTGGGCTCGTTCATAGGCCCCTTCCTGCTCACCTTTCTGGTGGTGGTCTTCATTCTGCTTACTCAGCATATGCTCAAGTACTTCGACGATATCATCGGCAAAGATCTTGGGTGGGACGTGCTCGGTCAGCTTCTTTTTTACTTCGCCATATTCATGACCCCGGTCGCTATGCCACTGGCGGTTCTTTTATCTTCACTCATCACTTTCGGAAATCTGGGCGAACATTTTGAGCTAACGGCCATTAAGAGTGCCGGCATCTCGCTTCTCAGGGTGCTCCAGCCGATTTTTTTCTTTGTCATACTGCTCACCGGTATCGCCTTCTGGGTAAACAACAACCTGGTACCCAAGGCTGCTCTGGAAGCCTACAGTCTATTGTATGATATCAAACAGAAAAAGCCAGCGCTCGACTTGCGTGAAGGATCATTTTACAACGGCATTCCCGATATCAGCATCAAGGTCAATAAAAAATTCGATGATGGCATCACGTTAAAAGGTGTCATCGTCTACGATCACAGGAAAAACGATGGCAATAAAGAAGTGACGGTTGCCGACTCCGGCAAGATGTATACGATTCTCAACGAGCGTTATCTGAAGTTTGAACTTTTCAACGGCTATAATTATACTGAAGGTGCCATGGCAGAGCGAGAGATGGCCGGTATGAAAAACAATCGTAGCTCCGAGACGTTAAGCCGCAGCAAATTTGCCAAGACCCAGGTAGTTTTTGATCTCTCATCTTTTAAGCTGGAGCGCACCGATAAAAAGTGGTTCCAGGGAAACAGGATCATGCGCAACTTAGGCCAGCTGGATCACGATATCGACTCCATCAATAACGAGATCAACGCGCAGCGCCTCAATCATTATCTCTATAAGCCATCCTATTTTCAATATTACGCCAAGGGAGATTCTGTGATCATGCCGGTCGAGATCTATCGATTTAAGTTGGAACGTGACTCTGCTAACCGCGTGAAGTATATGCCCAGTTCGGACGCGTCCAATGCAATGACGGCTAACGCCGAAACAAAATCCGATACTGTTAGAACGAACAAACCTGCACCATCCGACAACACTTTCCTGCAACCTCGTGGTATGCAGCCTGAACGAGCCCGTCTGCGGAAGGAAAGATTGAAAGGCGTGACGGACATGACACCTCAGCGTGAAGCGACTAAAAACGAAGTGGCTAAGGAGGAAGATGTACAGTCAAAAAAGCGGCCGCTAAACAGAGACTCACTCGCCCAAGTGCACGTAGCACGATTAGACAGTTTCTTCGCGACGGCACCTACACGCGACATTATACAATCGGCAACCAACATGGCCCGTCAGGTGAAAAGCCAGGTTCAGAATGGCAATGCCAGCATTGCCAACTATGAGAACGAACTCCGTGTTTTCGAAATCCAATGGCACCGGATTATCGCTAATTCGTTGGCGTGTATTGCCATGTTCCTGATTGGCGCACCATTGGGGGCCATTATTAAAAGGGGAGGCCTTGGGGTGCCATTCCTGGTGTCGATCCTGTTCTTTATTATCTACTATCTTTTGAATATGCAAGGTGAAAAATGGGCTAAGACAGGAGCTATCAGCGCAGTGTCAGGAGTTTGGGCCGCCGATTTCATCCTGCTTATCATAGGGATGGTATTTTTGCGCCAGGCAAGGGTCGATGCTCGCCTTTTTGACGCCGATTTTTATCGCATATTCTTCGACAGACTCAGGCAGCGGTTTCCGTCAAATCAGCCGGGCAGATCTCGCTAAATGCCTTAAAGTTTCATTCAGATTTGGAAATTTGGCCTAAATTCCGCTATCTTTGCCGCTTGAAATAAGAGAAAATAACTTTTTTGAGATGTATTTGACTACTGAAATCAAACAAGATCTGTTCAAGAAACACGGCTTCGGAAAGAAACAAGAAGAAACTGGCTCACCCGAATCCCAGATCGCCCTATTTACCCACCGCATCAACCACTTGACCCAACACCTGAAGGAAAACAAGAAAGACTTTTCGACCCAGCAAGGCTTGATGAAACTGGTAGGGAAGCGTAAGAAATTGCTCAACTATCTTCAAAAGACCAACATCGACCGATACAGGGCTATTTTGACGGAGCTTGAATTAAGAAAATAACTTCCTGCTAGGGAACCAAAACAAAGGTTCCCTTTTTACATTTTTAAGTTGAGGGTAGCTGCCCGCCTGGAAACCGGGGCCCTCATCCACTTACCTTTTTTGTTCCATATGAAACCAAACGTCATTTCTAAATCTTGTACGCTGCCCGATGGCCGCGAAATAACCATAGAGACGGGCAAATTGGCCCGCCAAGCTGATGGATCTGTTGTATTAAAAATGGGCAACACCATGTTGTTGGCAACGGTAGTGTCAAATCTCGAAGCCGTCGAAGGCGCCGATTTTTTACCCCTTTCAGTAGATTACCAGGAAAAATTTGCATCGACCGGTAAAGTACCCGGTGGCTTTTTGAAGCGTGAGAGTAAATTGTCTGACTATGAAGTACTAATCAGCCGCCTGGTAGACCGCGCAATCCGTCCACTGTTCCCAGATGACTATCACGCTGAAACCCAGGTGATGATCTACCTGATTTCCGGCGATGAAAATGCCGTACCCGATGCACTCGCCGCTTTTGCCGCTTCGTCGGCACTGTCGGTTTCTGATATCCCTTTCAACGGCCCTATATCAGAAGTACGCGTGGCTCGTATCGATGGCAAATTTGTGATCAATCCATCCATGGCCGCCAAAGCCAATGCCGATATCGACCTTATTGTTGCTGCCTCTATCGACAATATCCTGATGGTGGAAGGCGAGATGAAGGAAGTAACCGAAGACGATATGCTCGAAGCATTACGTCTGGCCCACGAAGCAATCAAGACACAATGTGAGCTTCAGATTGAACTGGCGAAAGCAGTAGGCAAAACCGCCAAGCGTGTTTATAGCCACGAAACAAACGATGAGAACCTGCGCGAAGAGTTGTGGAAACTCCTGTACGACAAAGTATATGCGCATGCCAAACTTCAGAATGCCAACAAGAAAGTGCGCGCGGAAGGTTTCTCTAAAATATTCGACGACTACATCGCGTCTCTACCTGAAGATACTACTGTCGATAAGGATCTGGCTGCAAGATATTATCACGATATCACTAAAAAAGCCGCTCGTAACCTTGTATTGAACGAGGGCGTTCGCCTGGATGGCCGTAAGACAACCGAGATCCGTCCTATATGGTCGGAGGTAGATTACCTTCCTTCTCCGCACGGATCTGCGATATTCACGCGAGGTGAAACACAATCACTCACCACTGTTACGCTGGGTACAAAGCTCGACGAGCAGTTGATCGATGGCGCAATGATCTCAGGGTCCAATAAATTTATCTTGCATTACAATTTTCCCGGTTTCTCTACCGGTGAAGTGAAGCCTAACAGAGGTCCAGGACGTCGCGAAGTGGGCCACGGAAACCTGGCGTTGAGAGCCTTGAAGCAAGTGCTTCCCCCCGACACTGAAAACCCGTACACGATTCGTGTAGTATCTGATATTCTTGAGTCTAACGGATCTTCATCGAT
>JBMOKS010000411.1:0-13235 GCA_049324355.1 Bacteroidota bacterium
GAAATACCCGTAATGTGCAAATCCTGGAATTTCTTGAGTAAATTATTTGCAATTATCTGACAATTTGGCCTTTAGCGCCAAAGTCAAGATGTTTAAAGCCTGCTCGAAATGCTGATTATTGGGAATTACCAGGTCAGCCTGATCTTTTAGCGGCCTTATCAAAGATTCATAAACCGGCATGACGTGATATTGATAACGGTAAAGTACGTCGTCGAGGTCATAGCCCCGTTCTTCATTGTCGCGTCTGATGCGCCGACTAAGCTTTAAGTAGTCTTTCGCTTCAATAAAGATCTTCAGGTCGAGTTCGGTGGATATTTCCGGGAAATATTGCACAAACAGACCCTCGATGATAATAATGGGTGCTGATTTGAATTCGATGGTTTTCGGAACCGCGTTTGGATTGTTGAAAGTGTATTCTTTGAGCAGAATAGAATCACCCTTTTTCAATTTCAGTACATCTTCGTGGAATCGCTCGCGTTCAATGGAGGTCGGCAGGTCGAAATTTTTCACCCCCTTTTCATCGAGCGTTTGGAGGTCGCGGGGTTTGTAATAATGATCCTGCGAAATCAGGCAGATTTCATTATCCTTAAAGCGGCTGGCCAGGGTGTTAATAAAAAACGTTTTACCGGACCCGCTTCCCCCGGTAATGCCAATGGTAAAGGGTTTAGACATACTGCACGCGAAAATACAAAATTTGATGGAGGCCTCATGTCATGATCATGAATGCCGCTTCAAAAAGTCCACGAGTTTTTGGATGGCCATGGCACGGTGACTCAGCGTGTTTTTTTCGGCGGTATTCATCTCGGCGAACGTGCGATTGAAGCCATCCGGTAAAAAGATTGGGTCATAGCCGAAGCCTTCGGCACCTCTTCTTTCGTGGATGATCTTTCCTTTGATAAATCCTTCGAATAGATGGGTGCCATGAAATCCTACCAATGCAATAACGGTGCGGAATTGCGCTGCGCGGTTGGATTCTCCCTGCAGATTTTTCAACAGCAGGTCGATGTTGTCGTCGCTATTTTTTTGTTCTCCGGCATATCGCGCCGAATAGACCCCAGGGGCGTTATCGAGCGCAACTACTTCAAGGCCGGAGTCGTCGGCGAAGCAGGGAACCTGAAATTGGCGGTAAACGAATTCGGCTTTTTGAAGGGCGTTGGCCTGGAGGGTATCGTGGTCTTCGCGAAGGTCTTCGCTGCAGCCGATATCCGAAAGAGTTAAGATCCGGAAGTCAGGCTCTAACATGGGCCTGATTTCCGAGATCTTATGAAGATTATTAGTTGCAGCTACGAGTTGTAGTGTTGTAGGTCTTTGCAACTTTTTTGAGTCCGACATGGAAGATCAAATTAGCATTGCTGGGAATGGTAGGAGGAAATCCATAATAGCCGTACGCCAAACCAGAAGGAATGTACAGTGTTGCCGAATCGCCTTCGTGCAAAAGTGGTATACCAATTCTCCAGCCATCGATCACATTTTTCACCGGAAAAGAAATATTGCTCCCACTATCAAAGACCTGGCCGTTAGACATAAACACTCCTTGGTAATTTACGGTGACGCAGCTGTCGACGGTCGGCTGCACACCGGCCGTTGCACGGTGAACCACGTAGCGCAATCCGCTGGGATCGGTGTCTGCCGTGATGTTGTTTGTAGCCAGGTAGCTATCGATAAACGCAACGTCTTTTTCCAATTGTTCCTGATAGCTTGGAATCTCCGGTCCGGAATCCAGACAGGAAGCGATGAGCACCGGCAGCGCCACGACCATAAACATTCCGGCTCTGATCAACACTTTTTTCATATGTTTTTATTTACAAGTTTTTGTATGCTCGTCGTATTCATTTTTAAAGTCTAGCAGCTTCACGTCAAAGATCAAAATGGCATCGGGAGGAATAGCTCCAGGATAGCCTTGAGCACCGTAGGCAATTCTTGAAGGAACAAACAAAGAGGCGGAGTCGCCTTTGCCAAGCTTGGTGATACCGATCTTCCAGCCTTGAATAAACTGCGCCAGGGGATAAGAGATCTTTTCGTTCTGATCAAACACGCGTCCGTTTTTCATGAATTTGCCGCGATAGCTGATCTCCACGCAGCTGGTTGCCACGGGCTTTTCGCCACCAAGATTGGTGTGCATGATATAGCGCAGCCCGCTGGTGTCGCTTTGTGCGGTGATCTTGTTATCGGCAAGATATTTTTCGATGGCCTTATCGTCGCGACCGGCAACTTGTTTGTCGCGGTATTTGTAGTACTCACCCAGCGTGGGTATGATATCGTGAACCTTGATGTAGTAAGTGATGGAGCGGGTTGAGTCAACGCCGGGAGGTACAGGTGCGTTAACGAGTTTTGTGAAAAAGTGAGATACGGTCATCGTTGTTTTCACACTGTCTCCTTTGGAAAGTTCTCTGAACATCTGGGTCATGCCGTCTTCGGTCTTCAACTTGCTTGTATCGGCGATCATACTGGCCGCGGAAACTCCGTCTTTGAAGGTGTCGGCCCAGACAGAGTCTTTTGAATCTTTCATCTGATAATCGAAGACCAGGATTTGGTTGGTTTCGGCAGTTTTTCCAGTGCCGGTTTTAACGACCGTATATTTTAACCCACTTGGTGTTTCTTTCTCAGATTGGCATGCCGCGGTAAGCAGCAGTAGCGCTATTATTAGATACTGAAAATTCTTCATGTTGCTTTTGTTTTAGACAGTGTAAGTAGTTTATAAGTTGGTTTTATTTAAAAAATTTATTCTGCCAAAAGCTGTTCTTTATACTGTGGCAGCAATTCCAAAAATTTCTTCAGGGTTTCTTCAAGGGTTAAATTGGTTTGGCCGCCCGCTGCATTCTTGTGGCCGCCGCCTTCAAAGTGTTTTCTCGCCAGTTCATTGACCGAAAATTCTCCCAGCGAACGGAACGATAGTTTAATATTTTCTTTTCGATCGGAGATCAACACGGATAGCCTCACACCCTTGATGGAAAGGCCATAGTTCACCAATCCCTCGGTATCGCCGGTTTGTGTACCATATTTTCTCAGTTCAGAAGCAGACAGTGTGATGTATGCTGTCTTGTATTCGGGTATAACGGTCAGCTTTTCACTCAATACAAAACCCATCAGTCGCAGGCGTTCCAATGTGTTGGTATCGTAAATAAGCTTCGAAACTTTGGCAGGGTCTGCGCCCCTTCCTACCAGTTCAGCGGCGGTCTGAAACACCTGGTAGGTGGTATTGGGATGTCTGAACCCTCCGGTGTCTGTCATGATACCGGCATACAAACAGTTGGCTATATCAGGTCCGACCAGTTTTTCGTCGTGCAATTCCTGGATCATTTGATAAACCAGTTCGGCGGTCGAGGCCGCCCGATCGTTCCACTGCTCGAAGTCCGCGAATTTTTCGGGCTCAAGGTGATGGTCGATCAGTACTTTCTTAGCCTTCGAGGCCCTGACCATCTCACCCAAATCGTTGATGCGATTGAGGCTTGAAAAGTCAAGGCAAAAGATGATGTCGCTTTGCTCGATCAGCTGAGCTACCAATTTTTGTTTTTCCTTTTCGAAGATCAGCACATCGCTGTTGCCAGGCATCCATGTCAGAAAGTCCGGATAGTCGCTTGGGGTAATGACCCTTGCGTCATGGCCTTTTTTCTTCAGGTAGCCGGCCAATCCCAGCGAAGATCCCAAGGCGTCAGCATCCGGCTTAAAATGAGTCAGAATCACCGCTTTACGAGGCTGGCTCATGAAATCTTTAAATACCTGGATGTTTTGCATAGGGTCGGCCTAAAGGAAGGGGCAAAAATGGTAAAAAATAGTCCATAATCAATGGTCAATACCCCTGATAGGAACCTCTTTTTGTTGGTTTGCCGGGGGGTATTTTTTAAAAAACTATGGGACCAGACACCTTCAACGTAACGGTAATTCTCTATTTTTGCGGCCGAATTAAAGAAAACACACAATAAACACTATGGCTGCAAACAGAACTTTTACGATGATCAAACCGGACGCCGTGATCGCCAACAACACAGGCGCTATTACAAAGATGATTGAAGAAGCCGGATTCCGGATCATTGCCCTGAAAAAGACACAATTGACCAAAGAGCGCGCCGGGCAATTTTATGCCATTCATAAAGAGCGTCCGTTTTACAACGACCTTTGCACTTACATGTCATCCGGTCCGATCGTTCCGATGATCCTGGAGAAAGCCAATGCCGTAGAAGATTTCAGAAAACTGATCGGCGCCACCGACCCGCAAAAGGCAGCTCCCGGCACCATCAGAAACTTGTTTGCGAAGTCAATCGAAGCCAATGCCATTCACGGCTCAGATAGCGACGCCAACGCCGAAATAGAAGGTAACTTCTTCTTCTCGAACCTCGAGAAATTCTAACTCAAGAAATTCTAACTCAAGAAATTCTAATAAGAGATTATTCTTTTGAAATATTCCGAAAGGCACAGTTCACGCTGTGCTTTCCTTTTTGCCTCAGGTCAAAGGCTTTTCAAATGCAGATCCAACGACTTAAGATTTTTGATTTAGGAATCGAGCGTTATAAGCTCAAAAGTCTTAGATCGTTTAATCCTTGCCTGCCTGCCGGTACGCAGGTTCTTAAATCAAGACACTAGTCAAACAAGCTTGGCGATTTCGAAGGCGGCGGATTGAGCTTCAGATGCCTGTAAGCGCGCTCGGTAGTTTCGCGTCCGCGGGATGTTCGTTTAATATAACCTTCCTGGATGAGGAAAGGCTCATAAACTTCCTCGATCGTTTCGGCCTCTTCGCCCACAGCAGTGGCAATTGTCGTAATGCCCACGGGTCCACCCTTGAATTTTTCAATAATGGTTTGAAGAATACGGTTGTCCATGTCGTCCAATCCGTTTTCATCTACGTCGAGTGCCAGCAAGGCAATTTGGGCAATGGATTTTGTGATCACACCGTTGCCCTTGATCTGCGCAAAGTCGCGTGTGCGTCGCAGTAGGTTATTCGCAATGCGTGGCGTTCCACGGCTGCGCCGGGCAATTTCAAAAGCGGCATTTTCTTCAATAGGGGTGTTGAGGATGGAAGCTGAGCGTTTCACAATGGTTGTCAATAACTCGGCGTCGTAATACTCCAGCCTGGCGTTGATGCCAAAGCGCGCGCGTAGTGGCGACGTGAGCAAGCCGGCCCTGGTCGTGGCGCCAATCAACGTAAAAGGGTTGAGTCCTATTTGAACAGAACGCGCATTCGGCCCCGAGTCGAGCATGATGTCGATGCGAAAATCTTCCATAGCCGAATAAAGGTATTCTTCAACAATGGGGTTTAGCCGATGTATCTCATCGATGAATAGTACATCGTGCGCTTCAAGGTTGGTCAACAGGCCCGCAAGATCGCTGGGCTTGTCGAGCACCGGCCCGGAGGTGATCTTTATGTTCGATTGAAGTTCATTAGCGATGATGTGCGACAGCGTAGTTTTTCCTAACCCCGGAGGTCCATGCAGCAGCACGTGATCTAGGGGTTCGCTGCGCTGCTTGGCGGCCATCACAAATACCTTGATGTTATCAACAACTTTTTGCTGGCCGGTAAAATCGTGGAAAGAAAGGGGGCGCAAAGCTTTCTCAAACTCTTTTTCTGCGGCGTTCAATCCTTCACTATCGCTTTGCAGGTAATCTTCTCGCATAATTTCACCAATGATCTCACGAAGGTACAGATTCAATTCTATTTCAAGAAGCCATGAGTTTCTTTTTACAACATTGTTGCATTTAGATCAATTTCCATAAATTTGTCCACAAAATTCAATGGGATGCCGGTAAAGAAGATCATTCGCAAGAGTATTATCTGTTTTGCAACCGTACTGTTTGCCGTGGAGAGCGCTTCATCGATAACACCCCGCCGCGATGTTGAACCCATCATCATTGACGGTATGACCATGGGCACCACGTATCACATCACCTATTTTGATAAGCAACAGCGTAATTTTAAGACTGCGGTTGATTCTCTGTTGCAGGATGTGAATCGCGCCATCAACAATTATGACCCGTTGTCGGAAGTCTCCTTATTTAATGCCACAGCCACGGGAATTTCTTTCCAGCTTCCGCATTTACTGCCCGTATTAAAAAAATCGGAAGAAATTTTCAGAGCATCCGATGGTGCATTCGACCTCACGGTGATGCCGCTGGTAAATGCCTGGGGTTTTGGTCCTGCAAAAGCGCGGCAGCTTTCCTCGCATGAGATCGATTCTATTAGAAATTTTATAGGCTTCGAAAAACTTCAGTTAAGCGAACTGGGTATCCAAAAATCAGACCCGAGGATTCAGCTCGACTTGGGTGGCATTGGGCAAGGATATGGTGTTGATGTGATCGCGGACTTTTTCAGAAAACAAGGCATTGAAAATTTCCTGGTGGAATTGGGCGGCGAGGGCATTGCTTCAGGAAAAAATTTAAAGAAGAACAAATATTGGCAGATCGGCATTCTCGATCCGAACTCAACGCAGGAGGAACAGTTCTTCAAGGCGTATGTCACGCTGAAAAATCAGTCATTCACCACTGCCGGAAACTATTTTAACTATCGGGTGATCGATGGCCGGAAGTATGGCCATACGATAGACCCGAAGACAGGCTATCCGGTAATTAACGAGTTGCTGAGCGTGTCGGTATTTGCCAGCGACTGCACTACCGCCGACGGATGGGACACCGCATTTATAGCGATGGGCCTGGCAAAGACGTTCGAATTTTTAGATCGTTCGCCGGCTTTCGAAGTTATCCTCATGTATTCAACGCCTCAAGGAAAAATAGAAATGTTTGTCACCCCTGGCTTAAGGCCAGTAACCCAGTTCGAATAAATCAATATGATACTAAAACTCACTGTCCTCTTCTTCACACCATTACTCTCGGGTCTGCTGATCTATTTAATCCCCAAAGGAAAGAACACGAACTTTAAGTTGCTGCTGGTGTTTGCCGGCGCTTACCTCTTTGGCATCACGGTCACACATATTCTGCCCGAACTCTTTCGACAAAGCTTAGGGGTGGAGCTGATCGGTTTGTTTGTACTCGCAGGATTTTTTCTGCAGCAGCTGCTGGAATATTTTACATCGGGTGTTGAGCACGGCCATATTCATACCCACGATCATCAGGCTCATGACCACCGTCATCACCACGACCACGGCAATCACCGTCATCAGCAGGTATCGGCGATCGTATTGTTATTGGCGCTGTGCATTCACGCGTTTCTCGAGGGCGGGATTCTGGCGCAGCCTGCTAACATGGGCGACGTGTATGACACAAACGCGATCTTGTTGGGCATTGCTTTACATAGAGCTCCTGCTGCCTTTGCGTTAATGACCGTTCTAGCCATGCAGCTTCGTTCAAAGAGCAAAGCCTTGCCCCATCTTATCGGATTTTCCCTCGCGGCTCCGTTTGGCCTTCTGCTCAGCACATATATGGCGCAGACCGAGATCTTGTCGGCTACTAACCTTATCTACTTATATGCGCTGGTTTGTGGTAATTTTCTTCACATTTCTACAACGATCGTGTTTGAGAGCAGCCCCGATCATAGATTCAATGCAAGAAAGTTGGCCGTGGCAGTATTTGGCGCGTTGGTGGCAGTGGGTGTGGAATACATGATATGATCATCACCGCTGCCCTATGAAAGAGACCACTCAGATCATACATAAGATAGTGAGAGGCTTGCGGGTAGAGGAGTGGTTTATTGCATTGGGAAGAAGGTCTGTATTATTCAGAAAATTCATTCCACTTTCGTCGGCGTACGACCGGGATGACGATCACCTGATCGTGAGGGATGGCACACGTTTTAAGGTCAATCGTTCAGATTATGTGCAATGGCGACTCTTTTACGCAGCTCATGATAACGCGTGGCAATTGGCAAAAAAATACGTCACACCCCATAGCACAATCCTGGACGTTGGCGCAAGCTTCGGATCTTTTTCCTTACGTCTCGCGACTTTCGCGCGACAGCATAAAATCCCCGGTTTTAAGATCAACGCGTTTGAGCCAAACCCAATCATGTTCAAACGTTATCTGCATAACCTTACACTCAATCCTGACCTTTCTGAAACGGTTCAGGTGCGTGCCTTGGCTTTGGGAAATGAATCTGCCCATCGATCATTTCAATATCCTGAAACCAACTCGGGCGTTGGAAAAATTCTTCCACGAAATTCGCCAGGACAGTTTGCAGTTGAAGTGCAGCCTTTGGATCGGCTGTCGTTTTCGAACATCTCTTTTATCAAGATCATTGTTGAAGGATTTGAGCCTGAAGTTCTTAAAGGTGGTTGGAATACCATAGAGAAATTTAAACCGGCCATTCTTTTCGAGGCGACGCCTGAATGGTACGCCCAAAATCAATCGTCGCTGAGTGAGATTACCACGAAGTTGAAATCGTTGGGATACACTCTGAAGGGCGATCTGGAGGGTAAATTCGTTCCGTACGACGAAGCGGTGTTCCAATCGCGCTATCAGTTCAATATTTTGGCGGAGGTCGATGATCGATTTGCCTGATGCATTGTAACAAAAATCAGGACGTTATCACATTTTCATGAGTAAGGGGGGTTGCGTAACTTGAAACAATGTTCAGGCGCCTTTTAACCTTGTACACCCATCGCATTTACAATCTGCCGATTGTTGTGCTGATGCCACACAGCCGGTGCAACTGCCGCTGCGTAATGTGTGACATTTGGAAGGCCAACCACCAGAAACGGGAAATATCGGCAGACGATCTTCGAAAACACGCTGTTCATTTTGAAAAACTGGGAGTAAGAGAAGTTGTATTTTCCGGAGGCGAGGCGCTGATGCACTCTAATCTCTGGACCTTTTGTGAAGTGTTGAAAGAAAAGAATATCCTGATCACACTATTATCTACCGGATTGCTTTTGGAAAAGAACGCTCAGGCTGTAATTGAACACTGCCACGAAGTTATCGTGTCGCTTGACGGCAGCCGAGAGATTCACAATAAGATCAGAAATATTCCCGACGCGTTTGATAAGCTGGCCATGGGCGTGAAGGCTTTGAAAAATTTGAGCCGGAGTTTCAGGGTTAGCGCCCGATGTGTATTGCAGCGATACAACTATGCAGACTTTGTTAATACTGTTCGTGCTGCGCGGGAGATCGGGCTGGATCGAATTTCATTTCTTGCGGCGGATATTTCCACATCTGCTTTTAACCACGAGCAACATTGGGGGCAAGAACGAATCAGCGAAATTGCCCTTTCGGCAGAGGAGACTCGTGACTTTGAACAACAGCTTAACCAGGCATTCACGATTTTACAATCGGATTTCGAAAAAGGTTTCATTGCGGAGTCTCCTACAAAAATGAAAAAAATCGTTCAGTATTATAAAGCAGTGAATGGACTAGACGATTTTCCGACAGCGCAATGCAATGCGCCGTGGGTCTCTGCTGTAATAGAATCCGATGGCAATGTAAAGCCATGCTTTTTTCATGAGTCTTACGGCAACATTTATCAACAGAATTTTTCGGACATCATTAATACCGATAAAGCGATCCATTTTCGGAAATCTCTGCGAACGGATAAAGACCCGATTTGCCGCAAGTGTGTTTGTTCGCTCAAACTTGGTGTAACCGAAATGAACTAAGAACTCACACGCCGATCATTCTCCAAAGCTCGCCTTCGTTCAATATAGCGGTGCCTACTTTTCTTTCAATTTTTCGCTTTAGCGCAGCTACATCAATACTTATTTTTTTTGGTGCCCCTTCGATATAGATGGTGTATTTGAGTGGCAGTTTGTTGAAGTATTTATCGTCACTGAGCCGGACATCGCCTTGTCTAATCACTGCCGTGATGTCTGCCGGCTTAGTCATGGCCAGGTTTTCAAAATAGTTTTTGTTTTTGATTGGTGTAATGGAGAGATCTGCAGCACTAGTTGCCCGGATACCATTGCCGGGTAAACCAAATATGCGGGCGGGCGTGCCAGTAACCATTTCATAAATTTCACCGGCATGAACCAGTTTTAACTTTGAAGCGAATTGAATTTCGTGGAGCAGGGTAGGTGATCCTGTCATCGTGGAGTCTGAGCCCAACGCGACCCTGACGTTGGTTTTTAAGGCAGGAATGTCGGCCGTTTTTCCAAACATAAAGATATTCGACGCAGGGCACCAGACGATGGACGCTTGTTGTTGAGCAATATTGTTCATGTCCGCCTGGCTCATCGCTATCGCATGCACCAGCGTAGTGTTGCGTTGGATCAAACCTAGTGTATCGAGCGCCGAGATCTCGGTGTAGGCCAGTGCGTCGGTGCCTTCGGCCGCGTGAACGACGAACGGCGTATTTCCTTTTTTAGGAAAACAATTCCGTATCTTCTTCTCGAATTCGAGCGAATGAGCCCAGCTGATTTTAACCACCTGGACCGGAAATTTTTTTTCCGATAATATGCGGTGCCATGGATTATGATGGACCACCGTGGTGACGCCCGCGAGTAAGTTTTTTATACCGCCCCAAAGCAATCGATCCTCTATGTCAACTTCTTCAATTGCCCGATAGGAATGCTGCGCCGTTTTGAAAATATCGTTCGCCCACTGTACATAATTTTGGTACGGTGGACTACCAAGCCTTGGATAAAGATTCATTTCCAGATGATCGTGGGCATTGATCAGGCCGGGATAAATAAAATGATCGGGTAACTCAATGGCATGTTCGCCTCTCCTTCTGAGCAGATCTTTGCCCGTTTCAACGATCACTCCGCTACTGATCCTGATGTCGCCAGAAAGTTCTTCATTGCCATTGTGCCACGTCAGCTGCCGAAGTAACAGATCCATAATTATTTTTTCCTTGCTCTGATGCCAAAGACCACAGGCGTGTTATTGTATCGAGGCTCCTCCAGCACTTCGACGATGACGTCGTGCTGAGCAAAAATGGCAAAGTAATCCTGAAAAAGATGAAGGTAATGCCGCACTTCGAAGTGTTTACCGGAAGCAACGTCTTTAAATGTTCTTTTTGATCGTTGTATGGTGAGAAAAGGATGAAAATCAGTTATTACCAACACGCCATCTGTTTTGAGGGATTTTGACAAAGTAGTTAGTGCGGGCTCCAAATCTTCAATATGACCCAATGCTAAAGCGCACACCACTACGTCAAAAATGTTTTCTGAGAGACTCACCGATGAAAGATCTGCACATAAAAATTCTACCGACGGATTTTCTTTCCTGGCCGTTTCGATCATCTTGGGCGAGAGATCGAGGCCTACAACTTTGGTGGCAAATTGTGCTGTGGCAACGCCGCAGAATTTCCCGGTTCCGCATCCGGAATCCAAAACCGATTTGCCGTGCAGGTCAGGCAGATTTTTTTCAATAAACCGATCGGAGAGATCTTTTATAGGATTTGATTCTTGTTGATAAGTGGCGGCCCAAAGGTTGTATCCTTCCAAGGGGGAGAGTGTTCTGATGTGCCGTTTTCTTTCCCACCAGCTCATTATAATCCTTGAATTTCAGGTTGACGATAACGAAGCCAGTATTTCATGATGGCTTTCAGTTCGTAGGGATAGCTGAAAATATTCATCTTATAACGCAGCGATGAAATGTGCTTGATCAGTTTTCGTTGGAATGTTGAAAGCTTATAGTCGCTTACGGTTGGATATTGAGCGTGTACTACGGTTTCAAAATCGTGAATGTACCGGATCATTTCGGGTGTAAGCCAGGGTGTGAGGAATTCGCGGTGAAGATCGAAGTTCAGCCACTGGGGCTGCGACCATTCATCTAATGTTTTTGGAAATGAAAATCCTTTGGCTTCGGCCTCTGCGTAAAGCTCAGACCCTTCGGTTGGCACTGGTGTGAAGACATAAATTACAATTTCCGTTTGCGGATTGATGGCTTTTACCTCCTTGATGAAGGCCACCTCGTCGTAAATCTGCTGCCAAACTTGTTGTTTAGTTGGTGCAGGTAGCCCCAGCACGAAAGAATACTCCGGAATGATCCCGAATTTTTTGATGCGGGCAGCGAAGGCTTTTATTTTTTCGCCCGTTTGTTTTCCGCCTTTATCCATTTGATGAAGCAGGCGATTATTGCCGCTCTCGGCCCCAAAGAAGATCATGGTGCAACCCGAATCGGCGATGGCTTGAAGGGACTCATCCGAAAAGTGGTCCATGGTGTCGATCCGCCCCTCGGCCCACCATTTCATTTTTTCCGGCTCTACTAACTTGGCAAATTCAACGGCGCGTCTTTCAGAAACGAAAAAATTATTGTCGTGGAACTGAAAAGCGTTCCCGCCAAATTTCTCTTTCAGGTATTTAATGTCCTTGTAGATCAAGGCAGCAGACTTCCCTTTCCAGCGCGCCTCGAAAATTGGCACTACGCCACAGAAAGAACACGTAAAGGGACAACCTATGCTCGAATGGTAGGCGATCGTTTTGGTTCCTAAAAAGGTTTTGCCAAGATATCCATCAATCGAATAAAATTTGTTCAGCCTATCGTATGGAAGAGCCGCTAACGTGTCTTGATCGTATAGGCTGGCTTTTTTGGTTTTTATCACTTCGCCTGCTGCGCTGAGGTATACGAGATTTTCAATCTCCTGCAAAGAGCTTCCATTAGACAAAGCGTGGAGAAGTGCCGGGAAAGACTTGTCACCGGGGCCGTTAACGACTACATCGACCACACCTGATGAGATCACGGTACGGTGGTGGTTAGATGCAAAATATCCTCCCCAGATAATTTTTATGTTGGGAAATTGTTTGCGTATGATTTTTGTAAAAGGTATCGCTTGTCTGAGCTGAGGCCCTGGCATGACTGTGGAGGCAAAGAAGCCGTATTCACCGGTGTTCAGGTACGCCAGAATTTTTTTTAACGGATCTCGTTCGCGGTTCCCGTCGACAATAGCGTAGTCAACCTGCCCTTCGATGGAGGCAGCAATGGCTAAAATAGCGTTGGGAATAATATGCAGTGGATCGCCAGCCCTGGGATTGAAGAACAAAACTTTACGCATGGCCATAGATCATCAAAATTAGGGCTTGAGGAAACATCAGGGGCCGCCGTGAAGTAACTATTGTGGTGACGCAACCTTGTCAAATTTAAAAAAATGAACGAGAAAATTTCATGGTATATTTCAAATGAATTATCGCTACTTTAAATAGTTAAATATTTTCCTGGTGAAAAAGGAGCTTCGAAAAAACCTGCCGGCCCTGCTGTGCGGATTGTTCATAATACCGGTGGTCGGTGTGGTTGGAGGATTGCGCATATACGCATCGAGGAACGGATCTATCACCCGCTAAATGGAACAGAAACGCCATTCATACACCCTCGATCATCTCCATGACAATCATTAATCTTTCTTATAATACCGTCACACC
>JBMOKS010000412.1:0-13179 GCA_049324355.1 Bacteroidota bacterium
CAGTTACCCTTGCCCGCCCATGTGCCCGAAAGAAGGTGACAACCTGAAAGATATCGGAGCGCAGATTGCCGAAGCCAAAGCGCAGGAAATGATCGAGAACTTTCAGCTTACGTACCCCCATCATACCAAGGCCGTACATTTCGAGAAGCAGGACCTGGAAAAAGTTCTTGCTCAAAAGAATGCAGCCGGAATCTATTTTGGCAATGCCATTAACGACCATGGTCAGGAAACCATGGTTCTGGCAGGCATAGAAGCCAACGGTAACATTATGTGGGATGGTGTAACCGTAAACACTGGCACACCTGCTTCGCCGGTAGGCTATCCTTCGCGCGCTGTCGCCCTGAACAAATAGGGTTCAAAAACCTTACTCCCGGCTCGGGTAGGGTGTTGCTCAAGCGGCGCATACACGCGAAGAGTAGCACCCACTCGGGTTTGGATTGCCCACCTAATAGGCCTATATAAAAAATTGATTTTTCGAACTTCTCAAGTATAAGTGGTTCGCTCTCCAAAAACTTAACCTCTCGTGATGTTGAAATTCTCAAAACCCCTTAAGTCTCCCTCCCTAACCAAACATCGCTCAACGCGCGCCTGCCGCGGCCCGTGTTGGCACCATTGAATAAACTGCTGAAGCGCGTGCTCTTCGCCCTCTGCCTCGATATATACGCTGCCATCTCGTTCATTTCGCACAAAACCATGAATATTCAACTCATGCGCTCTCTCCTGAGTAGATGCCCGAAAAAACACTCCCTGCACTTTTCCGAATACCTGTATTGAAAAATGTTTGGCCATGCTGAAAAAATTTATCCATTAAAAAGGCAATCCTTTTGCAAGAATTGCCCTATCAATTTAACAGATAAAAATATTATAAAATATAATCAGTGCTCAAGAAAGCAGACTCATGATTGCGAATAATAGAACTCATGATCTGTTTGTTGCTATCGCTGCTCTTGGTTGCCACCAATGTTCTGATCGAAAACACGCGCAGTGCATCGGCCACAGAAAGTGTGCCTTCGGCAGAGTCTTTCCTTCCGTTGAAAGGAAAGGTATCCGGCCCGCGCTGTGATTGTGTATTGAGATTGATACGGCCCACCTGGTTCACAAAAGCATCCATTAACCTGGCCACGCGCTTGGAGTCGCTTCCGAAAATACTTATCTGCTGACCGTAGTTTGAATTCACCACATAACGGATCGCGTCGTCGTCACTGCTGAATGGAACCACGGGAATGACAGGTCCGAACTGTTCTTCGTAGTACAATTTCATTTTATCATTCACGGGATACATCAATGCCGGATAGAAAAATGAATGCAAGGTTTCGCCGCCATTTTCATTAACGATTTTGGCGCCATGCTTCTTCGCATCGTCCACAAGGCCCTTTAAAAATTCAACTTTTCCAGGTTCGGGTACGGGCGTTAGGCCTACACCAGGATCCCACGGCATGCCAGGTTTTAATTTTTTGATCTCGGCTTTGAATTTCTCCAGGAATTTTTCGACTATATCTTCATGAACAAACAGGATCTTCAAAGCGGTGCATCGCTGACCGTTAAACGAAAGTGATCCGGTGATACATTCGGAAACGGCATTGTCAATATCCGCATCGGGCAATACAATCGCAGGATTTTTTGCGTCGAGGCCGAGAATGGCCTTGAGGCGATGTGGTTTAGGGTGAAGTTTTTTCAGGTCGTTGGCGCCTTTATTCGTGCCGATGAATGCAAACACATCTACCTTCCCGGTTTCCATCAACGCGCCAACGGTCTCGCGTCCACGTCCATAGATGATGTTGATCACACCGGGAGGAAAACTGTCGCGAAAAGCTTCCAGTAGTGGTCTTACGAGCAGCACGCCATACTTCGCCGGTTTAAACACTACGGTGTTGCCCATGATGAGCGCCGGAAACAGTGTAGTAAAGGTTTCGTTGAGCGGGTAATTAAACGGCCCCATGCAAAGGGCAACGCCCAGCGGAACACGCCTGATCTGCGCCATGAACCCTTGCTCTTCGACCAGCTTCGCCGAATTGCGATCAAGATCTTTCAAGGCTTTAATGGTGTCTACAATGTAGTCGCAAGTGCGATCGAATTCTTTCTCGGAATCTTTCAGACTTTTTCCGATCTCCCACATCAAGAGCTTCACCACTTCGTCGCGCTTTTTGCGCATGGCAGCCAGAAATTTCTCTACATGTTCGATACGTTGCGTAACGCTCATGGTAGGCCACAGTCCATGGCCGAGGTCGTAAGCCTTCACGGCGGCGTCTAAAGCTTCGAGCGATTCTTTGGAGGTTAGCAACGGCGTGCTGCCAATAACTTTTTGTTTATATTCATTTCCTTCCTTCACAAAAACCGGACTGAGCACAGGATTGAGATTTCCGTTCCAGGTTTTTAGTTGCCCGTCGATCAGGTATTCGCGCTGATCTACCGATTGAGGAATTTTGAACTGATCAGGAATGTTGCTTTCCGTCGGGAAAACATTCGCCAGGATTTGATTCATTATGATTACGGTTTACGATTAATTGATTCGACAATGGAGATGCCCGATGATGTTCCCAACCTGTGGGCCCCGGCTTCGATCAAGGCAAGCGCCTTTTCGTAGGTTTTTATTCCTCCCGACGCTTTGATGCCTACGCCCAATGGTAAAGTTTTTTTCATCAGCATGACGTGTTCAACTGTGGCTCCTGTTGGCGCGAAGCCAGTCGATGTTTTTACAAAATCGACACCAGCATCTGCACAAATTTTACAAGCTTGTTCTATCTCAGAATCTGAAAGATAAGCAGTCTCGATGATCACTTTCAATAGTTTCTGATGATCGTGCGCCAGTTTACTACATTTTGCCACCTCAATTTTCGTCCAGGGAATACCTGTTTTGAAGGAAGTTATGTTCCAAACTACATCGATTTCGTCGGCTCCGTTATCGATTGCACGCTTGATTTCATCAAGTTTGGTCTCGGTCATGTTATACCCCAGCGGGAAGCCCGCTACCGTCACTAAAAAAATTTTTTCTTTTCCGATCTCACGGCGGGCCCGACGCACCCAAAATGGCGGAACACACACGCCAAGGAACCCAAACTGCACCGCTTCGGCCACCAGCCTGTCAATGTCACCAATGCCGAGCGTAGGGCTGAGATTGGTGTGCTCAATGTAAGCAGAAATGTTCATCGTGGACTAAGTTACGATGAAGTGAAGTGCACTACAAATGCAGCGATACCTAACGCCAGGTAGTGGATACTCGATGCAGCTTGCTGGATAATTGGATGCCGGGGCGTTGACCCCAGATGCTGGATGGATACTGGATGTTTGATCGGAAATAAAAATCCAGGTTTAGGAATAACTGAGCATTAAAAGACTTCAAAAATCACCCCTTCGTTAACCTCGGTCTTAAATCAAACTCCCGAATTCGCTGGCAAAAAGACCCGTCAAGCTCAAGTATACAAGGTCAGGTATCCAGAATCAAGCGTCCAGCGTCGCGTTGTTCCAGGGTGCAAGTCGTGAAAAAAAAGTGTTGCATTTTTTTAATGTCGTATCCCACACACTTTGCAGAACCTCATTTTTTTGGGTGAGCGTTTCTTCGGCGGATGTTTGTGACCGAAATACATAGGATCGGAGTACTGCGGCAGTTCTTGCATTCGCTCATTTTTCCTTCGCGTTTTATCCAACGCCGCAAGTCGCTCATAATATTCCTGCTCGGAATTGTAGGTAGGACCTTTCTTTGAAGATCGCCTGGTCTTTTTCGGTGCGAGATTTTCTTTGGGGTAATAAGGCTCCAAAGTGTTCGGCTGCGCCGTATCGGCTTTTGCCTTTTTCTTTTTCTTGGGTTTGCTCTGAGCCATGGAAAAAGTAGTTGCCAGCAGCACCACAAGCGCAACAATAATTGATTGTTTAAGCATAGCAACTGTAAAACTTTTCATAACTCAAAAAAGTATCTCAGTCATGTTTACCTGCTATTACAGCCGACGAACGAAAGTCTTATAAGTTAAGAAGAAAAAAACCGCCAACAAAGGGCGGTTCTTACTCCTTACGACCTATTACCTAAATGTATCTTGAGTCTAACTTTGTTTGGGCTGCAGCATAGTTTGCTGCCGACGATACGTCCATGGAGGTGTGGGATTTTCCTGCTTCCATAAACCTCTACCTTTTTGCTCGGCCCACGTGCGGTGTGTTTCCAGTTCCGGCAACGGATTCTTTTCTGCCGTCCACGCCAAACCTTCTTTTAACAATTCTACACGCACGTCGACCTCACCTTTGCTCAGCAACACAATGGCTAAATGATTTCCTTTTCTGTCTTTACCTTGAAACTGCACTTTAACTTCTTTTTGCAAGGTGAGCTTCTCCAAAAATCTTTTGGCCTTCTCACCAAACTCCTGCGTAAGCTCCGGGCTATCGACCCCTGCGAGCATCAACTTGTGAAGTTCGTTGTTGACGGTGAGCACCTCAACGGTGTTGCCATCTAACACAGCGGTAACCGTACCGGTTATCTCATCGCTCGACTGGGCCATCGTAACACCAGCCATCCACACCAGTACAAAAAGCACTAATTTTTTCATGACTATTTCTCTTCTCATACCTACTCAAAATTGTCTCTAAATAGCCGCTTAGAAAACCAACATATATGGGCACTCTTTTGCGTGTAAGAAAATCTACGGAACCGAAGCAAAACTCAACCAACAAGGGTGAAAATGGCGTTTTGTAATAAAAAAGACGGAGTCTTCCATGAGAAAACTCCGTCTTTACACGCAAATCAGAAGAAGGTGCGCGAAAATTACTTGCCGCAATAATTATCGATCTGAAAGCGGGCCTTCGCATCGCCATACTCCACCGCCTTCCGCCAATCGAAACAGGCTTTTTCTTTTTCATTCAGCTGATAGTAAAAATTACCGCGCTGTTTGTAGAATGAAGCATTTTTAGGCTCGATACGAATCGCTTCATCCATATCTGACACGCCGGCGCCATAGTCGTCCAAATTGCTTTTGCAGGTAGCCCGGTTGTAATAGGCGATGGCGTCGTTGGGATTTAAGTGGATCACTTTGTTGTAATCAACCACCGCGCCTTCGTAGTCTTCGATCGATTCTTTGATCAGCGCTCGATTGAAATAAGCGTCGAAATTTTTTGGATCTACGTCAATGGCTTTGTTCAACGCCAGGATTGCCGACTTTGTATCTTCCAGCCCAAGATGTGCACGACCCTTATTAAGATAAAATTGCACACTGTTCTCACCAGCTTTCTGCGCATTTTCAAAGTCGCTGATCGCCGCCTGAAACTCTCCGTTTTCCAACAGCATTAAACCTCTTTTGTAGAATACGTCCTTGTCTTTTACGCCGGCCTCCACCAGCTTGTCATAATACTCCAGGGCCGGTGCAAATTGCTTCATACTGTAATACGTGTCGCCCAACAAATGGTAAAGCTCCGGGCCTGGCTTTTCCGTCAGTTTCTCTACCATGCGAAAATCTTTGGAGGCCTCTTCAAATCTGCTGAGCTTTAAATAAGCCTGGCCTCTGTTCTCGTATGCGCGGGTATACTCTCCGTTCTTGGCAATAGCATCGCCAAAATCTTTGATCGCCGCCTGATAATTCTCCTGTTTGAAATAAGCCTTGCCGCGGTTATTGTAGATCACAGGCTCTCTGAAGCCAAGTGTCACACCTTGGTTATAATCTTCGATGGCGCCGGGTAAATTTTCTTTGGCAAACTTGGCATCACCACGATGATAGAATGCAATGGCTAATTTCGCATCGGCCGTGATCGCCTGACTGAAATCGTTTATGGCGTCGTCGTAACTCTTGTTGTCGTAACGGCAGTAGCCACGCATATCAAATGCAAGGGCGTCTTTGGCGCCGGTGTTTATCGCTTTATCCAGATCGGTAAAAGCTGCCTTGTAATCTTTCAGGTAATATTTTGCAGCACCGCGCCTGAACAACAAACCGCTATCGACGTCGCCGCTCTCGATGGCCTTGGTCAGGTCGGGAATTGATTTTTCATATTCTTTAAGTTCAAATAATGAGCTTCCGCGTGCGCCGTATACTTTCAGGTCTTTGGTGCCGCTCTCCAACGCTTTGGTGAGGTCGGGCACTGCGCCAGTAAAATCTTTCGTTGAATATTTTGCAATACCCAGCATGGCATAGTCATCTGCACCGGCCTCGCCCCGCGACACTACGATGGCAGCATCGGCTATCACGCCGGGATAATCTTTGAGTTGATATTTAGCAGTGGCTCTGTTTCTCAATGCCTGCGTATAATCTTTCTTCAAGCCCAGGGCGCGGTCAAAATCAGCGATCGATTCCTTCGCCATCCCTGCATTGAGCTTCGCCTTACCACGGTTGTTGTAAATGATCTCATCGGTGGCTCCCAGTGTCATGGCTTTATCGTATGACTCAATGGCGCCGGTAAAATTATTTTGTTTGTATCGGGCGTTGCCCAGTTGAAAATAGATGTCTTTGTTCTTAGTGCCAAGCGCTGCCGCTTTCTCCAGGTGCGGCAAAGCTTCTTTTTCCTTTTGTGTTAAAATGTATGACAATCCTAAACCTTCATAGGCTTGCAGGTCTGCCTTACCTTTCTCAACTGTCTTTTCCAGATCGATGATGGCTGCCCGATATTCTTTTTGCTGAAACGATGCCTTACCACGTTTCAGGTAAACATCGTCTTCCTTTTCTCCGGCCATTTCGGCAGCAGTCAGGGCCTCAACTGTTCCTTTAAAATCACTGGCGTCGAAACGGAGGTATCCTGCATACAACGACACCTTGCCATCCTTCACACCGGCCTTCAGTGCTTTTTCAAGGTTAGTGCTCGCCTGATCTTTTTTATTCAGACTGTAATATGAAACGCCCAACATCTTCAGCAGCTCCGGCGATTCGCCTTCTCCGGTTTTTGATTTTTCGAGGTCATCTGCAGCGCCCGCGTACTCCTTCAAATTAAACTTTGCAGCGCCCCTATTGGCAAACGCTTTTGAATAGGTGGCATTGGCTTGAATGGCTTTGTCAAAATCACCGATCGATCCCTGAAAATCATTCAGGTTCATTTTTGCTTTGCCGCGATTGTTGAATACTACGGCATCTTTGCTGCCGGCATTCACGGCATTGTCATAGTATTTTACCGCTCCGGCAAAATCGTTTTTCAAAAATTTAATATCACCCAGCACTTTGAAAGCCTCAGCTTCATTGGCACCAAGCGAAACAGCCTTCTCCAGATCCTTCAATGCATTGTCGCTGTCTTTTTGTGCATACTCCGAAAAACCTTTATAGAGATAAACTTCTTTGGTATTAACGCCCGCGGTAATGGCCCGGCTCAAAGACTCAATGGCCGGAGCATATTCTTTGTTTTTATACTGACAGGTTCCCAATTGATAAAAAACATCTTTATCGGTTAGTCCCATCGAAACCGCAGCCGACAAACTCTTAGCTGCCTCCGCACAATCGCCCACGGAAGCCTGACTTAGTCCAAGCATCTTAAATATTTCTTTGTCTTTGACTCCTTTCTGTACAACTTTTGTCAACGATTCTGCGGTGCCCTTAAAATCGCTTAAGGCATATTTGGCGGTTCCTACTTTTTGATGGATCTCAGTGTCAGCTCTACCGGCGGCCAGCATTTTTTCAAAATCCGCAACGCTGCCTTTCCAGTCCTGAATTTTGTATTTCGCTTCTGCGCGATTTTCGAGAGCCTTGTCGTAATCCGGTCTTAATTCCAGTGCTTTGTCGAAGTCAGAGATCGATCCCTTAAAATCCTGTGTGTTGAATTTGGCTTTGCCGCGGTTATTGAACACGATGGCGTCTTTCGGAGAGAGCGTGATGGAATTGTCGTAAGCTTTAATGGCTCCGGCGAAATCGTTCTTCAAAAATTTAATATCACCAGCGTTCTTATGAACTTCGGCGTCGTTCACGCCCAATGAAATTGCTTTTTCATAATCTCTCAGCGCATTGTCATTATCTTTTTGGGCAAACTCAGATTGCGCCTTGTATAAAAAAGCCTCTTTTGTATTGATACCGGCGTTGATCGCGCGACTTAGCGATTCGATCGCTGCCTGATATTCCTTGTTTTTGTATTGACAAGATCCAAGTTGATAGAACACATCCTTGTCGCCAATGCCCAACGAAACAGCGGCCGACAAACTTTTTGAAGCTTCGGTGCAATCGCCGAGCTGCGCCTGACTGAGACCGAGCATTCTAAAAACGTCTTTGTCTTTTACACCTTTCTGCACAACCTTATTCAAAGCATCTACCGTACCCTGATGATTATTCAGTGCATACTTGGCAGTACCAACTTTCTGGTATATCTCCGTATCGGCTCTGCCGGTGACGAGGATTTTTTCGAAATCTTCGACCGAGCCTTTCCAGTCTTGAATCTTGTAACGCGCCTCTGCCCTGTTTTCTATCGCTTTGTCATAACCGGGTTTAAGTTCGATAGCTTTATCGAAATCGGTAACTGACCCCTTGAAGTCTTGTGTGTTGAATTTCGCTTTGCCGCGGTTATTGTACAAAATCGCGTCAGCTTTACCGGAGGCAATGGCTTTGTCATAGTTAGTGATGGCCTCTTTATAATTTTCCATTCTAAATTTTGCATTGCCGAGGTTGGCAAATGTTTCAAAACTATTGGCACCCATGGCCACAGCCTTCTCCAGGTCGCCGGCAGCACCCTGGTAGTCATCGAGGTTATATCTGGAATTTCCGCGCGCCTCATACAATTCGGCGGTGTTGATCCTGGCCTTAATGGCTTCGTCGAGGTCGGCTTTGGCTTTATCGTATTCTTTCAAAGAATAGTAAGCAACGCCGCGTTTGAGGTAAACTTCTTTGTTTGAAAAACCGGAGTTGATGAGTTGTGTAAATCCAAGTGCGGCGTCGTTATGATCGCCGGCCTTTAATTTTTTAAGAGACGCTTCCCATTGAATTTGCAAAAGGGAATCAGTTTTTTGCGCCTGACTGAAAAAAAATGCAAGGCATAGCAATGCGGTAAAAAAGCAGGATTTCATGCGTTAATATTTTAAATGTCTAAAGACACATGCTGTATGCCGCGTACCCCGCCCACGCTGTTGCAGACGACACGGAAGGCCACGTTTATTCACACCTCGGGTATGAACTTTACGCATGACCAAAGCATGGACTTTGGACTGACAACAAAATTAGAAATATGCCGCAGATTATTTTGGCCTGGATGGATCAGTCTTTTATGAGCGGAAAAAGCTATAAATGAGGTAAACAATACTAAAAAGCACTATAAACAGCAGCATTAAGCCAAAAACCTTGGCTCTAACAAAATAGCTGCGCATCGGAAACATCTTTTTCATGCCCGTTAATGGGCCTTATCATGGTTACAGTAACTGTAACCAATCGACCAATAACGCAGCTAAACCGGTGATTATGAGCAATAACACGAAGATTTCTGCCCGCTCATAGTAAGAACGCAATGGCAATAATGTTTTCATAGCTCAATAGAGGGGTATACGCATACGTACGATCAACCCTACAAATTGGATTACACTATTCTTCGATTTTTAGTTCTCTCCGATAAAAAAGGCTTGTCAACCCTTAACCACATTTCCCAAAACCTGCATGGTTTCTAAGGTAGGCGAAGACTTTCCTCCACGCGGCTCGACGGTGACGGCAAAAGCCGCTACGCCCGGACCGATTTCCTTCATTTTGACGAGGCCTGCCAGGTTTCCGTCAAATACACCGGCATCAACAGGTTTGCCATCGATGATCGCCCACAGCTGGTATTGATTTTCACGAGAAAGTTGCTTCATGTTTTTTATACTGAGATAAACCTCGCGGGTAGACTCCTTCCAGTATACATAGGCAGTAGCTTCTTTGGCGATTTCAGTTCCCATCATCACCACACGTTTAAACTCAGGGTCGCTGGTGACTTTCAGATCTTCCTCGATCTTATCGAGGCGTTGATTCACCTGGTTGTAATCTTGCGCTATCCGCTGATTTTGTGCCAGCAGGATGGCAAGATCTGTTTTTGTGGAGGTCCATCGGCTCCAATAGTTATAAGCCAGATATGAGGAGATCAATGCTATGGTGATTGATGCGGCGGCGGCAAATCGCCAGATTGCTAAACGACTGTCGGCTGGTAAATTAACCACCCTGGCGCCTGTTGCTTGCTGATCGATCTTGTCGAACAACCTGGCTTTCATGGCATGCCTGGGCTGAATGGCTGTTTCCATCAGCAGCTTTTCCTGCGCTTCTTCAATTTCGGCGAGCTCTTGTTGCAAAGCAGGATATTGCCGAAGGTTTTTTTCTACTTCTGCACGTTCCTGCGCGCCAAGTTCTCCCATCACATAGGCCTCAAGGATTCCGGACGATATGTATTCCTGTATGTTCACGTTACTCCTAAGCTCGTTCGTAGTTGTTGCATTGCCAACCGTAGCCGCGTTTTCACGGTACCCAATGGAATGTTAAATTCTTCGGCTAATTCTGATTGGGTATAACCTTTAAAGTATAAATACTCCACCACAAATTGTTGCTCTTCCGGCAGGTTTTTGATGATCTCTTTTACGCCAATTCCTTCAATTCGCTGTTCTGTATATTCAGCATTGTCTATTCTAGATACGACATTATCTATGCCTCTGGTTTTCTGTTCTTTACTAATTTCCCGCGAGCGAGTCTTATCGATAGCCTGGTTGCGCGTGAGGTTCACCATCCACGTAAACAGTTTGCCCTTGCCTTCGTCGTAATTGTCGAACCTGCTCCAGATCTTCAGGAACACGTCTTGCAGCACCTCTTCGGCCACCGATTCTATTTTTACCACCCGAAGGATTACGCCATACAATGCGCCAGAATAATGATCGTATAAATATTCCAGCGCAGTACGGTCTTTCGCTCTGATGCGGCGAATCAGTTCAGGTTCTGAGATATGGTGAGGCGAGGGACTGATAAATTAAGTTTTGAAAAAGCAAATTAAAAAATTTAATGAATAAAGATGCTTCGCCGGTTTTTTATCGGTGTATAAATTTTATTGTCAGTTCCTGCCAAAATGAGGAGGTGGTTGCAGGAAGAGAACCATGAACAGGGGGTGTTATTTCTTCACGATCAGCAAAAGATCCAGCGCCTCCGCAGCATTATGGGTAACGAGGTAATCTTCGTGTTTAATGTTCATCACGAGACTGTTGTCTGATGTTTGAAGTTTGTTCCGATTCCAGCGATTCAGGATCTCGTAGGGAATTCGCAGAATGGAAGCTGGTAGCCGGTATTGCAGCTTCAAGAAATCCCATCGGGTGAATCGTTCTACAGATTTTTTATTTTGTTCGTAGTACGTCATGACCTTCGCATTGCCGGTTATGCCTTTCATCTCCACCTGGCTGAATATTTTTTTTGCGAGGTCGGCCAGCTCCTGCGCAAGGTATTCGCGCACATGCCATGGGTTTCGCGTGAGCGACATTTTTCGGTTGGGCGTGGTGAGCAGGGCCACAGCACCCGGTTTCATGACACGGTGAATCTCCTTCAGGAACAAGAGATCATCTTCAATGTGTTCGATCACCTGGAAGCTTATCACTGAATCGTAGGCGTTGGACTCGAGTCCCGATAGCGGCGGGATATTCATGCTTATGAATTTACCCGCCGGATACTTCTTTTGAAGTTCATCGATAACGGGTTTGATCTTGTCAACAGCCGTAAAACTTTTGACCTGATTTATCATCAGGCCCACACCACGGCCTTCGCCACAGCCTACCTCCAAAGCATCGCCGTTCACATATTCTTTGGCCACAACATATGCCTTGAATAATCGTTGGTGGATGGGGTTATCGGAAGCGATCTGGTCGCTGGCGATTTCGGTGCTGTAAACTTTGGCCATAACGGTCGCAAAAGTATTTAATCTTTGCAGGAAGTAGAGCATTCATGGCCCATTAATTGATAATCTTGCTAAATTTTCACCAGCAAATTCAATTCATGAGATCGGCTATACTACTGATACTTCTATTTATCGCGCTACAGACTCAGGGGCAGGCGCTCCGGGAAATCAACTATAGATATGCCTATGAGCCCGACCAGGCCATTAGGTTTCAAGTCAAAGCGTTTCGTCAGGCGGGAGGCTATACAGTTCTTTACCGGCTCCAGCTGCGCGACACCACGTACCGATCGGAAAATTTCACCATTCAGTGGGAAGGCCGGGAAGCACTAAATGAAAAAGTAGGCGCGCCTTTAGCCATCACACCACAAACCAGCCAGGTCCACGGAGAGCTTAGCGGCACTTTTACTTTGGATCAAGCCGGAGCTCCCAAAATATTGGTGGCCAAGGTGGTTCATACACCGGCCAAACGTGCCTGGTTCTTCTACAAAGAAATCGATCCTGCTGCAGCCATGATTGGGTACCTGCAAACCCGCACAGCCCCTGTTTTCGACGACTTTGTAGGAACATTTAAAGCTTTGCAAGTGAAAGGATTCGACGGCGCTTCGCCATTGATCGTATCGTATTACAATGATAATTTTCCTGCAGCAGCTCCGGCCTTTTCAGAAGGGCAAGCCCGCGTGTCCAAAGAAATGAAGTCTGATTCTGTTTATGCGATCTCCCCTGATGTAGAGCTGAGCTTCGACAAAAAGGGACTGTACCTGATCCAGAAAGACACCAACTCAACAGTCGGCTTGTCGTTCCGCGCCGAAGACGGCTATCCGAAATTCTCGAGAATACAAGACCTCGTTGGTCCGCTGGTTTACATTTGCACCAAAGAGGAGTTTGCCCGCCTGCGCAATTCAGGGAACGATAAAAAACAATTTGACCGAATCGTGCTCAACATTACGCAAGACTCGGAACGAGCCAAGCTGCTCATGCGCAATTTTTTCAAACGAGTAGAACTTGCGAACATGCTCTTCACCTCCTATAAAGAAGGTTGGAAGACCGATCGTGGTATGGTGTATATAGTTTTTGGCGCACCTGACGAGGTGTTCAAATTCTCCGACCGCGAGGTGTGGACTTATGGAAAAACTACTTTCAATTTTGTGAAATCTTCGACGTTGTTTGATCCCGACAATTATGTGCTGATCCGCGACAGAAAATATACCGACGAGTGGTACGAGAAAGTGGACCTTATTCGCAACAGCCGATTTTAGGTTAAGGTACATAGCATCATTTAGAGATTTTATATTCAATTTTGCATTTCAAATCTGATCTTCAGATCCTTGGTTGCCCCGAGTGCGTCGTCGCTCCTAAGGCGCCAAGTTATACTCTAATTTGACCTATGGAAAAAACAGATATGATCTATGGCACCCGTGC